>NZ_JBWYIZ010000006.1:0-167168 GCF_056779995.1 Acinetobacter sp. ANC_7504 | reverse complement strand
CTTTAGCTTCTTTAGCTTCTTTAGCTTCTTTAGCTTCTTTAGCTTCTTTAGCTTCTTTAGCTTCTTTAGCTTCTTTAGCTTCTTTAGCTTCTTTAGCTTCAGTGTTCGCGACCTGTTTTTGAGATGCAACCGCATCCATCATTTTTTCATCAGCTTCTTGTGCAAATACGCTGGTGTTCATTAGTACATTTAACACAACGATTGAAGCGAAGGATTTGCTTGTAGTTATGTCTTTCATATTTTTAAGAAACAAAGTCATACCCCATCTGCTCAATATTTTCATTTTGGCAAATCATAGCATTAATAAAAGATTAGAGCTGAATAACGAGATTTAATTCATTCGACCTGTATGCATATAAACGTTTAAATCCACCATAAACTAAACCCGAGTTCTACATCCTGTAAAACTCGGGTCGATGAGGTTGTGCTTTTCAAAAATCATATTATTGTTTTATTGGCTTTCCTTTCCTACATCATCTCCATGATGATTTTCCGTCGGCGTCGTCTTCCATATTGGGATCATTCCATTCCCACTCCCTGTGCCGATAAGCTTAGATTACGCTTAAGCTCGCTTCGTGACTATGGGTCAACAGACACATTTATTGTAAGCAATTTCTTACACGCATCCATTCACACTTGTTTGCCATCTTTATAATCTTGCGCAATTTCATCTGTCACTTGTTTCTCTTCTTTCTCAGCTTTCGCAATACCTTCTTGAATCGCCTCCTGAGCCTCTTGCTCATCAGCATCCGTCTGTTCTAATTCTTGCTGTACTTGCTCAAATTGTCGTCCAGTTTGTAAAACAACGTACACAGGAAAGTGATCCGAACCAATATGCGGTAATCGCTCCATTTTTACCAAAGCAAAATCAGTGCTGTGGAATACATGATCGAGTGACCATCGTAATAGCGGATAGTCCGCATGGAAGGTATTGACATAATGACGTCCAACACGCGGATCTAATAAACCACTGATACGTTGAAATAATCGTGTGGTACGAGACCATGCCACATCGTTTAGATCTCCCATGACAATGCAACTTTCATCCAAGTCTTTAATTTGATCACCCACAATCAACAATTCAGCATCACGTAATGTAGAGTCTTTGGCTTCAGTTGGACTCGGCGGTTTGGGATGTAAACAATATAATTGAACTGGCTGTCCAGAACGCAATTTCACTGTGGTATGAATAGAAGGAATCTCATTACTCAGTATGAATTTGACTTCGGTATCACTCAATTCCAATTTACTGTAGAGATGCATTCCATAGAGATTATCTAAAGGTACTGGAACACGATAAGGATAATCCGCTTCGATGACTGAAAGTTCATTCTGCCAGGTTTGGTCTGTTTCAAGCGTCAATACGATATCGGGTTGATGCTGATGAATCTGTTCAATCAAACGATGATATTCTGTATTTGGTGTTAAAACATTCGACACAATTAAAGAGATTTGCTTTGATGGATCAAGTTGATCTGGTTGGACCTGTTTCACCTGTTTTTTCCAAATTAAGGTATAAGGCAAAACCATCTTCAATTGATATGCTAATGCAGCAATTAATCCAACAAATATGACTTGGCGTCTTAAATCCCATTCCCCATCCCAAATCAACAGGAGGATAAATGCGATAAAGCCTAGGGCTAAAATTTGTAGTCTTGGAAAATCGGCACCTCGAAACCACCACTCATCACGCGGAATCAAAGACCAAAAACTTAACCAAATCACAACAACAGCCAGTATCTCAATCCATAGCATAGCGATTCTCTTTATATATTCTTAATTTTTCGATGATTCATAAATTTATATTAGTTTTGCATGTAACATAAACAAGATATATTGCACAATATATTTGCTGTTTTGATTGTGTACCACTTGCAGTTATACACTCTTTTGATACACTCGAACCCCCTTTTTTATTTTAACGCACCGAGGCAAAGTGACATGAAAGTAGGTCTGGTCGGTTGGCGCGGGATGGTTGGTTCCGTCCTTATGCAACGTATGGTTGAAGAGAATGATTTCGCTCATTTTGAGCCATTCTACTTCTCTACCAGTAATGCAGGTGGTGAAGCCCCTGCGTTTGGTGGTAAAACTGCCCCAGCACTTATGGATGCGACAGACATTAATAGTCTGAAGCAAATGGATGTCATTATTACCTGCCAAGGTGGTGATTATACCACTGAAGTTTTCCCTAAGTTGAAAGCTGATGGTTGGAATGGTTACTGGATTGACGCTGCATCTACATTGCGTATGGACGATGAAGCAATCATCGTATTAGATCCAGTCAACATGAATGTGATCAAAGACGGTTTGGTAAAAGGTACGAAAACATTTGTAGGCGGTAACTGTACTGTTTCATTGATGTTAATGGGTCTTGGTGGTCTGTTCCAAAACAATCTTGTTGAATGGGCGACTTCAATGACTTACCAAGCTGCTTCTGGTGCGGGTGCGCAAAACATGCGTGAACTCATCACAGGTATGGGCTATTTGTATAACAATACAAAAGATCTATTAGACGATCCACGTTCTCCAATTTTAGATATCGACTCTAAAATTGCTGAATTACAGCGTGGTGAAGGATTCCCTTCAGCAAACTTCGGTGTACCTTTAGCAGGTTCTTTAATTCCTTATATCGACAAACAGCTTGAAAGCGGTCAATCGAAAGAGGAATGGAAAGGTCAAGTTGAAACCAATAAGATTCTTGGTAATTCACAAATTGTACCTATTGATGGTCACTGTGTACGTATTGGTGCAATGCGTTGTCACTCACAAGCATTGACTTTAAAACTTCGTAAAGATGTTCCTTTAAATGAAATTGAAGACATCATTGCAAGTGCAAATGACTGGTCTAAAGTTGTGCCGAACACACGTGAAGCATCAATGACTGATCTTACACCTGTTGCAGTAACAGGCACGCTTACTGTTCCAGTAGGTCGTTTACGTAAACTTAATATGGGTAAAGAGTATTTAGGCGCGTTCACTGTTGGTGACCAATTACTTTGGGGTGCTGCTGAACCTTTACGCCGTATGCTACGCATCTTGATTGACTATAAAAATGCTTAATTTTTAATAGTCACTTCAATAAAAAGCCGGTCTGATTAGATCGGCTTTTTTTATGCAATTTGAATTGATTAGAGCTTGGAGTGCTATTTGAAAGGAAATATTATGACATCTATACAAAAAACAGTTAAATTACAATCTCATCACTTCTTATTTCGAACATCTTGATCGATGCATAATGATGAACTGAGAATATAAAAAATCGAGATTAAAAACAGTCCAATATTTCGAGCACTCAGGTATTAGATTTGCAATAAATTCATTGAATTCAATGAAGGGGAAAAATTATGTTGTATGTCATTCCATTTGTCGTCTTGCTGTTAATCGCACTGGTGCTCAAAAAACGTGAGGATAATCAAAAAAATGGTGACACAGGATCAACAAAATCTAAAAAAAATGTGAGTGTAAAACGCGCTAAGAAAAGCCCTAAAACTCGCTCCACCCCACAACAAGCCTATTCACAGCACGGTCATGGCGCACCACAAGACTTAAGTGCCGAACCAGTGGCTGATGAACTTAAAGCCAGCATTGAATACTTAATTCAATCAGAAAGCTATATGTCAGCCGAAGCAAAAATCAATCAAGCATTGAATCGTGATCCTAGACAACATGAGCTTTACTCGTATTTGATTGATATTCACATCCTACAGAATGATGAATTTGCTTTAAAACAATTAAGTAATTATTTACGCTCCACTGGATTACATTACATTGCGGATGAAGCTGAAGACAAACTTAAAGCTGCAAAAGAAGCGGAACAGAATAAAGAAATTGCGAAAGAATCACGGGATATATCGAACACCGAGAATCAGCCTCGTCATGCTGCACAGTTTCATAGCACCAGTTTTATAACTGAAATCCCTGCAGTGCAATCAGAACAAACCTTTGATCATCTCATCAAATCACAGGATGAACAACATAGCACTCAGGAAAGCACACCCACTGAAACAAATGAGACAACAGAGCAATCTTCTCTTCCTTCTCAAAGCTCAACATTTGTGTTTGAAACAGAACAATACCCACATCCCTTACAAGCCAAAGAGAAGAAAAGCACTCCTGAGGAAGAAACTGAGCATGTCTCTGCTGAACCTACTGCTCATTTTGTATTTAGCTCAGAACAGCTGGATTTAGCAGAAGAGTTTACGCTCAATAAAACCAATGAAGAAATCATTGACCAGCTCCCTTCTGATCAGGCTGAAAATCAGCAGGCAACTGAACAACAGACTCCATCGCAAAACGAGCATTTTGAACTCGATTTTTTTATGGAAGATACACCGCAACCAACCTCACAACACCCATTCGAGCAAGATGATGAGAAGACTCCTGCATCAAAAGAGCAAACACCTTTAGAATTTATAACGACAGATTTAACTTTCGAGCCAAATGCTCAAACACAGACTGAATCTGAAACAACCAATCAATCGACTGAAGATCGCGCACCCTTAGAGTTTGATTTAGATTTCTCCAGTTTTCAGTCTGAAAATAAATCACAAACAGCATCAGTGCACTCAACTGATGCTGAGAACCTTGCTTCAGAAAATGAGTCCATCCAAAATCTCGACTTCACACTTGATTTAAGTCAAGAATGGGTTGAAAAAACAGATCTCTCTCATTCAGCACTGAGCTCTTCTCCATTAGAAAAAAATCCACAAGAACTGAATATTGAAATAGATCCATTGGAATTTAGCTTTTCAGATCAGTCGGAACAGCCTCATTCTCAAACAACATCTAAGGATGAACTCACTTTTGATCTTTCAGATGATTTTAACTTTGATGCTGAAATATCTAGCTCAGCAAAAGTTCCAGAACAAAGCGTGAATGATCAAAATTTAGATTTTGTAACTTTCGACTTTGAGGAAAATCTTGATTCAAAATCTACAATAGAAAGCTCAATTGAACCGATAAACGAGTTTAATTTTGACCTCAATTCATCAGATGAAAACGTGGATGTGCAAAAGAGTCATTCACATGAAACATCTGCGATAAAAATGAATCCGAATCGTCCTGATGATCCTCTTGTACAACGTTTTCCTGAATTACTCAACGTTGATGAAATTCAACTTAACTTAGATTTAGCGGATCAATACATTAAATTTGGTGCGTTTGATGAAGCAGAAAAATTAATTACGGAATATGAATCGCATTACAATGACGAACAAAAAATGCGTGCAGCAAAACTCCGAGAGAGCATGGAATCTGATTCCAATTAATCTTAATATGAAGCAGTCTAATCAGGCTGCTTTTTTTATGAGTTCAAAAATAGCTTTAATCTATATGGGTGGGACATTTGGTTGCGTTGGTGAACCTTTAGCGCCTATGCCTGCTGCCGATTTTTTCCCGCAATTAAAAGAAATTTTGCCCGTTCAAAATCCAATAGAGCTTGTTCAGGCTCATGAGATTAAAGACAGTAGTGCATGTACGGCGCGTGATTGGTTGCTGTTAATCCAAAAAATTCAACAATTGCAAGCTAAACAATTTCAAAATTTTATTGTCATTCATGGTACCGATACCATGAGTTATGCTGCGGCTATTCTTTCTCGATTTCTCCATGATACGTGTCGAGTCATTATCACAGGTAGCCAATTTCCTCTGCTCAATCATGCAGCGACATCTTTGCATCCATCGAGCGATGCTTTAGATAATCTGAATCATGCCATCCAATATATGGAAAATGTGTCTGATGGTGTTTACTTATGCTTTAACCATCAAATTTTTCATGCCAGAACTGCAGTCAAGACTCATCGCACGGCACTAAATGCATTTTGTGGTGAAGCATTTACAAATGTCATCAAGCCCATATCAAGTTCTTTTGTCGACATTACTGAGCAACATATTGAACGCTCGACACAACTCAATATTGCGAATCTGAGTCTTCGCCCCATTGAAATCAAATTATTCAATCAGCATTTAACGCGTTTTATCGACAATCCGCCTCATGTACTCATACTTCAAGCATATGGAACCGGTAATTTAGCAATTAATGCGGATACCACAGATATTTTGAAGCAGCTTCGTGCCTTAGGCTGCCATATTGTATTAAGTAGTCAGGTCATGTTTGGAGAATTAGATCAACGCTATGCAATTAGCAGTTGGATTAAAGCATCTGATATTTTGATCGACGATACACTCAGTGATGCCGATCTTTATGCCAAAATTCTAAAAATGTATTTACAATACCCCTCCACAGATCAATGGTTACAGCATTGGTATGATTCATCAAATTAGAGGTTCAAATGCCACGTTTTGCAATCGGAATTGAGTTTAGTGGCGTTCGTTATCGAGGTTGGCAAACACAGCAACCTGGTGTGCCGAGCGTACAAGAAACCATGGAAAAAGTGTTGAGCAAAATTGCTGATGAACCCATCATTTTGCATGGTGCAGGTCGAACAGATGCGGGGGTTCATGCCACAAATATGGTGGCTCACTTTGACACAAATGCAATACGTCCAATTCGTGGCTGGCTTATGGGGGCTAACAGTACACTCCCTAAAGATATTGCCATCCAATGGATTCAAGAAATGGATAGTGATTTTCATGCACGCTTTAAAGCGCAGGCTCGCCGTTATCGTTATGTCGTTTATAACAGCCCCATGCGCCCTGCCTTACTCCACAAACAAGTAACGCATGCTTATTACCCACTTGATGTAGATAAAATGATTGCTGCAGCCTCAAAATTTGAGGGTACTCATAACTTTGAAAGTTTTCGAGCTGCTGCGTGTCAATCCAACCAACCTGTACGCCATGTGAGCCATTGCAAACTCATCAAACACGGTGCTTACCTTGTTCTTGACATCCAAGCAGATGGTTTTTTACATCACATGGTTCGCAATATTATGGGCTGTTTACTGGAAATTGGTCAGGGGATGTACGGCATTGACCATATCGATGAAATATTCGCAGCAGAAGACCGTAAAGCAGCAGGGATCACAGCACCACCTGACGGCCTTTACTTTATCCAAGCACACTATCCTGAAGAGTTTAACTTGCCTAAAGTACCCCTAGGCCCTCATTGGTTAAACATGCCTGAATAGATTTTTATTTTGAATTAAATAGAAAAAAATCCCTTCATAAGAAGGGACTTTTTTAGCGCTGTTTACGCTTACGATATTCAACAGGTGTCTCATTGGTCCATCGTTTAAAGGCCCGATAGAACGTACTTGGTTCCGAGAAACCCGTCAGATAGACAATTCTCTCTACGCTTTCATTGGTATTTGCCAAAAGTTTTTTAGCTAAACGACAACGATAGTCAGATAAAATTTGCTGGAAGCTTGTATTAGCTTCACTGAGCTGTGTTCTCAAACGACGTGGGGTAATATTCAACTGAGCTGCCACAGTTTCTAGCGTTGTTTCTCCACTCTCAAGTGTTGATCCAATAGCACGGCGCACCTCACCCACTAAATCGTATCGAGCCAACTCCTGTAATTTTTCAATCGCCAACTGCTCATGCAGTTGAAGTAATTCTGGCTCGGCTTGCCAAAGTACATAATCTAAAATTGCAGGATCAAAATAAAGTCGCGTTTCTTTTTGGCCTAAACTTACCGGGCACTCATATACACGGAAATACTCATCGTCTGAAGCACCCTCGCTAAAGTTAAAATCGATATATATAGGTTGAAAACGACCTTCAGTAATAAATTTGAAGAATCTTAAAATGCCTGAAATCGCGCACTCAGAAAAATGACGATTGACTAGGTTTTCAGAGAAAGGTTGTTCACCATTGGTTAGGTAGCAACGATCATCTTCAATGACCAACTTGGCATGAAATGCATCACTGATTAGACGTTGATACGCTAAAGCCCTTTTCAGGCCTTCGCCAAAATTTTCAGATGAAATAAAAAGATGTTCAATCACTTGACCACGATACAGTGGTAAATGTTCACCTAAATGTAGACCAATGTCTGGATCTTTACTGACTTCTTCGGCAGCAACCCAGAAAGCGTACTGCGCGCTTAAAGGCGTACGCGCATTTTGATCTACTTGATTTAAGGCCACACCCGCTTTTGTTAAAATTTCTTCTGTGGGCAATCCAGCACGACGAATTGCTTGATAACCTAATCGTAGAACAACCGAAGCATCAGTTAGCTGACTCACGCAGTGCCCTTCCTTGTATGTTATTAATATTTACTTAAAACTTATGAATTAGATTACAGTCGATTGACCAAACTGACAACATAGTTAAGCATTTTTTTGTTTAAAAATTTTATTTGTTTGTTCGACAAGTTTGACCATAGAAACGCCGACTGAACTTGGTTTAACCTTGTTTTTTTCTAAAATTTTGCCTATAATTTGCGCCTTTCCAATTTGATCATCAGGTAGGCTATGGCCAATAAAGAGGAACTTATCGAGTTCGAAGGCGTTGTCACCGAAACGCTTCCTAATACTATGTTCCGTGTACGTTTAGAAAACGGTCACGAAGTAATTGCACACATTTCTGGTAAAATGCGTAAACACTATATTCGTATTTTGACTGGCGACAGTGTTAAAGTTGAAATGACACCTTATGACTTATCTAAGGGTCGCATTACTTACCGTGCACGCTAAGTGTTAGTAAGCGAAAAGCCACATTGAGTGGCTTTTTTGTTTTTGTACTTTTATTTTATGAATCGCATAGAAAGTTCATTCAGCTAAATCAATCGCCTGTCTTTGTGATAAGAGATAAATTCAGATATATAGAATAATTAAACTCACTATTTATTCTTAACTTTCAATCAAATATAAAAACAATCCTCATATACACACTCAACCACAAAAAAATCGTCGTACTGCCCCACTATTTCGTGCACTAAATAAATTGTGTTTTTTGCCCATCTGCATATTTACACTTTTCCTGTTTACGGCATGCCAAACAGCAAATTTTCAGAACAAAAAAATATGAATACTTATGTTTCACAATTTGTAGGACAAGATATCCAACATATCCGAGAAACTACCGAGTTGAATTCTTTTAACATTAAGCTGAAGCCCAATCTTGAGATTCGAGATGATCGATCCATTTTCACCTTTGAACGTATAGTCAACACCTCGATTCCAATGGGAAATTCGATGAGAGATGAAAATAGTTTTATGATTCCTGTATGGACAGCTTCAGCAAGTCAGTCATACGGTAACGTAATGACTTGCTCAAGTGTTTTTAGTTTAAAAAAACAATATCGCTTTCAAAAGCTCGGCAATAAAAAACGCAGCTCATAGGCTGCGTTTTGAATGAATCAACTGAAATTAGTTAAGCGCTGCAACAACTGCTTCACCCATTTCAATTGTCCCAACCTTCTTCATGCCTTCAGACATAATGTCAGCTGTACGTAAACCTTGGTCTAAAACATTCCCTACTGCATCTTCAATCGCTTTTGCTGCAGCTTCTTGACGGAACGTATATCGAAGCATCATTGCAACAGATAAAATTGTTGCCAATGGGTTTGCGATATTTTGACCTGCGATATCTGGTGCTGAACCATGACAAGGCTCATACATCCCTTTACCATTTTCATCTAAAGAAGCTGATGGCAACATACCGATTGAACCAGTCAACATCGCAGCCTCATCAGACAAGATATCACCGAACAAGTTACCTGTTACGATCACATCAAATTGTTTAGGTGCACGAACCAATTGCATTGCTGCATTGTCAACGTACATATGTGACAAGTTAATGTCAGCATACTGTTCAGCATGTAACTGAGTTACTGTTTGTTTCCAAAGCTCAGTGACTTCAAGAACATTTGCCTTATCCACTGAACACACTTTACCACCGCGTAGTTTCGCCATTTCAAACGCCACTTTAGCAATACGTTTGATTTCTGACTCTGCATATACGTCGGTATTAAAGCCTTGCTTCTCACCATTCTCTAATTCGCGAATACCACGTGGTTGACCGAAGTAAATACCACCAGTTAATTCACGGACAATTAAAATATCTAAGCCTGAAACAATTTCAGGTTTCAAACTTGAAGCATCTGCCAATTGAGGATACAAGATCGCTGGGCGCAAGTTAGCGAAAAGGTTAAGTTCGCTACGTAATTTCAATAAACCACGCTCAGGACGAATTGAGCGCTCAATTTTGTCCCACTTCGGACCACCAACAGCACCTAACAAAATCGCATCTGCTTTTTTTGCTTGTTCAGAGGTAACTTCTGGATAAGGTGAACCATGCGCATCAATTGCAGCGCCACCCAATAAACCTTGTTCCCATGTTAAATCTAGATTGAATTTTTCATTGACACGGGTGAGGACCTGTTCAGCTGCTTTTACAATTTCAGGACCAATGCCGTCACCAGCTAAAATCAAGATTTGTTTAGACATGAGATTTTCCATTTATAAAGTTAGTATGAACTAACGTGTTTTTAAATTTTTTTGTTCCACAAACTCACCTAGTCCATTGAGAACATTATAGGGTTTGCAGAAACGACGAATGGTTTGTTGCTCTTGCAACAAGTCAACACATAATGGCTCTGGTGCAGAAGCATCAAGTAAACTTTTTTTCCCACTGCTTCGATCTCTAAACATTACAAATCGGTAATCTTTTTTTGCTTCGAAGCGATGGATGACATTAATAGTTTCTGCTTTTTCCTCTGAAATCGGATAAAAGCGAACCACCACTTCATGCAGTCCAGCAGGAACTGAAAGATATAAGGCTTGCGGATCTTTCAAAGAGCCAGCATTTAATCGCACGATACCTTGCTTGATCGCACGCTGATCTAATCTTCGAGATTGAGCATCAACAATGGGATGCTCATCGAATCTTTCAAACTCACAATTCAGCGTTCCTGAGCAATAAATCAAAGCATGATTTCTGGTTTCAGGCGTTTCTTTAATCTTTTTCAGTTGTAATCGGTCTACGGTCTGACAAGCGGATAAAACGGCGACAGACAATCCGAAAAACGCATAGCGTAATAAAACTTTTGCCTTCATTTGTGCCCAACCTCACCAAACGGCGCAAAACTAAAAGAATAATTTTGCACCGATATTAGCAAGACTTGAATCAGAGCACTATAGCTTTAAGTATCAGTTACGCTTTGATTTCTTGGAATACCCATGGGCGAACAGCTTTAGTTCTTTCCTCATAAGCACGAATGTCTTCTGCCGCTTGTAACGTTAAACCAATATCATCTAAACCATTCAACAAACAGTGCTTTCTGAATGGATCAACTTCAAATTTAAATGCTTCGCCTGTAGGCGTACGCACTTCTTGTGCTTCAAGATCAATCGTTAACTGATAACCTTCTTGAGCTGCACACTCTTTGAATAATTGATCCACAATCTCTTCAGACAAGATCACTGGTAACATGCCATTTTTAAAGCTGTTGTTGTAGAAAATGTCTGCATAGCTTGGTGCGATTACGGTACGAAAACCATATTCTTCTAAAGCCCATGGCGCATGTTCTCGGCTTGAACCACAACCAAAGTTGGCACGTGAAATCAAGATTGAAGCACCTTGATAACGCGGTTTGTTCAACTCAAAGTCTGGATTCAAAGGACGTTTTGAGTTGTCTTGACCCAAGTAGCCTTCATCTAAATAACGTAATTCATCAAACAAATTCGCACCGAAACCTGTACGCTTAATTGATTTCAAGAACTGTTTTGGAATAATTAAATCTGTATCGACATTGGCACGGTCTAAAGGTGCAACGATACCTTGTTCAACGGTATATTTTTTCATGTTGTTTGCTCCTCTTAGAATGAACGTACATCAACAAAGTGACCTGCAATTGCCGCTGCTGCTGCCATCGCTGGGCTCACTAAATGCGTACGACCACCATTACCTTGACGACCTTCGAAGTTACGGTTTGATGTTGATGCACAGTGCTCACCCGGTTGTAATTTGTCTGCATTCATTGCTAAACACATTGAGCAACCTGGCTCACGCCACTCAAAACCAGCTTCAATTAAGATTTTATCTAAACCTTCAGCTTCTGCTTGTGCTTTGACTAAGCCAGAACCCGGAACAACCATCGCTTGCTTAATCGTGCTTGCAACTTTTTTGCCTTTTGCAACTTCAGCTGCCGCACGGATATCTTCAATACGAGAGTTGGTGCAAGAACCGATAAATACGCGATCCAATTTAATATCAGACAATGCTTGACCCGCGGTTAAGCCCATATATTGATAAGCACGTGTCCAATCGTTACGTTGTACATCATCTTTTGCTTGTTCTAATGTCGGTACTGCTTGAGATACAGGAATCACCATCTCAGGAGATGTACCCCAAGACACTTGTGGCTCAATCTCTTCACCTTGTAATACAACAACTGTATCAAAGTGTGCACCTTCATCAGAATGTAAAGTATTCCAATATTCTACTGCTGCATCCCACTGCTCACCTTTCGGTGCATAAGGACGGTTTTTCACATATTCAATGGTTTTCTCATCTACAGCAACCATACCTACACGGGCACCACCTTCAATCGCCATGTTACACACCGTCATACGACCTTCGATCGACATATCACGGAACACTTGACCACCAAATTCGATGGCATGACCTGTACCACCAGCTGTACCGATTTTACCAATAATCGCTAAAACCACATCTTTTGGTGTTACGCCTTGACCTAATTTACCGTCAACACGTACCAACATGTTTTTCATTTTCTTTTGAACTAAGCATTGCGTTGCCAATACATGTTCAACTTCTGATGTCCCAATACCATGTGCCAAGCAACCAAATGCACCATGAGTGGCTGTATGTGAGTCACCACAAACAACCGTCATACCTGGTAAAGTTAAACCTTGCTCAGGTCCAACAACGTGTGCGATCCCTTGACGGACATCGTTGATATCAAACTGTGCAACATTAAATGTTTTACAGTTATCATCTAAAGTTTGCACTTGGATACGTGAAGTATCATCTTCGATCCCCGCAATCCCTTCAGAACGCTCTTTCGTAGACGTTGGTACGTTATGGTCAGGAGTTGCCACGTTTGCACTTAAACGCCAAGGTTTACGTCCTGCAAGTTGCAAGCCTTCAAAAGCTTGTGGAGAAGTCACTTCATGCAACAAGTGACGGTCGATATAAAGTAAAGAAGAACCATCATCGCGTTGTTTAACTAAATGATCGTCCCACAATTTATCGTACAACGTTTTTTTTGTTTGAGTTTCTGCTTTTTGGGTTTCGCCTGCCATGTCGATTTGCTCCACTGGACTGGGTAATTCTGTCATTAATTACGATTATAACGGCCTATTCACATAAATCTAATTTATCATTTTTATTAGTTTAAAAACTTTTTAGAATCAATTTAAACACAAAAACCATCTATAAAAACGATTAATTTAAAATTAATATTCGCTTTTACAGATTAAATAAGAATGCTTATCATTTTAACATCTCCAAGATCACCACCAACTGAGGATGTTCACATGGCACATATTCAAAAATTTGTTGAAGATAATCAACGCATGTTCAAAAAAACATTAAGCTACTACATTATGCACATTACGGTAGCCATGATTGTAGGCTACCTTGTCACAGGCAGCATTTGGATGGCAATTACTTTAAGTTTACTTGAGCCTACTGTACAAGCCGTGGCTTATTTCATTCACGAACGCGTGTGGGAGAAAAAAACGATACAACAGGAAGAAAATATCGTCGCATAGTTTCACCTGTGATCCTCCTCATCTAAGCCGCACTATGCGGCTTTTTTTGCAACAGTTTATGAAGAATTACTTCGCAATAGATATAAATTTATTTTATAATTAAATAATATTTTCATAACCGAGTTTAAATTATGAATCTTGCTGCCTTTGAAGCTTTTATAAAAGTCATGGAAACGGGTTCGATTTCTATGGCAGCTGATCAACTATTTATCACTCAGCCCGCTGTCACCAAACGTATTCATAGTTTAGAAGATTATTTTGGTGTCAAATTATTTGAATCTGCTGGCCGAGGTGTACAAGCCACCCATGCGGCTCATTCCCTGCTTCCTAAAGTTAAAAATTGGTTAAATGAACTAGGTGATATTCATCACACCTTAAGCCACGACCAAAATCAGATTAAAGGAAAGCTTAAAGTTGGTACCAGCCATCACATTGGATTACATCATTTACCGCAACATTTAAAAAGCTATGTTCAGCAATATTCTGATGTGACATTAGATGTGCATTTTGTAGATTCAGAACAAGCGCATGAAAAAGTGTTAGCCGGTGACCTTGAACTGGCATTCTTAACCTTACCCCCTGTCCTAGATGAACGTTTAAAATATGTTCCTTTATGGAGTGATCCTTTGGTTTTCGTTGCTGCAGTTTTTCATCCATTGGCAAATATGAAAAATTTAAGCCTTGAAGATCTCATGCAGTACCCAAGTTTATTACCTGCAGCTCAAACATATACAGCGCAGATCACCCTTGCAGAATTTGAAAAAAATGGATTAAAACCTAAAGTGTCCATGAGCAATAATCCGCTTGAATCCATTCGCATGTTGGCTTCTATTGGGTTAGGTTGGTCTGTCTTGCCAAGTACTTTAGTCAATCAAGACTTGGTCAGACTGGATATTAATTTAGAAATGCAGCGTCAATTGGGTATGGTTTGGCATCCGGGACGCACCCAATCTAAGGCAGCCAAGGCATTGGTTGATTTAATGAAATAATTTCAGCACTCGATATTTAAAAGTCATCTAATCAGATGACTTTTTACTTTTTAAGACAAGTGAGCTACTTAAGCTTTTTTCTTCAATGAATCTTCATGTAAAGACTCATTGAGCTGATCGATAATTAATGCCCATGAACCATCTGAACATAATTTTTCTTTCAAAAATTGACGTTGACCTTCAGACCAAAAACTTGCTTCAGTCAAAAAGGTTTCAGCTTCTAACTGATGTGTTTCAATAAATTCTGCAATAGCTTGCTCGCTAGAATCCAATCCTAATTGCTCAAATAAGTTGGTCATTCTTGGCTCTGCATTTATCATCGTGTATTCCTTATGATTTTGATTAATTTTAAGTTAGTTGTTTGCGCATAAGGTATCACTAAGGGATGAAAGCGTCTGTAAATTTATGCTGAATTTCATCTCAAGTTATTTCAATGCTGATCAATGAAAAAAAGCCATTGATACAATGGCTTTAGCAATTTTTAATTTTGAGAATAAAATTGTCTTAAATGGACCAGTCTTGGATATCCCAACCCTGCTCTTTAGCCAATACTTCAAGACGCTCATCTGGATTGACTGCAATCGCATGATCCGCATATTCCAATAAGAATCGATCATTAATGGAGTCTGAATATGCCCATGATTCAGTAACGTCTCGTCCCTCGAGCCATTGATCTAATCGTGCCAATTTACCTTTTTGATAACACGGAATATTAATGACTTTACCCGTATATTTACCATCAACCACTTCTGCATTGGTTGCAATAATTTCTGTAATACCAAATTCACGAAAAATAGGTGCAGTAATAAAATCTGATGTTGCGGTAATCCCTACTAATTTATGCCCAGCATCTTGATGACGTTGAATCGCTTTGTAACCTTCAGGACGCATTTGAGGTCGAATAACTTTTTGCATAAAAAGCTGATGTAAGTCGGTCAAATACTCATTGTCATGTTGCGTTAAAAATTCAAATACGAATTCGTTGTAGGCAATTGGATCAAGTTGTCCCGCTTTGTAGTCTTCATAAAATTTGTCATTCATGGCGCGATGTCGAACTGGATCAACTAAGCCTTCATTGACTAAAAACTCGCCCCAAGAATGGTCAGAGTCGGTATTTAACAAGGTGTGATCTAAATCAAACAACGCCAATTTCATGAAATTACTCGTTCAAACTGAAATTTAAGAAAAAAAATGTAAATCTATCTCCGCTAGTCGATAGAAATTCGTTAAGATCATAGCAATTTTAAAACATTATTACTTTGAACTTTTCGAGTTGGGCATAGAGAGTGGATGCCCCCGAACCCAAAGTCAACGAATTTAATAAATTTTAGGTGCCAAATGATCGACTCAGAAGGTTTCCGACCGAATGTCGGGATCATTTTGGCAAATGATATTGGACAAGTTTTATGGGCAAAACGCATTGGTCACAATGCTTGGCAATTTCCTCAAGGAGGCATCCAATTTGGTGAAACTCCAGAACAGGCACTTTTCAGGGAACTCCGTGAAGAAGTCGGGTTATTGCCGGAGCACGTCCAAATAATTGCTCAGACCGAAGGTTGGTTACATTATCGTTTGCCACTTCGCTACATCAGATCAGATTCTGATCCTGTGTGTATCGGACAAAAGCAAAAATGGTTTTTATTGAAATTAGTCGCGTCAACGAATCATATTCAGTTGAACTTAAATGATCCGCCAGAGTTTGATCAATGGCAATGGGTCAGCTATTGGTATCCACTAGGCCAAGTGGTGAACTTCAAAAAAGATGTTTACCGTCGTGCCATGTTGGAATTGTGTATGCATCTGCCATAGCATGATTTATATTAAACATTGAATTTAAATGTTTGATTTTTATTTCGACTATTTGAATAATCACCATAATTACATCCCTTTAAGAGGAGCACCGCTACATGTCGAACATGCAATTAGACTCTTTACGGCGCATTGTCCAAGAAATCAATGCGTCTGTCAGTTTGCATGATTCGTTAGAAATTATGGTCAACCAAATTTCCGAAGCAATGCATGTAGATGTGTGCTCTATTTATTTACTTGATGAACGTAACCAACGTTACGTTCTGATGGCTTCCAAAGGCTTAAATGCTGAATCTATTGGCAATGTCTCACTGCAATTGGGTGAGGGTTTGGTCGGGCTCGTTGGACAACGCGAGGAAATCGTCAATATCGAGAATGCGTTTAAGCATGAGCGTTTCGCGTATTTTCCAGAAACGGGTGAAGAGATTTATAACTCTTTCCTTGGCGTTCCTGTCATGTATCGTCGAAAAGTCATGGGTGTTCTCGTGGTTCAAAATACTGAACCACAAGACTTTAGCGAAGCTGCTGAATCGTTTTTAGTCACACTTTGTGCACAACTTTCTGGCGTTATCGCGCATGCGCATGCAGTTGGAAATATCGATGTTTTCCGTAAGCCAAATAATTCTCCAACCTATAAAACATTTCAAGGATCATCAGGTGCAGGTGGTATTGCATTAGGTCGTGCACTTATTCTTTATCCACCCGCAGATTTAGGTTCAGTACCTGACCGCGAAGCTGAAGATATCAGTGAGGAGCTTGAATTACTCGATCATGCGGTTGATTCTGTTCGTAAAGAAATTCAATCACTTGATGAAAAAATGCAAGATTCTTTGATGTCTGAGGAACGTGCATTATTTAGCGTATTCTTGAGAATGTTGGATGAGAATGCCCTGCCTGCTGAAATCAAAGAGTTAATCCGTGATGGTCACTGGGCTCAAGGTGCAGTTAAACACGTTATTGATCGTCATGTGGCAATCTTTGCACAAATGGAAGACGATTATTTACGAGAACGTGTTGCAGACTTAAAAGACCTTGGACGTCGCATTTTAGCAGCACTTCAAGAAGATGATTTAAGTCACCGAGAACTGAGTAATGACAGTATCATTGTGGGTGAAGAAATCAGTACGGCAGCATTGGTTGAACTTCCTGTCGATAAGATTGCAGCGATTGTGACGTCTGAAGGGGCTGCCAATTCACATATGGTGATTGTGGCACGTGCTTTGGGTATACCGACAGTCGTTGGGGTCACCGAACTTCCGGTGACTACCCTTGATGATGTGGAAATGATTGTTGATGCCTATCAAGGACGTGTATTTATCAATCCACCACGCCGTTTACGTCAACGTTATCGTGACATCCAAAAAGAAGAAGAACAAATAGCCAAAGATCTTAAACAGTATGAAACCAAAGATGCCATCACTCCTGATGGTGTTGCAGTACGCTTATTTGTGAATACAGGTTTAATGATTGATGTCGTGCGTGGTGTACAACGTGGTGCCAAAGGTGTCGGACTCTATCGTTCAGAAATTCCATTTATGTTGCGTGATCGTTTCCCGGGTGAAGAAGAGCAACGAGCGATTTACCGTCAACAACTTAGTCACTTTGCCAATAAACCAGTCGTGATGCGTACTTTGGATATTGGTGCAGATAAAGATTTACCTTATTTCGAAATAGAAGAAGAAAACTCAGCATTAGGATGGAGAGGGATTCGTTTTACCTTGGATCATCCTGAGATTTTCTCTTCACAAATTCGTGCGATGTTAAAAGCCAGTGTTGGCTTGAATAATTTGCATATTTTGCTGCCAATGATCACCAGCGTCAGTGAAGTAGAAGAAGCGCTTTATATTATTGAGCGTGACTTAGCTGCGGTTCAGGAAGAAGAACAAGTTAAAATTAATCGTCCTAAAATTGGCATCATGGTGGAAGTACCTAGTGTTTTACTTCAAATTGGTGAGTTTGCAGAATTAGTTGATTTCTTCTCAGTGGGTTCGAATGATTTAATCCAATATTTGTTGGCAGTCGACCGTAATAACCCACGTGTATCGAGTGTTTATTCTCACTTCCATCCCTCAGTGCTTCGAGCATTGCAACGCTTAGTTCAAGAGTGTCATAAATATGACAAACCTGTCAGTATTTGTGGTGAAATGGCTGGCGATCCACTCTCAGCAATTTTACTGATGGCGATGGGCTTTAATACACTTTCAATGAGTTCGAGCAATATTCTCAGAGTCCGTAAAGCAATTTGTCATGTTCCAATGATAGATGCGCAAACGCTTTTAGATGAAGTGGTGAAAATGAATAATCCACTCATTGTAAAAAGTTGGATGGAATATTATTTCCGTCATCATGGTTTAGCGGATATGGTGAAATCGAATCGTATTGTAAATGCCTAATATGAATCTCGGTTTAAGCAGAGAAAGAGCTGAGTAACAACATGATCAAGTGGCTTTTTTTATCTTCATGTTGTTCGTAGCGATCTCGGTAATTCTATTTCATTTATATATTAGTAAATTAAAAAGTAGTTCAACACCTAACAAACCTATTTCAAATCATACGCTAGGTCATGACTCAACGATGAATTCTGAACACCAAATGAGCGAATTATCATCACATGTTGATATAGATTGCGGTGGAAGTATCGGTGGAGCAGACTAACCTTCACGTGTTTAGGCATATAAAAAAAGGGAGATAATCATTCGAACATCTCCCTTTTTTGTGCTTGCTGTAGCCACGTTTTGCATCTTTCTTACGATCTATAAACACTTGGCTTTTGTTGACCTCATGCATATGTTTCGCCACAAAGTTGTGAATCACAACCTCTGGCAATGCTTTTTTCTTTGCCATTTTATATTACCTTCAGTTTAACCACCCTAGATGATGGGAAAGCGATATTACGCTTTTTTGTACATTTTACAAGCATTGAATTACCTTTTTCAGATATTTTTAAAGTTGATTTAATTTAACAATCTACAATCATTTTTTTCGACTTATAAAACTGTTCAAAAGATTCTAAATTTGTGAGCCAAGGTTGGATAAGTTCTAAGTTTCTTACATTAGATCTCTGCATTTCAGATAAACTTTGGCTTGTGTAATTTTGTTCAATTATTTTTTGGCTATAGGCTTTTACAAATTTCATTTGTAAACAAAGCGCTTTTACACTGCTCATATCACTGGAAGAATACTGTACATAGCGCTCTAAGACACTAAAGAGACTTTTACCTTCATTTTGTGAATGAAGCATACTTAAATTGTTTAAATCTTTAATAAATATTTCATCATTGACAGGATTTAGGATTAAACCTTGATCAAATATAGCCTGATAAATACGATTTCTATCAGCTATATCTATCCAAAAAAACGCAGACAGAACTTTTTCCGCAAATTGTAATCTTGATTGTTCTGTTTGCTGAGGATAAACCTTAAAAAAATAATATAATCCTATAAAAATTGTACATGTTAGAACTACTGATATTAGTCGCCAATTATTCTTTTCTTTTGTAATACTCATTCAAAATCTCAATGTACTATTAATTATGAAAATGAGAATTGTACGCAAAGTATCTTTATAAACTAATGACTGCGTCAGCCACGTCCTAATATTTATATACCATTAACGTAAATTCTGCGTGACTTGCTTTAACCAATCTAACAGATGTCGTACCGCAGGTCGCATGCCACGTTGACCCAAATGCACCGCATGGATCAAACTTGGGACTGCTTCAGACTCGGCACCAACTTCAATCAATCGTCCCAATGCCAAATCCTCCTGCACGTAGACTTGAGGAATCATGGCGATTCCTAAACCTTTCAATACAGCTTGATGCATCATCTGCATATCATCCACAATTAATTTGGGTTGCGTTTTATACTGAATGGTTTGACCTGTGATCTTATGCGTGAGTTGCCAATAGGCATATTCACCATTGCCCTTCCATGCAATGACAGGCACATGTTTTAAAATTTCATCAAGTTGACCATTAACTTGATCTTGCCATTTCGGATGAGCCACCATGAGTAAATTCATTTTTGCCAACAATACAGGCACATAGTCCAATGGATAATCTAAACTGGTTCTCGCACGAATCACAAAATCAACATTTTCATTGTGGACATCAACTGCCCGATTTGAAACTTCAAGATGGATTTTAACTTTGGGATAAGTCTCCATATAACGCAAAATTTCATCGCCCAACTGATGAAAATGCAACAGCGAGGGCGGAATCGCAATCCGAACCAAACCATTCGGTTCATGCTGTAGATGCTCCACCATCATCACGGCATCATCGACTTGCGCAAAAATCTCGATACAACGCTCATAGAGTATCTGACCTTGCTCCGTTAAACGAAAACTGCGAGTGCTCCGTTCAATCAGCCGTGAAGACAAGGCCTCTTCTAACTCCATAATATGTCGACTGAGCGTGGCACGAGACTGACCCGTTTGCCGATGTGCTGCTGAATACCCGCCTGCACTGACCACATCCCTAAATACTCTCAAACTGTTTAAATCCAACATATCGCTCTACTTGTATCATTTTTGGAATAATTATGCTTATTTTTAGCTCTTCTCAATATATTTGTACAGACTACAATTCAAATATTCCCATATGATTTAAATAAAAAGGATATGAAAATGAAAAGTACAATTTTGATTGCAAGAGAATACGGACAAGCTGATGTTCTCGAATTCGTTGAAAGTCAACTTCCTCCTTTAGCCGCAGGCATGGCACGCATCCAAGTCAAAGCAGCTGGAATTAACCCAATTGATGCCCGTCGTATGACAGGTGAATTCAAGCATGCGCAAATGCCGCAAGCCTTTGGAACTGAATATGCAGGGGTGATTGTAGAGATTAACGGTGAGCAGAGCCCATGGAAAGTGGGTGATGAAGTCTTAGGTTCTGGTGCAGGATTCACTCATGCTTCTGTAATTGATGTTCCGATTAATTTTTTAGTGGCGAAACCGCAAAATCTTGATTGGGCAACCGCAGGGACTTTAGCGGGTGTGGCTCAAACCGCCATGACCATTTTAGATGAAATGGGCCCAGTGAAATCCCTCTTGATCCATGGTGCCTCAGGCGGTGTTGGTTCGATTACTGTTCAATTAGCCAAAGAAAAAGGCATTGATGTTGTCGCGACTGCATCTGCGAAAAATCAGGAGTATTTAAAAGAATTAGGTGCAACACCTGTGGTCTACGGCGATGGTTTAATTGAGCGTTTAAAGGCGTTACACCCTGAACCTTTTGATGCATCGATCGATTTAGCCGGAAATGAAGAAGCCACTCAAGCCTCTTTAGCAACAGTGAAGTCTGGCGGGTTTATGGGATCAACAGCTGGCCGCAAACTGTCCTCTTCCAAAATCCAAGCAGTATGGGTCAAGAAAAAACCGTCTAATTTGAAATACGTGGTAGATCGTGTTGCTGATGGTCGTTTCAGTTGGGTGGTGAGTCGCCAGTACCCATTCCATCAAGCAGCTCAAGCCTATGACGATATTTTGAATGGTCACACTCGTGGTAAAAGCGTGCTGATCTTTGATGAACAAATTTAAAACTTCCTATTGCTGAGCCATTCAATGCACTCAGCACAACATGACAAAAATAAATACAGGAGCACAAGATGGAATTTAAAGTATTTGCTGAGGATTTGGCCTTTCCTGAAGGTCCAGTGGCACTAAACGATGGCTCAGTAATCGTGGTTGAACTGAAAAGCCAACAGCTCAAACGACTCTATCCAAATGGTGAACAACAGGTGCTCGCGCAAGTTCAAGGAGCACCAAATGGCGCAGCCTTGGGGCCCAACAATACACTTTACATTGCCAACAACGGCGGAATGTCTTGGGAAGAACATGAGGGTTTGATTGCCCCAGGCCCACAGCCTCAAGACTACATTGGCGGGCGAATTCAGACAGTGTCTGCAACAGGTGAGGTGAAAGATTTATATACCCGTTATGAGGATGGTCCAATTTTGGCACCCAACGATCTCATCATGGATGGTCAGGGCGGTTTTTATTTCACTGATCATGGACAGCGCCGTGAACATGATATGGATTTAGGGGCTCTAAGTTATGGACAACTAGATGGAACCTTAGTGAAACGTTTGGTTAGTCCTTTGTTCACCCCAAATGGTGTAGGTCTTTCACCCGATGGCACACGTGTTTATATCGCAGAAACCATTACAGGTCGCATTTGGTGGTGGGAAGTCACAGGCGTTGGTGAACTCAATCTTAAAAAAGGTGCACAGTTACTGATCGGCTTAGGTGACTTTACTTTCCTAGACTCGCTGGCGGTTGATGCGGAAGGTAATGTCAGTGTGGCAACCATGCCAAAAGGCGGAATTACCACCATCTCCCCTGAAGGTAAAATCATTGATTTTGTGGAAGTCCCCGTAAAAGACCCAACAGTGACCAATATCTGTTTTGGTGGTGCAGATTTGAAAACAGCCTATATCACAGCTTCAGCGACAGGTCGCTTATATGAGGTTCAATGGCCTAGAAAAGGCTTAAAGCTCCCATTCTCTAATAGCTTAATTTAAATAGG
Source organism: Acinetobacter sp. ANC_7504 (assembly GCF_056779995.1). Lineage (NCBI taxonomy): Bacteria > Pseudomonadati > Pseudomonadota > Gammaproteobacteria > Moraxellales > Moraxellaceae > Acinetobacter > Acinetobacter sp. ANC_7504. The sequence continues at coordinate 144,196 of NZ_JBWYIZ010000006.1, read as the reverse complement.
ACAAGAACAATGAAAACTCAACAATTTGAAAATAAGATCGTGCTTGTCACAGGCGCCAGTTCAGGTATTGGTAAAGCTGCAGCCTTGGAATATGCCAAACGTGGCGCAACCGTGATTGGTGTGGCACGTAATGAAAAAGCCGGTGCAGCACTGGAGCAAGAAGCACAGGCTGCACAGCTTAAGGTTGATTTCTTTAAAGCCGATGTCAGTGATGAACAAGACGTTGAATCATTAATTTCGTATATTGAACAACATTATGGTCATTTAGATATTGCGTTTAACAATGCAGGCATCTCGGGAGTTCACGCACCGATTGTCAATGCAGAAAAGAAAGACTGGGATCACATTATCTCAGTCAATTTAACCAGTAATTTTTTACTGATGCGTGCAGAAGTCCGCCTAATGCTGAAAAAAGGTAATCAAGGCGCCATTGTGAATACATCATCCATTGGTGGCTTAACTGGCGCTTCGAATTTGGCAGCTTATGCCGCGTCAAAAGCAGGATTGATTGGTCTCAGTAAAGTCGTGGCGATGGAGTATGCACGTTTAGGTATTCGGGTGAATGTCGTGGTACCCGGCTATACCATTACTCCAATGACTGATAAAACTGCCACCATTATTTCCAACTTTGAGGAACATTCTCGAGAAGCTACCCCAATGCATCGCGGTGCAGATCCACTCGAAGTCGCACATCTTGCACTATGGCTCAGTTCAGATGAAGCCTCTTTCGTCACAGGACAAGTTGTTGCTGCCGATGGAGGTTACCTCCTCAACGGTATGCCATTGGCGGAAAAACCAACCGTCTCTTAAACCACACTTCATTCACGAATAAATCCACAGGTTCAGCCGATTCAATGGCTGAACCCTCTCCCCACTCAGACTTTAAAAAGAAGGAATTGATCATGAGTCATCTACAAAATACTGTTTTTGCTGAACATCTAATTTCAGGACCATATGAACGTGTGTTTTTAGCACCAGGCCAAGAACAACAATACATTCGAAATTACTTGGATTTTTTTGATGGCGAAGTGGAATACGTGTTCCGTCTCGCTGAATATCACAACCTGCTGGTTGTAGGTTTAAAGTCTATTTTAGGACATGTCTCACTGGTGGTGATTGAACCTGAAAAGTTAGCAACCCTGCCTGATTTTATTCAAGACACCAAAATCATGTTTGTGGTGGATGATATTGAAGCGGTATACCGTAAAGCTGAGAAAAATAATATTCCAGTCCTACAAAAACGGACTGAAAATATTATGGGTGCACAAGGTCGTTTAGAACTTGCGCCCGGTTATATTATCGAACTCGCGGAAGCGACCAATGAATCGTTATTTCACCCTGATTTAACGAGCTTAGGTTTAGCTGAAGCACATGCCTTACAATGACCTTAAGGAAATCATCAACAAGAAATGATGTCTTGCACATTGAAAGCCCGAAACCTGTGACAGCAGTGCTTCGGGCGATCTTTATGTAGTTGAAAGAACTACTAAATCAATCACTATACTGAGCCAAACTGCTTTATCTTTATGCACTTGCTAGTACACGTTGTAATATCTTGTCTACATCCACATCTTGCGCATCAAGCATTCCCACCACTTGACCATGAAATTTTTGATAACGTGTCGCAATAAAAGCATTGGCAATAAAATCTGGCGCATAACGTTTCAACAATACTGCTTGAGAGAGCACAACCAAACGACTGACTAAGCTTCTCCCCATAAATTGTAAATAATCAGGTTCCTGATGAAATAATCTAAACAGTCCCTGCAACTCTTCATTAAGTATTTTGTCTTGACTTGCAGTAGATACTAAATCTTTAAATAAATGCTCGATTGATTCAGGATCACGTGAAATAGCACGAAGCACATCGAGACACATGACATTACCTGACCCTTCCCAAATGGTGTTCACAGGTGCTTCTTTAAAGAGACGAGCCATGATGCCATGTTCAACGTAGCCATTGCCACCAAAGACTTCCATCATTTCACCAGTCATTTCTACTGCTCTTTTACAGATCCAAAATTTTGCTGCTGGTGTCATGATACGTTTCCATGCCAAACAAAGTTCGCTGTCATGTTCATAACAATGAGCCAAATGAAAACTCAACTGCACTGCCGCTTCAGTTTCTAAAGCAAGATCTGTGAGCACAGACCGCATTAATGGCTGCTCAATGAGTCTCTTACCAAATGCTTGACGTTGACGAGTATAGGCAATGCTTTGTACTAGGGCCTGACGCATAATGCCACTTGAACCTACCGCACACGTTAATCGGGTATAATTCGCCATTTCAATAATCGTTGGAATGCCGCGTCCAGCCTCCCCCATCATAATGCCCCAAGCTTCTTTAAATTCGACCTCAGAGCTGGAGTTGCTGCGATTTCCAACCTTCTCTTTGAGTCGTTGAATATGAATCGCATTTTTTGTGCCATCTTCCAACCAACGCGGAACAAAGAAACACGCCAATCCATCATGCTCAGTTTTAGCAACAACCAAATGTGCATCGCACATAGGTGCTGAAAAAAACCATTTATGCCCAGTTAGTAAATAGGCTTGTCCTCTTCCAGACCGCCCAACTGGAACAGCTGTCGTTTCATTAGCACGCACATCAGAACCACCCTGCTTTTCAGTCATGCCCATTCCAATCCAAATCGATTTTTTCTGAGCAATCGGTAAATCGCGTTCATCATATTCAGTGGATAAAAGTTTATCTCCTAGCTTTTTCCACAGCTCAGGTTCTTTTTGAATCAATGGAATGCTGCCCAAGGTCATTGAGTTTGGACATAAGTTTCCACACTCCACTTGACCACTGAGGAAGAATTTTGCTGCCCAATCCACCCAACCAGATTCTTGAGTGAAATTTAGAAAAGGATGTGCATGAACCGCATATTTACGATTTAACGCCATCCATTTGTGCCATGAAGGATGAAATTCAACAAAATCTGCCCGTCTACCTCGAGCATCAAAACTATGTAAAATAGGAGGATGTTTATTGGCAAGATCAGCATGGTGATAAAAGCTTTCACAACCTACGACTGCTCCAAATTCACTTAAATGGACTGAGTTTCTACTGCCATAACGCTGTAAGATTTCTTGTAAGATTGGATCTGTTGTATATAGATTGTAATCTTGAAGCTCATCAAATTGATTATGTATTTGATGTGTCATCCATGCCGACATAAACGCACCCTCTTTGGAATTTTTATCTATAACTTCATTATTTATATTATCGAGTATAGCTTTTGAAAGTAGATTATCTAGTGCAAATGATGACCTGAATTGTCATTAAATTTTTATTAACGTCTTAATATGATCTCAGTATTGTGTTCTGCTATTGTTGCATCATCTTTCGATATTTTGCTGGTGGCATACCCTTACAGCGCTTGAATGCTCTAGAAAAAACAGATACTTCCGCATAACCCAACCGTTCAGAAATTTGATCAATTGTAAGATCAGTACCCAGCAACAAATCATCTGCCAAATCCTCACGTAAATTTTTAACCAATTGGTGAAACGTAATCCCTTCATTGGCTAAATTGCGCTGAATGGTACGAATATTGACAGCTAAAGCTTTGGATATATCTTCAATCGTCGGCATTTGTGATGCATTCTTTAATAAAAACTCGCGTATTTTTTTACTATAGTCCCCTAAGCTTTTTCGGCGTCGAAATACATGCTCACACTCTTTTTGGTAACGCATAAAAGTGAAGTCATCAGCTTGACGCAATGGGGTAAGCAACAATTCAGATTGAATCGTGATTCGACTTTGTGGTTTCTCATAAAAAATAGGATAACCAGTTAATTCTTCTATCTGATTTGCATAGCAAGGCTTGGTCATCGCTAAATCTATCTGAAATGGTAATTGAGCACCAAGAATGTCATTTTGAAGTGTGATGATGGTCGCAATATCTCTTTCTAAAATAAATAATTGCATATCAGCACTTAGGTCATGATGAAATAAATTTAAATGTGTAAATTCACCATCTTCTTGCAAAGCCACATCAGAAAAAATTGCGCCTAATTTCAGATAACGTATCGCAATCAACAACGCTTCTCTGACATTGGCACTACTTAAAATTGCAAATCCCCAAGCCCCTAATGTGGTGGTGTGATGTCGAAGCCCAGCTTCCAGCGCAATGGGATGTTCATCAGAGATTAGATTCAGAATATTTCTAATGATCTGTAATTCATTTCGCTCTTGGATTTCAAAATTTTCTCGATAAAGATCCTGTTTCGTCAGTTGTGTATTTTCTAGGCATTGCTCAAAAGTAATACCGTAGTTTTCAGCAACATGACATAGTACCCGAGCTGTATTCGCTTCCCTTAAAAACTTCCATGAATTAAGCATCATTATTCGCGTTTTTATTTGTCATCTAATGTCAAATTTAACTGTTTAATTATCATTCTACAAGTGAATTCAATCTCTTATATTCATAAAAAAAGAAAATGGAATTTTTTATGAACATGTATACCAATCTTGCTGAGGAACAGCAAAGCCTGGTCAATGAACTCACGGCGTTATATCAAAAAACCAAAGCCGAGATGAACGACCAAGATATTGATCATATTCGAAATGTTGCTGCATATTCAAAGGCTATAAAATTACGCAGTGATCAACTTATTCGTGAATGTGTAAGTTTAGAATCTTGGGGACGGGGCATTATTCTGGGTTGTTTACACACCCTACTCGAATTTTCAGAGCTCGGTCATAACATCATGCACGGAAGTTATGATCACCTCCCCCAAGCAACCGAGTTTCACTCAGAACGCTGGGTATGGGACTTTGTGACTGATCCTCGTGAATGGCGCGTCATGCATCATCAAAATCATCATCCATTTACCAACATCGTTGGCAAAGATCATGATTTAGGGTATTCCTTTTTAAGAAGCTTGGCAGGTCAAAGCTGGTATGGGCATCACAGTGTTCAATTGCTGATTTACAGTGCGCTGATGATCACTCCATCCTACTATTTCACACTCTATACAGCCACATCAGCAGCACGTACAGAAGGTCGAAAAATCCTTTCCAAAGAAACCTTTACTCAATCATTTCGTCTCATAAAAGCTCATGCTCAAAAACAGTTTATTGAAGCACCAGTCGCTGCAAAATGGTCAAAAAAATTACCTGTTTTTATCGGAAATTATCTTACAACAACGATAGGCTATGGTTTTTTACTTCATATCCTCTTCTTAGAACATCACGCTGAAAATTTGGAGCTTTATTCAGATCCTGGACCTGATGAGACGCAAGAAGAATATTTCATACGACAGATTAAAAGTACCACCAATTTTATCCCATATGCACCGCTGGATCAGTTTCTCAAAAAAATCCTTGATGATGAGGTCCCGTATCCAAATCCACCTCCATTTGAAATCTTTTATGGCGGATTAGATACACATCTTGAGCATCATTTATTTCCAGATTTAGCATGTAATCGTCAAAGACAAATCAAAGCTGTAGTACGTAGTATTTGTGAAAAATATCATTTGCCTTATCACAATTCACCCATGGAAAAGCTGATTCCAGCGATACCGCTCAGCCTCATTAAAAGGACTCTACCTTTTGGTAATCAAGAAAAAAATAACCCTTTCAAATTACTCATTCGACCAAAAGAATTATTAAAACGTATCAAACGAGGAATTCAATATCAGCCACCCTCAACCATGACATATTTACACAAGCCACAGTTCTATAATGCGTCGGCAAAAGTTATACAAGTCGAAATACAGCTTAATGGTCAAGTCAAAACACTCAAAATGAGCAAGCCTCAAGGCTGGGAACATTTAAAATGGCAGGCAGGTGCATTTATTTCATTAAGCTTTGAAATAAATGGGCAAACTTATATTCGTCAATACAGCTTATTGCATGAAAGCCAAAGCGCAGATGGCTATTTTGAAATAGCAGTGAAACGTACACCTGCGGGCATCGTTTCTCACTATATTCATGATCATGTTCCTGTAAATACAGAGGTGACGATTGTAAGTCCACCACAATCTACACCTGATTTTGTTTTAGACACCCTCCCGCCGAAGTTAATCTTTATCGCAGCAGGAGTCGGTATTACACCAATTTTAAGTATGTTAAGAAAATATCAGCGTATCGAAAGTAAAGCTGAAGCTCATTTGTTTTACTTTAACCACGATGAAAACTCTATTTTGTTTGAAAATGAGATTCGTCAAATCGCGGGGCATTCGAATTTGAATGTTCACTTCATCTGCTCCAAAGTTCAGAACGAGTCGACATCTGATTTACGACAAGGACGTTTTAGTCTTGAAATTTTCCAACCTTATATTCGAGATTTTAAATGCCAACACGTATATGCCTGCGCCCCTCAAGCATTAATCGATTCTGCTCGCCAACAACTTATTCAAGCAGGCATTAAAGCAGCAGCATTTCACACAGAAAATTTTAAACCTGCTCCTCTCAGTTTTGAGTCTGATGGGGTTACACGTCGAGTGATTTTCAAAAAGAGTAATAAAAGTATCGATATTGAAGGGAATGTCACTTTACTTGAAGCCGCGCGTTGGGCTGGACTAAAACTGCCAAGCGGTTGTCGACAAGGTTTATGCAAAGCCTGTGTATGCACTAAATTGGAAGGTCAAACTCAATTAGAAGTTAATTCATCCACTATTCAACATCGCATTACCCTATGCAACACTGTGGCTCGCTCACCAATCATTGTGCTTGATGTTTAACAAAGATTCTTAAGTTAATCGCCGTCATGAAGTAATCATGCAATGCTTCATGACAGTAAGATTCAAACACTTAAACAACCAAACTTATGATTCATATCCAAAAATTACACAACCAAAACCTTACTGTAAATCATCGTTAAATCCTTTTAACTTGAACCAAATATTCTATTGGTGAATATTCAAATAAACCCTTAATTTATATGAGGGTAATTGGAATTTTATTTACAAATTAAACACTCCAATTGAACGCATCATGATTTATGATGAATTTGTAAACTCAATAAAACACACATTCTTGTCACAATGTTGCTTTAGAATGATCGAACAAAACCGTTCATGTCTCTGATATTGGAGGCGCTAGAACTTATAAAAGTGAATGCTCAGCCAACCATCAAGAAAGGCATATATTATAAATGGAGAATGAATATGAGCGATGACTCAAAAAAATGTCCTGTCACCCACTTAACAACTGATGCTGGTGCTCCTGTAGTAGACAACCAAAACAGTATGACAGCAGGTGCACGTGGTCCTTTACTTGCACAAGATTTATGGCTGAATGAAAAATTAGGCAACTTCGTTCGTGAAGTGATTCCTGAGCGTCGTATGCACGCGAAAGGTTCTGGGGCATTTGGTACCTTCACTGTTACCCATGATATTACGCAATATACTCGCGCTAAATTATTCTCTGAAATCGGTAAAAAAACCGATATTTTTGTGCGCTTCTCTACAGTTGCTGGCGAACGTGGTGCAGCAGATGCTGAACGTGATATCCGCGGTTTCGCAATGAAATTCTACACTGAAGAAGGTAACTGGGATTTAGTAGGTAATAACACTCCAGTTTTCTTCTTACGTGATGCGCGTAAGTTCCCTGACTTAAACAAAGCAGTTAAACGCGATCCTAAAACCAACAAACGTAGTGCAACCAACAACTGGGATTTTTGGACTTTACTTCCAGAAGCATTACATCAAGTGACGATTGTCATGTCAGACCGAGGTATCCCAGATGGTTACCGTCACATGCATGGTTTTGGTAGCCATACCTTCAGTTTCATTAATGCCAACAACGAACGCTTCTGGGTTAAATTCCATATGCGCACGCAACAAGGCATTAAGAATTTAACTGATGCAGAAGCTGAAGCGATTATTGCGAAAGATCGCGAAAGTTCTCAAACTGACTTATTTGATGCGATTGAACGTGGTGATTTCCCGAAATGGAAAATGTACGTCCAAATCATGCCTGAGTTAGATGCAGAGAAAGTTCCATATCACCCATTTGACTTAACCAAAGTATGGCCTAAAGGGGACTATCCTTTGATCGAAGTCGGTGAATTCGAACTTAATCGTAACCCTGAAAACTACTTCCAAGACGTAGAACAAGCTGCCTTTGCTCCAAGTAACTTAGTGCCAGGCATCAGCTTCTCACCTGACCGTATGCTTCAAGCACGTCTGTTCAACTATGCAGATGCTGCACGCTACCGTGTTGGTGTTAACCATTATCAAATTCCAGTGAATGCACCGCGTTGCCCTGTTCACTCAAACCGTCGCGATGGTCAAGGTCGTACTGATGGTAACTATGGTGCTTTGCCACACTATGAACCAAATAGTTTCAGCCAATGGCAGGAACAGCCACAATATAAAGAGCCACCATTAAAAATTTCTGGTGCGGCAGATTTCTGGGATTACCGCGAAGATGATAATGACTATTTCAGTCAACCACGCGCATTATTCAATCTCATGAATGATCAGCAAAAACAGGCTTTATTTGACAATACAGCCGCAGCAATGGGCGATGCATTAGATTTCATTAAGTATCGTCATATTCGTAACTGCTATGCTTGTGACCCAGCATATGGCGAGGGTGTTGCAAAAGCATTAGGCATGACCGTAGCTGATGCACAGGCTGCACGTGCAACTGACCCAGCACAAGGAAATCCTGGCTTACTTTAATTAATATCTCCATAAAAAAACCGCTGTTATCAGCGGTTTTTTTTATTCAAACAATTAGTTTTTTACCTTCCCGAATACAATAAAACGGACTGATAAATTTAGATGCATTTTTCATCGCTTGGTGCAGATCCAACTCAGGTTGATTTCGATCTTCATCTGTTAACTGAAAAGTACGATAGTGAATCGCTAGTGAACGTTTTGCGTGTAAATCTTTATGTGCTTGGAATGCATCAGCAGGATTCATATGTAGATATTGCATCAATACTCTTGGTTCATATGCACCGATTGGCAGTAAAGCAATCCTTGGTGCACCTAAGCGCTGGTGAATCTCTTTAAAATGTTGTGCATAGCCTGTATCACCAGCAAAGTAACAATGACCATGCTCAGATAAAATTGAAAAACCACCCCATAATGCAAGGTTTTGATCACGAAGCCCTCGACCAGAACCATGTTGGGCAGGCGTGTAGACAATTTTAAAATCTTTGAATAAGGCAGACTGCCACCAATCCATCTCAATCACATGAAATGCTTTCGGCAAATAGGCTGCATTTCCTAGACCTGTATAGATCGGCATAGCAAATTTTTGATGTAGCCAATTCAAACTCGCTAAATCCATATGATCATAGTGATTATGACTGAGTAATACTGCGTGAATCTGTGGTAAATCTTCAAGTGCAATCCCTGCAGGGATAACACGTTTCGGTCCACTCCCGTGCTTTGGGCTTACATAATCCGCCCATACAGGGTCGGTTAAGAAGTTATATGGACCAATTTGAATTAAAACCGTAGCATGACCAACAAACCATACTTGCCAATCTTCTAAATCTGCATGCGGACGGGCCTCAGGCTTAGCACGTTTGGTTTGAATAAAGTCCTGTTGCTCTTTCGTGAAATCACCTTGCCAGGTAAAGCTTTTACGAGCCATCAACCATTTATATAAATTCCATTGGTTGAGCTGTGCAGGACGTGGTTCCTGATTAACGAATCTTTGCCCATTATGGTGATCCAGTGAAACCAATTTAAGTTTTGGTTTAAACCACACATGCCGAATACAATCTTCAGTCTTTAGTTGATAGTGCAGATTAGAATCTTGCGGCTTCCGTCCAACAACAAGTGTAGACTCTGGATTACTCGAAGTCGTCGTTGGAATATCAGTCAAATTAGACATAATAAATGTAAGCACCTTAAACCGAAGCGATTTTGAAATAGTTGATTATTCAGTTATATAAATAGATTATGTTCATCATCTATTCGCATTTTTAAATTATGTTTTTAAAAGATACACTGTTCGTGTTTCATTTAAGACAACATCAATCTCAATTCCCATGAAGTGGTTATAATTTCATCAATAAATTGTGAAATAGAACACCAATCATCCCTCTATTATTCATCATATACAACTCAGACTTTCTTTTTGTTTATGATTTTGTTGTTTTTTTCTGATTTTTGATGTTTTTTTAATCACCCACAGAAATCTTAAATAGAGGAAGTTAAATTTTGTTTAGGATGTGATTTAACACTGAACAACTGATCTCCCAAAGCTTCAACGTACTTTTCTCTACATTATTATTTTTCATAGACTTAAAGCCGAAACAATTGGTTTCAACTTTAATAGATACAATCTTTTCTAAACCTATACAAATCAGTCACTCATTCACGATGAGAGTTCGATCTTGAAATCTAAAATTTCTATCTAAGTAAGAAATTAAATGCATGTAAATTTTAAAATACAAAAAAATGCTTCATTCACTAACTAAATACCAAAATACATCTACTTATTGATCAATTTCACTTATACTCATCTTTAGCAACATTAAGACATTTTTTAGATTATTCTCTGGAAGGCTATATGGAATTACGGCATTTGCGCTATTTTATTACAGTTGCAGAAGAGCTTAATTTTAGCAAAGCTGCACTTAAGCTCTACACAGCACAGCCTTCACTCAGCCAACAAATCAAAGATTTAGAAGAAGATGTTGGTGTGCGTTTACTAAATCGAACCAAACGAAAAGTTGAATTGACCGAAGAAGGCGCTGTGTTTCTGGAACAGGCGAGACTCACCATTGCTCAAGCAGAAAAAGCAATTAATATGGCGCGCCAAGTGTCTAAAGCAAAACAAAAAATGCTACGCATTGGTTTTGTGCCAGTTGCAGAAATGAAAATCTTTCCTTATGTATTACCTAACTTACGTGTTCAAAATCCCGAATTAAAAATTGAATTACAAAGCTTAAATAATATTGAGCAATTCAAAGGCATAAAGAAAGGTGAATTGGACATTACTTTTACTCGTCAACGTTTAGATTCTGAAGAGATCGAGAGTCGCTTTGTACTCCGTGAGCCTTTAGTTTTTATTCTGCCTAAAGATCACCCTTTGGCAAAGTACGATCGTATTCCTGTAAAAGCGCTTGATGGCATTGATTTTGTGATCCCTTCAGATGAGCAATCTAAGACCCTGCATGACACCATTTTAGGCTTTGCTGAACAAAATGGCGTTTCTTTTAAAATTGTTCAAAAAGCTGACAATATCTTGTTTAACATTAACTCTATTGGTATTGGCTTAGGGTGTACGATTCTTCCTGGCTATATTATGCCACTTCTCTTGGAAAATAGTGTGACTCGTCCACTCGATGTAGAGCTACCTTCGCTTGATCTCTTTGTAAGTTATCGCAAGAATGCCACTGGTATTGCTGTGCAAAAATTTATGGAGTTACTTTCAAAAGTCTTTTATTTAGACTTTAATCAAAGTTCAACGTGAATAAAAAACCCGCTGAATTGAGCGGGTTTTTTATCGATGTGATTTAGCAAGCAACTGACTGATTAATCAAATTTTTTAAAAGTTGATGTAATTCATCAATGGAATCCACGACCGCAAGTGGATGATATTGCTGTAGTACCTCAGGTACATGAACGCCATACGTCACCCCTACACTTGGCATACGAATATTCAATGCCATTTCAAGATCGTATGAAGTATCTCCTACCATTATCGCTTGATCTGCATTAAAACCAGTTTCGGCTAAAATTTCAGCCAACATCAACGGATCTGGTTTTGATTTTGTTTCACTGGCTGCACGTGTCGCTGAAAACAAACTCACACTCTGAGTTTGCCCCAGTACTCGATCTAGCCCCTTACGACTTTTTCCTGTCGCAACAGCCAAATGAATACCTGACTCTTTGAGATCATGCAACATTGCAGCCACACCATCAAACCAACGATCATGTTTCGAGTGCTCAACATAATGCGCTGAATAAGACTGTAAAATTGCCTCGTGTAAATCAGGAACCTGAGGAAATAAAACCTGCGCTACTTCAGGTAATCCTAAGCCAATAATGCTTTTAGCATCCTCATCAGTCAAAGGTTGATTAAATTGTTTGGCGGCAAATTTTAAACTTTCAACAATTTGACCCACTGAATCAAATAAGGTGCCATCCCAATCAAAAATAATGAGTTTTACCGCTGATGTCATATTTTGTATCCTAATTTTGATCGGGTAGATGCCATTTAAATATCATATTGACATATTAAGATCTCATCGTTGCATGACCTCGTCATGACACAATGATTCAATCCTTACACAACCACTGAGACGCAATCAGTCTTGTTGAGACTGCACTACAGGTTTATCCGCTTTTTGTGCGCGAAGTTGTGCAACCAGGCTTTGCATATCCTCAGGCAATGGTGCTTCAATTACTGGATATCCAGGAATCTCTAAGCGCATTGCGTGTAAACATAAACGACGTGGTTTAGGTCCACGATATTCCGTCTCATGCCCGTACTTTTCATCACCCACCAAGGGATGACCAATACTGAGTCCATGTACGCGAATTTGATGTGTACGACCAGAAAGCGGTGATGCATACACGAGTGATGCATGCATAAAGCGTTCTGCTACCTTCCATTGGGTTTTTGAAGGCTTTCCTTCTTTAGATACACGCACTCGACGTTCACCATTGGCTAACTCATAGCGATGTAATGGTGCATCGATTAATTGGGAATCTAGTGTTACTTGGCCTTTCACCACAGCAGCATAAGTTTTTTGAATCTTGTGTTCACGAAGCATATCTTGAAGTGTTTTTAATACGCTACGCTTTTTAGAAATCATCACCAAGCCTGAAGTATCTCGGTCAATACGATGGATCAGTTCTAAATATTTTTTCCCTGTCGCTGCGCGTAAGCCTTCAATTAAGCCATACGCCACACCACTTCCACCGTGCACCGCAATCCCAGAAGGTTTGTTCACCACTAAAAGACCTTCATCTTCATAAACCACACGGCTTAACAAGCCCTGCGCGACTTTGTCTGATACTGGAGCTTGAGATTCATCTTTTTGTTCATAACGAATCGGTGCAACACGGATTTGATCACCAATATTTAATTTGGTTTCCGCTTTCACACGCTTTTTGTTGACCCGCACCTGACCTTCACGAATTAAACGATAGATTCGACTTTTCGGTACTCCTTTAAGACGAGCGAATAGAAAATTGTCGATGCGTTGCCCCAATTGGTGCTCATCCACTTCAAACCAAGTGACGCTTTGCCATTCTTGCGTAGAATTCATACAGTTACGTTGACCTAAAAAAATACTAAATTCGATTAAAAACTGATCATTTAGACTACCCAATTGACTAGAAATGTCTGTGTAGCCCATAGGCAGATGATCTAAGGTTTGCTATAGTCAGCGCACGGATACCGCCGTAAGTGAACATTTGTTTAGAGATTTCAAAATTTTGAAATTCAAACTAAATTTTTGTTTAGCATAAACTCGGAATGGTCCCAAAAGAATATGCCAACGCCGAAGGCTTATTATATCGGCAAAAAGACAAACTGTTGCGTTTAATTGTGCTTTTGCACATAAATCAGTTTGTTTAAAAAAATATGTCGCCAACAATTATGTTGGTTTTTAAACGTTAACTGATACACATCAGAATAGTCGCAACCTGATTTCTCATTCAGGCTATAACGTTAGATGCATTGGATCTGCACAATTTGTAAAGATACGACGATAATTCCGTATCAAGACACTCTATCAAAAAATTGAAGAGATGATCTTCGAGCAATGTGACAGTGAAAGTAACGAACATCCAATGCACCGTTAGTCCGCCAGTGAATGTTCAGGCTTCTTTAATCAGTGACAGGATTAAAGCCGTATTGCCATCATCAATACGTGAATCAAAATACCGAAGCCCATCAATAAAGGCCGGTAATACACTTAGATCAAACTGATTATGGTGATCTAGGAATTGATCCATGCGGGTTGATGTTCGCTACGTAAATCGCGATGTTTTTGCTTGTGTATCACTATTAGGTGTTACACCCATGAAACGTATGTTGATCAATGCAACACATGCCGAAGAAGTTCGCGTTGCACTCATCACTGGTCACCGTCTTTACGATTTCGATTTAGAAAATCGTACTCGTGAACAAAAGAAAGCCAATATCTACAAAGGTCATGTGACTCGCGTTGAGCCATCTCTTGAAGCTGTGTTTGTAGAATATGGTGCAGGCCGTCAAGGCTTCCTTTCAATGCGTGAAATCGCAAACTCATATTACAAAGCTGACCCTCGTCAAACTTCAAACATTCGTGAGTTAATCACTGAAGGTACTGAGCTTTTAGTTCAAGTTGAAAAAGAGGAACGTGGCAACAAAGGCGCTGCTCTCTCAACTTTTATTTCCCTTGCTGGTCGTTACTTGGTCTTAATGCCAAACAACCCGAAAGGTGGTGGTATTAGTCGTCAAATTTCTGGTTCAGTTCGTGAAGAATTGAAAGAAATGTTGGCGTCTTTAAATGTACCTCGTGGTATGAGCGTGATTGTACGTACTGCAGGGATTGGTCGCTCACAAGAAGAGCTGCAACTTGATCTTCAGCACCTTCTCGATCTTTGGGCACGCATCCAAAGTACAGCAAATTCTGGACCTTCTCCAATGTTGGTTCATCAGGAAGCTGGTGTAGTTACTCGTGCAATTCGCGACTATTTACGTGATGATGTTGCAGAAATTTTAATTGATTCTGAACAAGCTTATAACGAAGCCTATAACTTTGTTAAAGCCGTGATGCCGAACCAATTAGACAAGTTAAAAACATATACTTTGAATGAGCCTTTATTTGCTCATTTTGGTATCGAAAGTCAAATTCAAACAGCTTACGAGCGTGAAGTTAAGCTTCCTTCTGGTGGTTCAATTGTCATTGACCAAACAGAAGCATTGGTTTCGATCGATATTAACTCTGCAAAATCTACTCGTGGTCACGATGTAGAGGAAACTGCGCTTAGTACTAACTTAGAAGCAGCAGAAGAGATCGCTCGCCAACTTCGCTTACGTGATATCGGTGGTCTGGTCGTGATTGACTTCATTGATATGACCAAAGAACGCAATCAACGTATGGTTGAAGCGAAACTGCGTGAATCAACTCAAAGTGATCGTGCACGTATCCAGTTCGGTCAATTGTCTCGTTTCGGCTTAATGGAAATGAGTCGCCAACGTTTACGCCCTTCTTTAGAAGAAGCGACTGGCTATGTATGTCCACGTTGTCATGGCACAGGTATGGTTCGTGACTTGCGTTCTCTTTCACTTTCAATCATGCGTAAAGTTGAAGAAATTGCACTTCGTGAGCGTCAAGGTGAAGTTCAAGTAGAAGTTCCTGTTGAAATTGCAGCATTCCTTCTCAATGAAAAACGTCATAGCCTCGTATATTTGGAGCAAACTTCAAATGTACGTGTGACTGTACTCCCTCACCCGCATTTAGAAACGCCACATTACGAAATCTCGTATAATCCTGAAGGCTTTGCACCAACCAGCTATGAACGTACTGAAGCGACTCGTTCTAGTGAAAAAGAGTTGGGTTATGAGTCTTCAGAATGGCACTTAGAAGAAGAGCATACAGCTCCACCTACGCATGCCCCTGTAACGCAGGAAAAAGGCAATAAGCGTCATAAAAATAACCAAAATGCTACACAACCTGCGGTAGCGCAAAAAACTGCCCCAGCAGTAGCTGCTCCAGCAACTAGCCCATGCGCATGGTTAGAAAATCTGTTTGTTCAAAAACAAGCAAGTACGATTGATCAATCGCGTACGGCTAACTCTGCAGCGGCTGCAATTGAACAAATGGTGAACGGTGGTGCCGTAAGTCGTGGGCAATTCGGTCAAATTGCACCTGTAACACCTGTGGCAATTGAAGCATCTGCACCAGTTGAAACAAATGCGTATATTTCACATACGCCTGTTGCGAAAAATGATACACGCGACCAAGAACGTCAAGCTGAAAAAGACGAGCGTCCACAACGTCATAACAAGAAAAATCGCAATAAGCAACGTGACACACGCGAAGTTAACGCAGATCAACATGTGATTGAAGAAGTTGTACAGGCACCTCGCCATGAACAACGTCAAGACAATCGTCATGAGTCACGCAATGAAAACCGTCATGAGCAACGCCAAGAACAGCGTGATCAGAAACGTCATCAAAAGCGCCCTCAACAAAACGAGACAGCTTTCGAAGCACAAACTGAACAAGCTGTGCCACGTCGAGACCGTAATGCACAACGTCCAAATCGTCCAAATCGTCACCGCGATCAAAGTGTATTAAATCAAGAGCAATCTTCAGCACCTGTTGCTCCAGAAGCTCAAGTTAAAGTTGATTTAATTGATGTACCTCGTAATGATGAGCTTAAAACAGCGTTAGTGGTTAATGTTGATCAAGCACAAAGTGAGATTGTTGCATTAACGCCTGAAGTAGCAGCACCTGTAGCAACTGCTCCAGCACCTGTTGTGACAGACGCTGAAGTGTCAGCACCTCAAGTGGAAATTACGGTTGATGAACCTGTCATTGAAGCTGAGGTTAAACCTCAACAAGCACCACAACGTGCAAGTAACGACCCACGTCAACGTCGTCGTAACAAGCATCAACATGACCAGAAAGCAAAATCAGATGCGCCGAAGCTTCGCCCTTCACAAGTGCCAGCTTTAGCACAACATACGGTTTTAAGCTTAATTCAACATGTTTATGGTGCGGATTGCTCTGTATTGATTGAGCAGTTTGGATTAATTCCAACCTTCAATCGCGCATTGCAAAAGTTCACTGAACAGTATGCAGCGAGTTTAAATACTCAATCTGCTGAACCTGCTACTGAGAAAAAACCAGTAACACGTGATGTCGCTGTTCAACAAGCTCCAGCTGAAAAAGAGCCTGCACCTGTGTTGGACTTAACACCTCCAAAACCAGTGTCTGATAAGCGTGTTGCAAACGATCCACGTGAGCGTCGTCGTCTTGCAAAACTTGCAGCAGAGCAAGCAAAACAAGCGCGCCTTGAAGAAGTTGCAGCACAAGAAGCCGTGAAAGTTGAAGCACCTGTTACGGATGCTCCACAAGCAGCTGATGCAACATCTGAAGTTGCACATCAAGAAACAGCAACACAGACAGCTGAATTGACTCAATCTGAAGTGAAGACTGAAGAAAAAGTTCAAACTTCTTCACAACAGCAACCTGAAGAAAAATCTTCAGAATCAACTGAAGTTGCGTCTACAGAAGCAGAAACTGCGAAAGTTGAAGTGGCGGAAGTTGCCGTAAGTGCTGAGGATAAATCTGCACAAGCTGAAGCAGATAAGGATGATGCAGAACAGCAGGAAGAAGACAAACCTGTTCGTCCGCGTCGCCCTCGTGGTCGCCCACCAAAAAAAGCAACCCCATCAGCTGAGTAATTTGCTTAAACTACATTAGCTTTTGACAAACCTAGTCATTACGGTGGCTAGGTTTTTTTGTTATGGTCTTTGAAGTTTTGACTGAAAAATCCTGTTCAGAATTGATCAATTTTTCAAAATGGATAAGATATTCAGTGACAAAACCAAGTAAAAAACTTGCGAAAAATTAAAGACTAAACGGAATATCACAAAAAATAGGACCAGTATGAGCCAGACTTATCAAAACGATCTCATTGGAATCAAAGACGTAGCAGCACGACTCCCACATTTGGTCACGAAGTTGCCAAATATTCTTGTCGGGCTCAAACAGGCTTATTTACGTACCCCTAAAACGCCAGCAGGTCTTGCCCTCGCTTTTGAGCGTGCAGCGCAAAAAAATCCTCAAGGTATTGCGCTGTTATGTGAAGATCAGAAATATACCTACCAACAACTAAATGATTGGGCAAACCAAATTGCACACTACTACATCGCTAAGGGTGCAAAAAAAGGTGATGTGATTGCGGTCATTGTTGAAAACCGTAGTGAACTTATTGCCACCGTCATTGGTCTTGCAAAAATTGGGGTTGTTTCAGCGCTCGTCAATACGTCTCAAACAGGTAAGGTACTTACCCATAGTATTAATTTGGTTAAACCAATCGGCGTAATTGTCGGTGAAGAATGCCGTGAAGCTGTCGATGAAGTACGCGAACAACTGACTGTCGCAAAAGATAAGCTCTATTGGTTTGCTGATCAAAATACACGCCAAAATGCTGGTCAAGCACCTGAAGGCTATCATAATCTTGCACAAGAAATTTTATCTGAATCTAAAGATAATCTAGCTGAAACACATAAGGTGACTGGTGCTGACGGCTTATTCTACATCTATACGTCTGGCACAACAGGTTTACCAAAAGCCGTAGTCTTTACCAATAGTCGTTGGATGTTAGCGTATGGCACATATGGTCATGTCCTCAATCTAAATAAAGATGACGTTATGTATGTCACTTTACCGCTTTATCATGCTACAGGCATGGTGGTGTGCTGGTGTGGTGTAATTGCTGGTAGTTCGACACTAGCGATTCGTCGTAAGTTCTCAACCTCTTCTTTTTGGAAAGATGTTCAAAAATTTAATGCTTCAGCAATTGGCTATGTTGGTGAGCTATGTCGCTATCTTCTAGATGCACCTGAATCACACCAAGATCGCAATCATCGCGTCACCAAGATGATTGGTAACGGCATGCGTCCAAATATTTGGGATAAATTTAAAAATCGCTTTGGCATTGAAGAAGTGCTCGAACTTTATGCTTCAAGTGAAGGTAATGTCGGCTTTTCCAATATTTTAAACTTCGATAATACCGTAGGTTTCTCTCCTATTCCTTATGCCATCATCCAATATGACAAGGAAAAGGAAGCCCCTATTCGTGATGCAAAAGGTCATTGTATTAAAGTCAAAAAAGGTGAAACAGGCTTATTGATTGGTAAAATTACCAATCGCTCGCCATTTGATGGTTATACCGATCCAGAAAAGAATAAATCCTCGATCATGCATGATGTTTTTACCAAAGGAGATTCTTATTTCATCACAGGTGACCTCGTGCGAGATATCGGGTGCCGCCATGCTCAATTTGTTGACCGTCTCGGTGATACCTTCCGCTGGAAAGGTGAGAATGTCTCTACAACTGAAGTTGAAAATATTTGTAGTGATTATGAAAAGATCACAGAAGCAGTGGTATACGGCGTTGAGATTCCAAATACTAACGGTCGTGCAGGTATGGCAGCCATCACTTTAGCAGAAGGTGCTGAACTAAATGAGCAAGATTTATCCGATATGGCTCAGTTCTTTAAGAAGTCTTTGCCAAGCTATGCGGTTCCAGTGTTCTTACGTGTACAGAAAACACTCGAAACCACAGGAACATTTAAATATCAAAAGAGTAAGTTAAAGGAAGAAGCTTATTTTCCAGACAAAACTTCAGATCGTATTTTGGTTTTATTACCAAATGAAGATGCATATTGCGATTTAAATGAAGAGATTCTGAAAAATATTGAGCAGTATAAATATCGTTTTTAAGCTAAAATCGATTGTTTTTTGGCTAGAAAACACGAAATTGTGTCATTTCTAGCCAAACGTAACAAAGTTTTATATTTTTTACTTGCGCTACTCAAATAACTTGCTAAAATACGCAACATCAAAACGAGATGGGTCGTTAGCTCAGTTGGTAGAGCAGCGGACTTTTAATCCGTTGGTCCCGCGTTCGAGTCGCGGACGACCCACCACTTATTTTGAAACCCCTATGGGTCGTTAGCTCAGTTGGTAGAGCAGCGGACTTTTAATCCGTTGGTCCCGCGTTCGAGTCGCGGACGACCCACCAGATTCTTAAAAAAGCCTTTCATCTTGAAAGGCTTTTTTATTGCCTGCAATATAATACAAGCTACCCTCATAGAGGATCAATTCTTATATCTTCAAAGCTTTTGACGTTGCAAAGTATATGCACGTGACGGAAGCGGATTGTCTTTAAAGAAAGTTTGGTTCACTTCCGTTGCATTGGCAATTTTATCAAGATCCATGACCATATTACCCTGCTCATCCAAATCGTAAAAAAACTGAACCCCACTCTCTCTCAAAATAATGATTTGATGGTGATGCGGATCATACAACCAACGATCTTGGCGATATTGACGTTGCGTTGTAAATTCAACCTTACCACGATGCATAAAAATACGATGAGCTGTGCCATCAGCCAATAAATTGATAATAAACTCAGCTTCACCCTTATCACAACGAGCAAAGCCATCATCACATTGCATGGTGGTTTGGTAGCGACCTACAAATTTCTGCCATTCTTTAGCAACAGACTGCGGTGTTGTATCCGCATTCTCTTGAACTGGAGGCCGTGCCTTACCTGCGACATTCGTTAATGAGTTAGAAGACTCAGGCGTATGCGACTCCTGAATTTGGTTGATGTGTTCAATATGTGGCGATTCATTCTGGCTACATGCCGCAAGTGCAATATTCATGATGGCGATAATGCTGAACATTGAGATTGAATGAACTTTAAAATTTAAATTCATCATTTTATATCTTGAGCCATTTCATAAATTGCGATGTATAAAAATATTATCCTTATAAAATAGGGATATACAAGTATTAGACTGATCTGACTATTTATGCAGAACCTATACCACATCAAGGTTTTATCTTTTTCATTACATAAAATTACGATATTTTTTGAATAATCTCCTTTAAAACTAAAAATTATTCTCCATATAAAATGTATAGACAAACGTTAAAGAAAAATTGCGAAGTCTATTTCATGACTATTTTAGGTTCTAAAGGAGAACTCAATGGCCAATGTTGGTTTATATCGCTCAAACCGCTCTAACATGATTGCTGGTGTGATGGGCGGTATTGCTGAACGTTTTGGTTGGAATGCGAATTTATTACGAATTATTTTTGTTCTAGTGTCAGTGATGAGCGCTGCATTTCCAGGAATTTTAGTGTACTTAGTGCTTTGGTTAGTGATGCCAAAAAATAAAGTTCAGCACGAACATTCAAATACTTATGATCGTCCAATGCGCACTGTACATCAGGACAGATCTCCGCTTTAACTTGAGTTTACCCTCAATCACCCACACAACCTCGGGTGAGTTTTTCAACACGATAATTTCCCCCAATTATCGTGTTTTTTTTATTCTCATTTTGCATCTTTCTCAAAATAGCGCTAACTTGAACAAAACAATAAATATGGACAATCAATGGCACAGTCGGAGTGGATGGTATTGTGGCTATGCGCACTGGCCGCATTATTACATGGCCTGAGCGGTTTCGGCTTTCCCATGATGAGTACCGCTGTACTCTCTACTCAACTCCCGCTCAGCCTCGCTGTCACTTTGGTCATTCTTCCCTGTCTCATTTTAAATTTAATTCTGCTAACTGCTCACCCTCAGTATTCAATATGGCAGAGCATTCAACACTACAGCATAAGATTTTTTCCCCTTATTCTAAGTAGCTTAGTTGGCAGTCTGCTTGGGGTGAAACTTTTATTGTGGCTCAATGAAGGTTATTTAAAGCTTTTACTTGGCATGGTGATGGTACTGTATGTGATTGATCAATTACGACAACATTCATTCACCGTCAGCCCGTCAGTGCTCAATATGCTGATATTCGGTCTGTTAGCAGGCATTATCGGTGGTGCTACCAATGCAATGGCACCATTTCTAATGATGTATTTACTCAGCTGTCAGCTGAGTAAAACCGATATTGTGATCGTGAGTAATTTAAGCTTTATCGCCAGCAAATTGATACAACTCCTTCTACTTTACCCAATTTTGGTCAATATTGATGAGCATCAACAACTTTTAGTCATGTTGATCTGTGTTTTTGCAATATTTGGGGTATGGATCGGAGGACGGATCAGGCAACACATCTCTCAACAGTTTTTTAAAAATACAGTATTGATCCTATTACTTTTGCTCGGTATTCAAGCCCTGTGGCAAAGCTATAATTTATTAGAACAATCGATTTCATTGTTTAAATAGTATATTTTGAAAAGTGATAAGGATATTCATTCTTCAGAATTAAGAAGTTTAATACATGCAACTATAAAACCTATAGCGATATTCAAAAGGAGCGAATATGACGGAACAACTCGCGACCCCGACCAACATGATGCCAAAAGGGCTGATCAAAGGTTGGGTGTTGATACTGATCGCCGCTTTTATTTCTTATGGACTCTATCAAGTCTTACCCTATGATGAAAACGCCAATAAAGGGTTGGCATTACTTTGCTTTATCGGCATTTTATGGCTGACTGAGGCCATCCATATCACGATTACCGCCCTATTGGTACCCGTACTCGCGGTTCTTCTCGCGATGCCTATGGCTAAAGGCGATGAGCTTATACCAATCACAACACAAGCGGCATTAGCTACATTTGCAGATCCTGTGATTTTTTTATTTTTTGGTGGCTTCGCATTGGCGACCGCTTTGCATATTCAAAAGCTGGATAAAAAAATTGCGATGTGGATCATCTCTATGTCTGGTGGTCATCTCGGCATCTCTGTAATAGCGATTTTTGCTGTAACAGCACTTTTATCTATGTGGATTTCAAATACGGCGACTGCAGCAATGATGCTTCCACTTGCCCTTGGTTTACTTTCACATTTAGATGTCAGTCGAGATCGAAAAACATTTGTTTTTATCCTGTTAGGTATTGCCTATTCTGCAAGTATTGGTGGCTTAGGGACCATGGTTGGCTCTCCACCAAATGCAATCGCGGCTAAGGCTTTAGACTATGATTTTGCAGATTGGATGAAAATCGGTTTACCGATGATGCTGCTCATTTTACCTGCCATGCTCTTGAGTCTCTATCTGGTACTTAGACCTAAGCTCAACCATAAAGTCCAATTTGTGACTGAGGATATCCCTTGGACAGGAACTCGAATTGCAACAATGATATTGTTTGTCTGCACAGCTATCGCTTGGATCTTCAGTAAAAAGCTCACCGATACTTTTGGTATCACTCAACCTGATACCTGGATTGCTGTGTTAGCAGCATGCTTGGTCGTGATTATCGGTACTGCAACATGGAAACAAGTCGCTGAAAATACGGATTGGGGCGTTTTATTTTTATTTGGCGGTGGTTTAACCCTCAGTGCAATTTTAAAAGATTCAGGCAGTTCATTGGTGCTTGGTCAAACCCTAGCCAATGCCTTTGGTGATGCCTCCCCACTCCTCATTATTTTCGTCGTTGCTACGTTCATTATCTTCTTGACTGAATTCACCAGTAACACTGCATCTGCTGCACTGTTAGTACCAGTCTTTGCAGCGATTGCCGATCAAATGGGTATGCCCAAGGAAATTTTAGTTATTGTGATCGGCATTGGTGCTTCTTGTGCATTTATGCTTCCTGTTGCGACACCACCAAATGCCATCGTATTTGGTACCGGACATATTCAACAGTCTGAAATGATGAAAGTCGGATTCGTCCTGAATATTATGTGTATTTTCATTGTTTCACTATTTATCTATTGGTTCTTTATCTGATCTAAATAAATGTTCAAAAAAGAAAAAAGCACGGTATCGTGCTTTTTTCTTGTCGATTCAAAACCAGTCTTTTATTTATTTTGCAACACCCAACCAAGTGAATTTTTGTGGTACGGCATCTAGCTTGATACTGCGTTCAATCTTGGCGGATTTCAAATCAATCTCATGAATCTGTTTCGTCACCACATTATTGATGAAAACACGATCTTGCTGACCATGCGCAATCAGCGCTGCCTTCGCGATCGCTTCTGAACCTTGCTCAATCACTTGAATACGATGTTTCACTATCCAAGACTCAGTATCTAAAATCACCAATTGCCCCAATGAATCGAGTATCACGAAATAATCGCCAGATTGGCTATACGTCTGTTGAAGACGTTTCACATTGGTATCTTTCTCAGTCCATGGAATTTGTTGAATCAGCTTATTTGCACCATTGATAATGAATAAATCAGGTGTAGCGGATGCCAATCCAACTAGCTCTTTCGCATTGGCTTGGCCAACGACTGTACCAATACGAACGTCCAACTTAATCTTCGAGTCTTTAAAAAGACCTGCAACACCATGCTCGACAAGTAACACGCCGTCTTCACAGCCAAATGCACTATAACCTTTAACCGATGAGGCTCCGTGCAAACCTGGACACGTATTTTGTAAATTATTTTGACCATGGAAATGATCACCATGCAGTTCGTAATTTCTCACCACACTTGCTAATGTTTCGCCTGATCCTGAATATGAACTCAATACATACTCACCCAACGGTTCAGCTACGCCATGATGTTTAAATGGCAGCTTTTGTGATGCCACATTTTTTGAAGCGATTCCTGCATCTGTAAATACATCAAATTTTGATGTTTCAGTCTCGCTACCATCATAAAAAATAGCAGCCTGCCCATTAAAATTCCGATAATGCGTAGGTGCAGCACCATTGAGTTGGAAGTTCAATAACTGAGGCGCAGCAGTTCCCTTATCACTTAAACCGCTGTCATAAAAATTAACAGTGCCACCAACTCGATCCATCAAGATGCCATAACGTGTACTTGGACTGCTATGTAACGCAAATGGCATCGTCTTCAGTTGTTTAACATCGATGACTTTTTGCTGTTCTAAATCGAATAAACTCAATTCTGGTCGATCGACTTGATCATTGATGATCAAAAGTCTCCCCTCTTGATTCACCACTGTTGTTGGTTTTTCAGGCGGATTATTCTGATTTGATTTGTTGTTATCGCTACCACCACATGCTGTCAGTAAAATAGCTGAAAGCAAAATGCTGATCTTTGGTAATTGGTTTTTCATGGAGATCATCTCTTATTATGACAATACATTACATTTGAAATGTTATAACATAACATTTATAACATAGTGATACAGAGATTCAAAGATTTATTCATTATCTCCGATGGAGTATTCCCAATGAGACGCCAAAAGTTAAAGTAAAAATGAAATCAACTGAGGTTTATTTCATGCCATCTGATTAAAAACTTCGACATCTAGGAAAGAACACTACAGATGTCTTTCTGCTCCAAGTATGCAAACTTTTTAGCAATTGAGTTGGCCGCACAAATTTATGGACTAACCTTTGCCACTCCCTGCTAAAGTCCTTATAATTGAGCGCAATTTTTCTCTAATTTTAAGTGGAAGACCATGAGTCGCGCCATATCGCATATTGATACTTTCCAAGGCTTAATTCTTGCCTTACAAAACTACTGGGCGGAGCAAGGCTGCGTCGTGTTACAACCTTACGACATGGAAATGGGTGCAGGTACATTCCACACTGCAACTTTCCTACGCGCATTAGGGCCTGAAACTTGGAACGCTGCATACGTTCAACCTTCACGTCGTCCGAAAGACGGTCGTTATGGTGAAAACCCAAACCGTTTGCAACATTACTACCAATTCCAAGTGGTACTTAAGCCAAACCCAGACAACATCCAACAGTTGTATCTTGACTCGCTTAAAGCGATCGGAATTGATCCGTTGGTACACGACATTCGTTTTGTAGAAGACAATTGGGAATCTCCAACGCTTGGCGCGTGGGGCTTAGGTTGGGAAGTATGGTTAAACGGCATGGAAGTGACGCAGTTCACTTACTTCCAACAAGTCGGTGGTGTTGAGTGCTACCCTGTTACTGGAGAAATCACTTACGGTTTAGAGCGTCTTGCAATGTACTTGCAAGGTGTAGACTCAGTTTACGATTTAGTTTGGACGAAAGGTCAGTTTGGTACAGTGACTTATGGTGATGTATTCCATCAAAATGAAGTTGAACAATCCACTTATAATTTTGAATACGCACCTGTTGATAAACTGTTTGAACTCTTCGACTTCTATGAAACTCAAGCAACACGTTTAATCGAAGCAAAACTTCCACTTCCTGCGTATGAGCAAGTGGTTAAAGCGTCGCATAGCTTTAACTTACTCGATGCACGTGGCGCGATTTCTGTGACTGAACGTCAGCGTTATATTTTACGTGTACGTACATTGGCGCGTTCAATTGCAAATGCTTATGTGGCTGCACGTGCGGAACTTGGTTTCCCAATGGCAGAACCAGCTCTACGTGATGAAGTATTGGCACAGTTAAAGGCACAAGTTGAAGCAGAAGCAAAATCTGAGGAGAGCAAATAATGTCTAAACATACCGTTTTGTTCGAATTAGGTTGTGAAGAACTACCACCAAAAAGCCTTAAAAAATTACGTGATGCACTGCAAGCTGAAACTGTAAAAGGCTTAAAAGATGCAGGTCTTGCATTCGACTCGATCGAAGCCTATGCAGCACCACGTCGTCTTGCCCTTAAAATCGTAAACGTTGATGGCGCGCAAGCGGACACGCAAAAACGTTTTGATGGCCCTGCGAAACAAGCTGCATTTGATGCTGATGGTAACCCGACTAAAGCTTTAGAGGGCTTTATGCGTGGTCAAGGCATCACGGTTGATCAAATCTCGATTTTTCAAGCGGGTAAAGTCGAAAAAGTTTGCTACTTAAAAGACGTGAAAGGTCAAAGCCTCGATGCTTTACTTCCACAAATTTTACAAAATGCATTGGACAATCTTCCAATTGCGAAACGTATGCGTTCTGCGGCAAGCCGTACTGAGTTCGTACGTCCTGTAAAATGGGTGGTATTGCTTAAAGACAACGACGTTGTTGATGCAATCATTCAAGATCACAAAGCAGGTAACGTAACGTTTGGTCATCGTTTCCATGCACCTGAAGCAATCACGTTGACTCACGCTGACGAATACTTAAGCAAGCTTAAAGCAGCTTACGTTGTGGCATCTTTTGAAGAGCGTCAAGCAATCATTGATAGTCAAGTTAAAGCATTGGCTGATGAAGTCAATGCCATTGCAATTGTGCCTGCGGATCTTCGTGATGAAGTAACTGCACTTGTAGAATGGCCTGTTGCACTTCGTGCAAGTTTTGAAGAACGCTTCCTTGCGGTTCCTCAAGAAGCATTGATTACGACGATGCAGGACAACCAAAAGTACTTCTGCTTAGTGAACAGCGATAATAAACTTCAACCGTACTTCATTACTGTGTCAAACATTGAGTCGAAAGACCCGACACAAATTATTGAAGGTAACGAAAAAGTTGTTCGTCCACGTTTGTCAGATGCTGAATTCTTCTTCTTACAAGACCAAAAACAACCGCTTGCATCTCGTAAAGAGAAACTTGCAAACATGGTCTTCCAAGCAGAATTGGGTACGCTTTGGGACAAATCGACACGTATTGCAAAACTCGCTGTTGCTTTAGCGCCAATTACAGGTGCAAAAGCGGAAGATGCTGAAAAAGCGGCACTTCTTGCAAAATGCGATTTAACTTCTGAACTTGTGGGCGAATTCCCAGAACTTCAAGGCATCGCGGGAACTTACTACGCACGTCTTGAAGGCGAAAATGATGAAGTGGCTGAGTCTTTAGGTGAGCAATACTTACCTAAATTTGCAGGTGACGTTTTACCAAAAACTAAAACAGGTACAACGATTGCTCTTGCGGATCGTTTAGATACGCTCACAGGTATTTTTGGTATTGGTCAAGCGCCGACAGGTTCTAAAGACCCGTTTGCACTACGTCGTTCTGCAATTGGTATCTTACGTCTTGTGACTGAAAACGAGCTTGATGTATCGATTGAAGATTTGATCAAACTTGCACTTGCTGCTTATGGCGATGTATTGAAAGATCATGATAAGACGCTAAATGATGCTGTTGCATTCCTTGAAGGTCGTTACCGTGCGAAATACGAAGACCAAGGCGTAGCTGTAGATGTGATTCAAGCGGTTCAAGCGTTGTCACCAAAATCACCACTTGATTTTGATAAGCGTGTAAATGCGGTAAATCACTTCCGTGCATTGCCTGAAGCGGCTGCGCTTGCTGCTGCAAACAAGCGTGTTGCCAACATTCTTGCAAAAGAAGCTGCGCCTGAAGGTCAAGTGGTTGAAGCAAACTTGGTTGAAGATGCTGAGAAAGCATTGTTCGCTGAACTTGCGAAAATCACGCCTGTGGTTGAGCCATTATTTGCTGCGAAAGACTACACTGCTGCGTTGTCTGCACTTGCTGCACTTCGTGCGCCAGTCGATGCATTCTTTGACGGTGTAATGGTGATGGCAGATGATGCTGAATTAAAAGCAAACCGTTTACGTATGCTTGCACAGCTTCGTGATTTGTTTACGAAAGTGGCTGATATTTCGGTGTTACAGCACTAAGTTGAATTTGAAATAAGCTTAAAACCCTGCTAGAAATAGTGGGGTTTTTTATTAAAAATTTTGAGTAAATTATTCCTATTTTTAATCATCCCATAAAAAGTAAGTTCCTCTTATCATATTTGACTATTGTGAGACATCTTAAAATAGGAAATCCAGAATGTTAGATACATGTATCAAAGCAGTGGATTTGATATTAGATGCAATATATTCAACAGGTGAAAGACACCAACTACTATCTGAATTTGGGATTCGTGAACCAGATAGCCCTATTTGGTCTAGCACACTTGGTACTTCAATCTATGTGAGAAATGAAAAAACATACTCTAAAGCTATTTTTTACATTAGACAAAATGGTGTTCCATATCTATCAGAACTTCCTATATCAGAACTAAAACGACAAGTAACTCAATTTTTAACAGAAAATTTCTGGTACATCAAAGACGGGGAATTTTCCCGTAATCCAAATTTATCCTACAACTTACAAATCCCTTTTAATGCAAAATTGCAATTAGCTAGGGCATTAATGATCTCACCGCTTTTTCAAACAACTCATATAATTTTTCTATACCCATTTAATTCCATTTCCACAGAAAATAACTTAAGGCTAGAAAGTTTTTTTATAGTAAATAGCTCTAATCTAAGCTCTAAAGATCTAAATATTTCTAATGATGACTTCAAGCAATTTAATTTTAATTATTATCCTAGCATTATTGATAATCAAATAAATCAAAAAAGAATATCGACATGGATTGGTATACATGCTCCAACAGAGAAAATTTCTCAGCGAATGTTATATGCACTTCTCGGTGCAATTTCCTTATTTGAAGACTCAAAAAAGAGATATTGCTTTAATGGCGAACCCAAAGATTCTGGGTGCGCTTATTTTCCAAACGATTATCAATATACTTATAAAGAGACCGCAGATTTACTACCAAGCTTATATTTCAAATTAAAAATTGGAAATGATCTATCAACTCATTTGAAAGATATCTCTAATTTTATGAGCTCTATGAGTAAAGAAAGCGAAAGGAGTATTTTAGCTTTAACTAATTTTTATAAAAGTTGGTTTGAAGATGAAGCTGGACAATATAGAACTCTTTGTACTTGTATTGAATCCTTAATTGAAGATACTAGTACTAAGAGTTCCCAAAAATTTAAAAATTTATGTCTACAATATTCAAATAAATTTGATAACAACCAAATCCGTCATTTACTAAATATTAGAGGCTCTATTGTTCATGGAAAAGCCCCTCACCTATCTGATAGCTCATACTATGACTCTTATTTTGAGACCTATTTATCGGAACCATTAGCCGATCTTTTAAATATTGTTGAAATCGTCTTAAAAGGTCATATTTTTAACATCTGAGAGTAAAAAATGAAATTTCTAAATTTTGTTATTGCATTATCAAGTAGCTTAACCCTTACAGCCTGTTCAACTACACCAACGAATCCAAACGCCCCTATCGTATTAGAACAACACAAAAACATCGCTGTTGAACCTGAAACTCAACACAATATTGCTCGCCTCATTAAACAAAAAGACAACTGCCTCATTGAATTTACAGGCAACTTTGAGACAGGCAAAGCTACTGAATACTGGTTCTTCCAAGGGGAAAAACTGATTTCAGCACATTCAAATTTAGATGCAGATGTCGAGAACAAACAAACCGTATTTGATATTCAAGATTCAGTAAAACAATCCAACTTTAACGCGCTAAAAAACCACTTTAACGCGCAAAATCTTCAACAGTGTGAACATTTCTAAGGCTCTAAACACCATTCATCTGATCATTCATAAACTACAACAGCACAATTGGCTAAAACCAACTGTGCTTTTTTATAAGTGGGGAGTATAAAGTGACTCGACCAGTGCCAAGTCTCACAAAAGATAGGTTTGAGTGAAAGGCTATCTCAGGTAGTTTCACATAAGATTAAAAAAATCGAATGATGCAAATTTCAATTATGACTTGGATTTGATTATACCTAAACCGTAAAGTGGCCATTTATGATTAGGTTTAATATTATTCACAATCATCGCAATCAATACTAAAGCCACAGATCCTAAAAGCACAGGAAATATGAGGAAATTCCATCCATAGCTGATTGAATCTGCTGTTAATAAAATGACCAATGGATTTGCTCCTGCTGGAGGATGCACACATCTAAAAATTTGCATTAAGGCAATCGCACAACCGACTGATAAAGCTACAGTCAAAATCGAATCAGGAAAAAACTTAAGAAAAAATAGACCGATAAAAGCAGAAATAAAATGACCGAAAATCACATTTCTAGGTTGAGCTAATGGCGACTGTGATACTGCATAAAGAATTACACAAGTTGCGCCAAAAGGCGCCATGATATAAATATTTCCCGTTAATTTACTCAACAAAAGTAGCAAAAAAATACTAATTGTTCCTCCAATAAAGCTCCGAATCATTTCGTGCGGTTTAGGAAAAGCAGTAAGTTTTTCTTTTCCTTCAAAAATTGAAATCATACTGATATCGCCTTTTTAATATTGTTTTAAAAGCATAATACAGATAAAATAAAAATAGTACAGATCTGTACTATTTTTATTTTCAGGATTGCAAGGATGTCAAAATCAGCATTAAAAATTCTTGATACAGCAGAAAAACTATTTAACCAAAATAGCTTTGTTGGCGTAGGTGTAGACTTAATTCGAAATCAATCAGGGTGTTCGAAAACCACGATGTACACGTACTACAAAAATAAGATGCAGTTGGTTGAATCCGTTCTCAAAGCTCGTGATGAAAAATTTAAAGAGAGTTTGTTTCAATATATCGGCAAATCAGAAGGTCTTGCGGCAATAAACAAAATTTTTGATTGGCATATGCAGTGGTTTCAACAAGACTCCTTTAAAGGATGCTTATTTGTTAGAGCTGTCGCTGAATCGAACCAAGACGATAAATCTATAATCTCAGTTGCTCAAAATCATAAGCAATGGATAAAAGAATTAATATCAACACATTGCTTGAATATGGGCCGGCAAGACTTATCCGAATTAATTTACACATTAATAGAAGGATTAATTAGCCGATTCTTGGTAGATGGATTTGATCCTCAACTTGGTGCTCTGATTAAGAAAAATATAAATCATCTATTCGAGCAATGACTTTGATTTAAAGCTGCGCATATTTTGCCTAAATCAGTATTGCTTCAGATATCAGAGTAAAAAAATTTGATTAATCACGATTTTTCATAAAGGTGAAAGTCTCACATAGCGCTGAGTTTCTACAGTTTCAATAAAAGCTCCTGATTGGCATAAATGCTCACAATTTATAATTTTCTTTAGAAATCAGATAGAAGAAATATCTTCTAAATTATGATTAAGTTATATACAGTTGTATTTTTTAAACTGACCCAATCAATATTTTTTTATATTAAAAATAAAATACTTAATCAAAACATCATTGCCAATCCGACAAACAGCAAGACCCCAACTTGTTAGTTAAACTAAACAGTGATACAACATCAAAGCCTAATCTGAATTATCTTTTTTGATCAGATTAGGAGACATAAAAATAAAATGAATGGAACGATTTGGCTTTATGCATATTTCATTCTTCACTCAAGCACGACTACAAAAATGAAAAACAAAAAGGAATTATGTAATGAAATTGCTAAATTCTTTCTATGCTGCTGTTGGCATCGGCGTCACGATACTTGCGACCACCATTGGCATAGCGAATAAAACAATTAATCCAACTCCAAATGTGACACCAGACTTAAGCTATTTAAGTCCTCAACCCGACCCAGTGACCTCCCCAGATGTCACACTCCCAGGTACTCCCGTTGCATTAAAAAACACTCGACTCGGAACTAGACAATCTCCGAGTCAACCTCAAGTCCCATTACTTTCCAATGCCAATGCTCAATGGCAATTGTATGATCGACCTGCTGAATATCCTAAGTCGGTGACCTTGCCAGCACAGTGGATTACCATGCGTGATGGAACGCGAATCGCCACTTATGTCACGCTCCCTGCCGATGAGTCAGGTCGTCCTATCAATGCAAAATTCCCTGTGATTGTTATTCAAACGGCCTATAGCGCAGGGGTTGCAGGTAAGGTTTCAGCAATAGCAGGTGGTGCAGACCCTGAAATGGTGAAACGTGGCTACGCAACAGTCGTTGCAGATGTTCGTGGAACAGGTAACTCTACAGGTAAGTGGGAAGCTTTTGGCAAAGTCGAACAACAAGATGCTTATGAAATTATTGACTGGTCAAGTAAACAAAGCTTCTCTGATGGAAATGTCGGCTTATATGGCGTTTCTTATTTAGGAATCACGGCGATACTGGGTGCAGCGACACAACATCCAGCGATCAAGGCAGCGTTCCCAATCGTACCTATGGGTGATGCGTACCGCGATATTCTTTTCAATGGTGGACAGCTAAATACGAACTTCATTCCACTTTGGATGAGTTTGATTACACTGTTGGGTACTTTACCGATTGATACCTTGGTTCAAGACCCGATTACTGGAAAACTGACCGCACTCGATAAAATTATTAACAGTACAGAATTCCAAATACCGCTTTTTGCCAATGCACTAAAAGGCAAAGCTGATGCCTTTGATAATGACTTTTGGCAAGAAAGATCGCTGTTAGAACAAGCCAATAATATTAAAGTTCCGACTTTTATTGTCGGGGGAACACGTGATTTGTTCCAACGCAGTGAACCGCTTTGGCATGAAGCATTAAAAGGTCATACCACAGTAAAAACCTTTATTGGACCTTGGGCACACATTCAAGCCGCACAACTTTTCCCAAGTTTGCCTAAAGGTAATGTACCGCGTTTAGACAAAATGCAACTTCAATGGTTTGATCAATATTTAAAAGGCATCAACACTGGCGCTGAAACTCTACCTAACGTCACACAATGGGTGCACGGTTATGAAGATTATGTCGTCAGTACGGATTGGCCGCATGTAGCATTAGAACCTGATCGTTTATTCTTAAATACACGTGGAAACCTTGCAAAAGATCGACCAACGTCAAGCTCTGGTGAAAACTACTTATTACAAGCGCCAACTTTCGGTTTATGCTCAAGTACCGTTGAACAAGTTCTCATTGGTGCAACGTCTATCCTACCGTTCCCATGTCTGGAAAATAGCAACTTGGCGAATATTCCTGCTTCAGTCTTTAACTCAGTACCTTTAACTGAAGACTATTATTTAAATGGACCGATACAAGCTGACTTGTGGATTTCATCCAGCTCTAAAGACAGTGGTTTAGTCGTACGTGTATCCGATGTGGACCCAAGAACGGGCAATGCTAAAACATTAAGCACGGGTATTATCACAGCGTCCATGCGTAAAGTTGACGAATCACGTTCTCGTTATATCAAAGGACAAATGATTCAACCTTGGCATACATTTAAAGCATCGGATATTCAGCCTTTAGACAAAAACAAGCCAGTCTTGGTCAATGTTGAGATTCCAGCAACTGCTGCGCTTATTCCTAAAGGACATCGTATTCAAATTTCGGTGGTTTCCAGTGATGTATGGAAAGGCGTTGCCCCATTACCAAGTTTAACTTCATCGCTTTTGGGATCGATTTCGATCTATTCGAATTCACAATACCCATCAAGCGTGGTTTTACCAAAAGTCCCGACTCAATATCTGAAGCATTAATTTTTAGATTTCTTATAAACAGCGTCTGAGCATGAATCCATGCTCAGACTTTTTTTATGTTGAATATATTGGTTTGATCAACACCTGTCTTAGAATCGGAGGATAAACTTTACTTTTAATTTTGTTGTCCACGATCCAATGCACACAATGTAGTGTTGTATCCTAAAAGCCTTTAAGCGATGCAAGATGAATAAAAATTGTAGCTTTAATCATTAAAACTGCCGAAGCACAACGTTACAGATACATTTCAACATTGAAACAGCCCCATCGCTCATGTAGTTTGCTTGGAAACTGATAAAAAATTCAAAAGTTTTGTACAGATGAGGCGATTGAGTCACAGCGCCACCCATACAGAACCGAGAAGAGGATCCTTCATGAACATAATGAAAACGATGCTGGTAAGTTGTATTACGCTATACTCAGCAACTACATTTGCTCAAGACTCTACTTTAACGGGCAACAATCCTGCTTACGGTGACAATCCAAATTTAGCCAAAGTACTTGCAGTCAAAGCACAAGAGACTTTGCAAAATACAGCCAACACCGTTGATGATGCGACCAAGCGTGGTATTGCTAAAATCAAACCATCCGTCGATTCAGCTTGGCAAAACACCAAAGAATTCACCAATGAAAAAGCGGTTGCATTACGTGACGGTGCTCGTCAAGGCGTAGATACAACTGTTAAATCTGTGCAGCATGTTAAACAGAACCTCGTCGGAGCAGGTGGTGTTCCCATCGAAAGAGGCAGTTTGAGTCAACCTAACCCAACGACAGCACCTGCTGCCATAGCCTCACCTGCTCAAACCACTGCATCGGTCGCTTTACACGTTCAAGAAAATTCAGTCAACCTTGAAACTGCGCAATCAGCCAACACCACGCTAACAAGTCAAAATCAAGCACCTGAAGCAGAACCGACCATTCAGCGTCAAAGTGTTGCTTTACCTAATAGTGGAGCTACCACCTCTAGTCCAGCTGTAGATGACAGTGATGCAGGTGTCCCACGTTAAACC
Source organism: Acinetobacter sp. ANC_7504 (assembly GCF_056779995.1). Lineage (NCBI taxonomy): Bacteria > Pseudomonadati > Pseudomonadota > Gammaproteobacteria > Moraxellales > Moraxellaceae > Acinetobacter > Acinetobacter sp. ANC_7504. The sequence continues at coordinate 109,481 of NZ_JBWYIZ010000006.1, read as the reverse complement.
ATGTCGTTTTATTCAAACCTAAGTGGAGTTTATTTATTAGGTTGAGTTTATTTATATCTCTTCAAGAAAAAAGGTGCTTCTCACAGCACCTTTTTTATTACTTAACTTCAGTTAACTTGACGGATCGGTTGACCCGCTTTAAATGCAGCTGCGTTTTCCTGTACTTGTTGCACAATACGTTGACGTGCTTCAACACTTCCCCATGCACTGTGTGGTGTAATAATGAGATTAGGGATATCCGAATTCAATAACACATTGCCTTGCTGAGGCGGTTCTATACTCAATACATCAGTCGCTGCCCCTGCGATTCTCCGATTTATTAGTGCTTCCGCCAATGCTTGTTCATTCACAATGCCACCACGGGCACAATTAATTAAATATGCACTTTCTTTCATTAGACTGAATGCTTCCTCATCAATTAAGTCGCGTGTTGTTTCAGTTAATGGACAATGTAAGCTAATAAAGTCTGATTGACGCAGCAAGCTTTCTAAACTGACACGATCAGCGGCTGCAGGTCGTCCCGGTAAATGAGCCACAATCACCTTCATACCAAAGGCTTCAGCCAGCTTCGCTACTGCTTGACCAAGTTCACCATAGCCCAAAATCCCTAAGGTCTTACCATTCAATTCAGCAATGGGGAAATCTAATAAACAGAATTGTGATGCTTTATTCCATTCACCCGCACGAACTGCACGATCATATTGAATAAAAGACGTTGCCAAGTTCAGCATCAACATCATGGTATGTTGAGCTACAGCGGCAGTACCATATGCCTGACAGTTACATACCACAATGTTTTGAGCTTTTGCTTGGATTAAATCGACATTATTGGTGCCTGTGGCTGAAATTAAAATTAATTTAAGCTGCGGTCGTTGTTGCATCATGTCTGCCGTAATCACCACTTTATTGGTCACCACCACATCTACATCCGCAATGCGTTCAAGCACTTGATCTGGATCAGTGCGCTCAAAGAATGTTACCTCATCAAAGACTTGATACCACCCCGAAAAATCTAAATCATTCTGATCGAGAGAGAATTGATCCAAAAAAACAGCTTTCACGTTGAACCTCAGCAATATTGATCTGCATTTCGACTGCAAGATTTTCATGATAATTCAACTGATTGTAAGCTTAATTGTAGGTCAACAATAGCTGATTTGACTGGTTTTTTGTCTCAGATTGCGTCGTTGCTGCACGCTGTGCTTTTAGGGAAAATTGATCTTCTTTCAGCGCATTTAAATATGCCGTTGCCAAACGATACGCCTCCTCACAAATACGTTCAGAAATCCGATCTTCTGTGTAATAACCATGTTTCATACAAGTAAAGATCATTTCAATAATGATCAACATACTGTCAGGTTGTTGTGGTAAATAATCATCTACCCGAATTGCTTTAAGTGCATCTCTTAAATCTTGACTGAACTGTTTGAGTTCCATTTGATGACGTAAATACACTTGTCGGTTCAGTGGACCTGACAATATTAATAATCGTGCCACAGCAGATTCATTATAAAACTTGGCAGTGGTTTCAATCACAGCTGCAGCCACCATTCGACCATAAGCCGCCATACTTTCGTGCGGATGTTCGCGTATGACGTTTAAACCAGCTTCCTTGAGCAAGCTTACTAGTTTCTGCAAATGCAACTGTGCCATATGATGCAACAGATCATATTTTGTCGGAAAGAACTGATAAATACTCGCTCTTGGAATGTTTGAAGCATTGGCAATTTCAGGAATTGAAATTGACTCTAAGCCCATTTTAACTAAAAGTTTTTCAGCGGTTTGAATCACCTGCATAACACGACGATGTGTACGCGATTGTTTTGGAGGATTCATTCCTGTTTCAGTTTTTGCAATTTTCTTTTTATTCATTTGTCCCACCTAAATTCCATTTATATGGGTTTTTTTGTGCTCAAGTAGACACGTGAAAGATGCATGAATATTCCGATATTCATGAATACATCATCATTTGAATCATTCAAATTCGTTATATATTGCCTGATCTTAGCAACGAAACAGAGTCATTCCGTCGCTTTCGTTACAAAATAAACACGGGTAAATTTTAAACAATATCACTTTTTATGACAGATTGAGACCTATCACACACTCTATCTTTTTTACTTAAAGATAAAAAAAGCGCCGAAGCGCTTTGATCAATAACTATGAAAAATTCAGCCTTACTCCACTGAAAATTTTTCTGCTTCACCAACAGTATCTGATTCAAAAATACAGTTTCCTAACTCATCGCAGTGCATATAGAGATGCTTATAACTGATGCTAAAGAAACCTTCGCCCTTTTTCACAATCAAAGGGCTCATATCCGCACTGAGCGCATCATCCATTTTGATCAATTTGGTGACACGGCGATCATTCATACAAATGAGATAGTGCTGTTTTTTAATTTCAATCTGGGCCAATCCAGTACTTTCCACATGTAATGGAATAATATACTTACCATTAATATCAATCACATGTTGTTCATAGCTTTCTAGTTTTTGGGTGATCACGTTAAAGACCAACACTTTGCCAAAGCTATCATGAAGTTGTGTTTTATTTTCAAACGGCAAATGAATCGAAATACCGAGCTTTTGTAGATCTTGTTCATCTACTCGTTTGTTGGTCAGTAAAATACGGGTAATCGTCTGTTTAAGACTGGCATCAAAAAAGCTACTGTCTAGTTGTAGATCGATGGTTTTTAAAATATTACCTAATGCTTCATTGTGGGTGCCAAGCAGATGTGCGATCACGCTTCGATAGTAAAATTTACTGTTCTTTTTAACTGCTCGAATCTGGCGATAAAAGTAGGTTACATCAAATTCATGTTCAATAAAATCATGCAATAACGCAGAATTTGCTAATACAGCAACCGCATCATGACCCGTATAAGGTAAATGAAGTGTATTGAGTTGAGGAATAAGTGGCTTAATCTTTTCATAGTGCTCGCGATCCAGATCAAAGTAAGGATCATAAACCACGATATATTCTGCATCGGACGCAATATCTGTCGCGTCAATTTGCATGTCAGCATTGACCTTAGGATCGTAAAAATCAGTATAACGGCGGTCTTCAATTTCAGCAGGATTAATTGAATATTGTGGCACCATAGAGACCACACGTGCTGCGCCCAATAGCTTACTGTACTTAATCGCTGCGTAGCCACCCATAGAACCACCATAAGCCACGACACGCTGAAATTGATTCAACAAAGGCGATATTTGCTCGATCAAAGCTTGCATGCTCTGTGATGGGAACCATGACTTTTGTTTTGGCATGATACCTATGACATTGTAGTCATATTTGGCTAAGGATTTTTCAGCATTAATGGCATTGCCCTTGGCACGACTGATCAAGTCACCAAAAGAGAGAACCAATGTTTCTGTTGTTCCTTTTAAATAAATTGCTCTGATGTGTTCGTCTTCAAATACTATTTGCTTATCCATTGCAATTCCAAAAAAGGGTTCTCATCATCTGGTTTGCAAAATGAATCAATCGTTCACTTGCTTACATCACATTGTCGGTGTCATATTTTATAGATACTGTTCAGATTAAAAAGCGCAAAATATGACACATTCACTTCATCCTGCTGCTGAAAATGGGTTTAGTTCTGCGGCTGAACTTTATCAACAAGTCCGACCAAATTATCCACAGGCTATCGTCACGTGGTTGAAAGATGAGTTGAATATTCATCCTGATGCAGTTGCGATTGACTTAGGTTCAGGTACAGGAAAATTCCTGCACTATCTAAAACAAGTCACCTCGAACATAATCGCCGTTGAACCGATTCCAGCAATGCTCGAACAATTGAAAATAGTACATCCTGAGGTGAAGACACTACAAGCATCAAGCCATCAAATTGCGCAATCAACGCATAGTGTTGATGCTATTTTATGCGCACAGTCATTTCATTGGTTTGCTGAACGACAAACATTGCAAGAAATGCATCGCCTTCTTAAACCCCAAGGGCATTTAGGGCTAGTCTGGAACCAACGAGATATCTCAGTGGATTGGGTCAAAGCATTGGCGGATTACATCGCACCTTTTGAGTCCGATACGCCACGCTTTCATAGCAACCAATGGCAAAATGTATTTCAGCAGCAAGAATTATTTGAATTCCAAAGTTTAAGTACCTTCACTCAGCATCAAGTCGGCAGTGTTGAACAGGTCGTCAGCAAACGACTGTTATCTACCAGTTTTATTGCGGCAATGTCAGCAGCAGACCAAGCACAAATGAAAACAGTATTTGAATCGATCGTATTTGAACACACGGGACTCATGCTCCATGATGAAGTTTCCTTTCCTTATATCACTTATGCCTATCACTATCGTGCGCGATAAACTAAACTTAATCTCGATCATTCATTAAAAAAACCAACAGAGGATTGACTCTCATGACGGCAAATCTTCACCCTATTCGACTTTCGATATTTGCACTCTGCTTGAGTATGCCTTTCATGCTCATTGGATGCCAAAAAACAGAACAAAACCCTCAGACCGAACAAAAAGAATCCGTTGATCCATCTGTTGAATTGAAAACACAAATTGAAGCACAGCCGATCAAATCGTTTGAATCCACTCCAAATGACGCACATGACGTTGCTTTGCTGAATCAATATGATCAAAGTTTTGAGCAATTAAGTGATGAGCTAGACGCAGAACTTCAGCAATTAAAAGCAGATGGCAATTTAAATGCGGATATGGAGTTTCAGCGTAAACGAGATCTCATTCAGTCCTCCCTCAATATGTTGAAAGAATTAGATCTTAAGACGGAACAAGGTAGATATATTCAAGGCTTATTTTATCAATACTGGGAAAATCAGATTGAGGTCTATCAAGAGCTCGAACAGTCTCCCGAAGATGAGCTTCGAAATCCTAAAGATGCAATTCGAAATATGAGTGATTATTATACTGCGAAAGCCCAACTCCAACATTGGAGTCAAAATACTAGTGTCACGAAAGAACAATAGCGTACATAGTAAAAGTACAGCACAATTTTAGAAACAGTCTTCTGCCTGCTTAAGAAATACGTACTCGACATTGCCACGATGTTGGGGCATCTGTTTGAGTACGGTCTTGAGCAACTTCCCAAGGTCGCACATACGCCAATTCAATGAGTTCCTGACCAGGCTTTAGCGCAGTCAGCTTCACTGTCTTTTCACCTCCAACGCCTACCATCGCTTTTGATTTTTCAGTCGCCAAATATTGTTCTTCAACTTTAAAGAGATGAAGCGGTTGCATGATTTGCCATTGATAACCCGTACTTGGATTTTCTGCTGCATTAAATTCTAAGGTTTCACCCACTTTCATCACCAATAGTGCAGGACAATTTTGCTGATCAGTGTAGTGATGGGACTCCGCTTGCACTTCAGAGACTGGATTTTGACATGCGGCAAGACTACTCCCGAGTACGCCAATACATAAACTTATCCATAAGGATGTCTTGCCAACGCTCATGATCCACACTCTCTCATTTCTCTAATGATGAAGACTTTGAGCTGAAAGTCATTTCAAACTCATCAATCTCAAATCCTGTTTAAATATTGCGCTTTTCTAACCATTCAATTGATTCGACGCGAATTAATTTGCATGCACCATCGCCGATACCATTCCAATCCAAAGCTGACTTCCACACCAAATCTTTGGCATTAATTTGCACCAATTCCCCTTCTAAGCGCACCAGATCACCGCGTTGAACTTTCTTAATCTCTTTCGCAATTTCTGGATTAGCCGGGATAATGTGCATGTTACTCACCAACTGTGTTGCTAAGCGTGGGTGAATCGGTGGTTTTGCCATTTTCCAATTTAAGTAGCGGTCATACTGATTAATCGAAATTTGTCGTGCAATTTCAGGTTCTGTGAAAATACCGCGGGTCACGGCATAGTCGATGGGTGAAAATTGGGCTTGCGGATCATCGGTATATTCTTTTGAACCAAGAATACGAAATTCCCCTTCAAAAGGTTCCAGTACCGAAATTTTTTGATCTGCCGAAGCTGGGGGCAAACCATTGGCAATATTAAAGTCGCTCGACTTCACACTGGCAGAGCTATAAGCCGAAACACCACCAAGGGCGATACATAATGCGAGAACTAACTTTTTCAACAGACATCCATCCTTCTTGCTAAGTATCAAAAACAACCCAACCGCAGCACATACATCTACTCTGGACAACATCCGACTGAATTGTATTTAACCTACATCTATATGATCTATCTTAGAACTTCATTCTGAAAAGGAAATTGATGAACAGTAACAATCTATCGTGATTTAGTCACAATTTTGTCTACTGTTAAAAGTGTATTCAACGTGTAAAATAATCAAATAATGGAAGATGTTAAGAACAAAAATGATCTACAAATTTTATCAGCAACGAGTATTCCCTCATATTCTGAATCAAGTCATGCAGTTACCAAGTATGATGGATAGCAGACGCCGTCTTCTGCTTCCGATTCAAGGTGAGGTATTAGAAATTGGTTTTGGTACAGGAATTAACCTGCCATTTTATCAAGCTGTGGACAGTCTCTATGCGCTTGAACCGAGTTTAGATGTATACAAATTAGCTGAACAGCGTATTCAAGATGCACCGTTCCATGTGGAACATGTTCATGCTAAAGCGGAAAATTTACCTTTTGAAGATCAATCTATTCAACATGTCGTCAGCACATGGACATTGTGTAGTGTGAGTCATGTTCAACAAGTTCTACATGAAATTAAACGTGTATTACGTATCGGTGGCACTTTGCATTTGGTTGAACATGTCGCTTACGATGCACAACAGCAAAAGAGTTTAAAGCGTCTTCAAGATCTTTTAACGCCTGTACAGAAAGTGATTGCTGATGGTTGTCATTTGAACAGAAATATCGAGCAAGCACTGCTTGATGCTGGCTTTGAGATTTCTGAACTCGATTATTTCGAAGCAGAAGAAGTGCCCAAAGTAGGTCGTCGCATGATGCTTGCTCGAGCGACTAAAACCAACTGATCACTTCTACGTAGTGGATGAGTAATCCAAGTTAGTCTTGAAAGTCGATACGGATCGTCTCAAAACGCACACGCCCTTCGGCAATTGCATTCGCAATTGCCATCTGACCTTTGGTGAGCCGTGCTCCACCACTTTTAATATCAATCAATACAACTTCAATATCTTCTGCCGCGCCATCACCATCACGGAAATCTGTATATCCATCAAATACCACATAGTCGACAGGATCACCTAAGAATTTAGCATCACTGGGTAAATATTGAAATTCTGGCATAATCGGTGCTAATTGTTCAGCCATTTTACCTTTCAGTACCGCACGACTGGTATTTACACTGCGTTTTTGAGCAGCAGCTAATGCGTGTTGATGCTCAAGTTCAAGCTCTGCAATATATTGTTCATATTCTGCTTTGATACGGCCATTGCGGGTTGAGCTCAACATCATTGTGGTGATTACCACGCCAATACAGGCGCCTATTAACATTGCCATCCAAATGGACATTGACGTTCTCTATGACTTGTTATGCGGACAATTTAAACAAGAACTAAACTTTTGTCATGTATGCGCGTTTTGGCTGATTTTAATGCTAAGCTAAGATCAGACCTTATTTGAAGCATGTATAATTTTAAACTCATGAAAACGATACTGATTGCCAACCAAAAAGGTGGCTGTGGAAAAACAATTTCTGCGATTACACTGGCGACAGCACTCGCACAGAAAGGTTATAAAGTTGCATTGGCGGATGCGGACAATCAAAAATCTGCATTGCAATGGTTAAAGCAGCGCCCAAAATCAGCAACACACATTCAAAGTTTAGATTGGCGCCATGAAAAATCGATTGGTGATGCACCGAAGAATCTTGATTATCTGATTATTGATGCTCCAGGTGCATTAACAGGCGAACACGCAGAACAATTAATTGCAGAATGTCATGCAGTGGTCACACCTCTGCAACCTTCTTTTTTTGATATCGACAGCACGCGTCGTTTCTTAAAACACATTCATGACATTAAACGTATTCGGAAAGGTAAAGTTCAAGTTCATTTGGTGGCAAATCGTGTCAAACCAAATAGTCAGAGTGCTCAAGAGATCCAACAGTTCTTTGCCAAAATTGAACAACAACCTGTTGCTTGGATTTCTGAACGAACAGCTTATGGTCAATTGGCGATGCAGGGTCTCAATATTTTTGATAAAAATCAAAAAACTTATTTATCAATACAACAACAATGGCAACCCTTGTTAGATGTTTTAATTGATGATCCAAGTGATTGGTTCTAAATAAAGAATACAGATTGTCATCGCACTTTTTTTTCATTTTCATATATGATGTTAAATGCATACTCGAAATGAATCAGATGTGCGTCAGATACGTTTGAAAATCAAGAATATAGATCAGAGACTTTAGTGCAAGATTTTAATCCAACTTTACAGCGTGTACTTTTATTTGGCTTGTTTTTTATTCTGCTTTATTTGGGATATGACATTGTCAAATACTTTATCGTACCTGTGTTATGGGCTTGTATTATCGCCTATATGACTTGGCCTTTATACAAACGTATTCTCGCTTGGTGTGGTAATCGACCTACATTGGGTGCGTCTGTTATGACGTTCTTATTGGCACTCGTTGTCGGTTTACCGTTCACCTTTGCTATCTTCTTACTTCAACATGAAGGCCGAAACTTATTCTTTGATTTACAGCGCCAACTGGCTTCTGGTCATATCACCGTTCCTGACGTGATACGTGAGTTACCCATTGTAGGTAAAGAAGTTTCTCGAATTGTACGTGACATCAATGCCGACCCAAATGCACTTTTTAGTAATATTAGTATATGGATTCAAGGACATCTAAATTACGGTAAATTCGTGATTAGCGAAATTACCAAAAATTTAGTCAAACTTGGTTTTGCCATGCTCTCTCTCTTTTTCTTTTACCGTGATGGACAAACGATTGTTCAACAGGTCAGTAAAGCGATGGAGAAAGTCATTGGTCCACGTATCCAACATTATATCGACACGATCTCTGAAACAACGCGTGCAGTGGTATATGGTGTTGGTTTGACTGCCGTTGCACAGTCGATATTGGCAGGAATCAGCTATTACGTTGCTGGTGTTCCAAATCCAATGCTTTTAACCATTATGACCTTTATCATGGCGCTAATTCCTTTTGGTCCTCCAGTGGCATATGGTGCTGTTTCACTGTGGTTATTTTCACAAGGTCAGACCGTTGAGGCGATTGGCGTAATGGCTTGGGGCGTTTGTGTGGTGAGTACAGCCGATAATGTCATTCGTCCTTTGGTCATTTCAGGTGCTACTCAAATTCCGTTCTTATTGATCATGTTTGGTGTATTGGGTGGTTTAGCGAGCTTTGGTTTAGTTGGACTCTTTATTGGTCCTGTAATTCTCGCCATTCTTTTAGCCATTTGGCGTGAATGGTTACATGAAACACTGGAACCAGAACCCGTGCCTAAAGCCACGATGGCCTACGATCAAGACAATGAAACACCACTCTCATAAGTGGTGTTTTATTTTTTACTGATAAGAAATCTATACAATCAAATACTTAAATCGTTCTTGTTGCTAAATGCCAAATTTGTTTCAATGCGTTATCACTTACATGGAACAAGGATAGAACAGCATGCAAATGCAATCGAAAGTTTCAGCATTCAAAGTTTCTATGCTCAGTGCATTGCTGAGTTTAGGCTTTGTGGGATGTGCAGCAACGCAAAATACATCTGCATCCAAAGAATCCAACACTAAAATCCAAACCATTCCTGTAAATGCGGTGAGTGCTCAAGGAGTTCATGATCAAATTGGAACGATTAGCTTCCAAGATAGTGACAAAGGTCTTGTGATCACAACGGACTTAACTAAATTATCACCTGGATATCACGGGTTCCATATCCATGAAAAAGGCTCATGTGAGCCTGCTGAAAAAGATGGAAAAATGGGTGCTGCGCTTGCCGCTGGTGGACATTACAATCCAAATCAAGCGCCTGGGCATGGTACGCCAAATGATGGTCATCTAGGTGACTTACCTGTATTGAACGTTGATGCGTCAGGTAATGCAAAAACACAAGTGATTGCACCACGTCTTACACTTGCAGATATTCAAGGTCTATCCATCATGGTACATGCAGGTGGTGACAATTATTCAGACCAACCTAAACCACTAGGTGGTGGGGGTGATCGTGTAGCATGTGGTGTTATACGCTAAACTACACCCAAGACTCATCAAAGGATTAAGCTCTAGCTTAGTCCTTTTTTATTTCGCTGATGATCTATAAAATGTTGTGAGTATCACTTCATATCCATCTTTATAGACATGATTGACATATTAGCTTATTTTTAAATCTACTATCATAAAAAACGATTATTATAAATTATATTTCCCTTAAACAATGCGATCTAGTCCACATAGATTCTAACTTTGCTACAACAACGATTAGGTAAAATAGGATGTCTTCTTTTGTGGGGTTTGAGAATGAATATTAAGTCCTTACGTATTATTGGTTTACTTGAAGGGATTTCATTCCTACTACTGCTCTTTTTTGCCATGCCAATGAAATATATGTTGGATCAGCCTATTTATGTGAAATATATTGGCATGGGACATGGCGTTCTATTTGTGCTGTTTTTAGTCGTATTATTTGTGGTATGCGAGAAGCAAAAGTGGTCTATCAATGTATTTATTCTTGGGCTGATAGCTTCCGTTCTACCCTTTGCCCCTTTTATTTTTGATCGTAAACTCAAACATCTCGAACAAATACAATGATTAAAAAATCCTCCACAAGGAGGATTTTTTATGCTGAAGTGGCTCTTTCTTGCATGATCTGATGAACAATTTTTCTTGGAGCACTAAACCATAGTGCAATAAGGATAAAACAAGCCAATGCATATGCCATCGTGCCATAGGATTCATACATAATGCGTACAATTTCGATCACAACAAAGAATGCAATCATCATAATCATGCCTACTGCGGCAGCAACAGTTCCTTTAGATACCTCAGAAGCATCTAAACTAAAACGATAAAGCACAGAAAAACTGCAGCCCTCACCAAAACTGATTAAGGTCATACCGATAATTAAGCACCATAATAAATAATCCTGCCAAATCGCACCAGCCAAAACAATAAGCGTTCCAACCAACATCAACGGCAATGCAACTACCACGGTCTTTCCTACTGCATAGCGATCAATAACACGAATCAGGACAATATTTCCAATAATTAAACCACCCAATACAGGCACCTGTGCATAGCCATATTGCATATTGGTCAGACCGAGCTGTTCGACCAAAATTACAGGTGACATAGCGATCCACAAAATTAGTGGAATTGAGACCATGGGTACTGACAAAGCCAAGCCCATAAATTTTTTATTTTTAAAAATGGCTTTGAAATCATCCCATACATAACTTAATGGTTGCTTTGGAATACTCAAATGCTGCTCAGGCATTTTTGCTTTAAGACCAAACCAACTTAAGGCTGCTAAAAAGGCAATCCCAATGAAACCCCAATGCCAAGACACATGGTCTATCATAAATGCGCCGAGCACAGGACCAAGCAATGGTGCGATCAATGAAATATTCGCCATTAAAGCCATGACTTTAATCGCATCTCTTTCTTCAAAAATTTCTTGGATGGCAGCATAACCCACAGCTGAAATAATGGTCAGCCCAATCCCTTGTAAAAAACGAAATGCAAGAAATTGCTCTATAGACTGGGTGAATAAAATGAGCAAACAGCAGACTACAAAAAAGAAAACACCTCCAAGGAGTACTTTTTTACGACCTAAGCGATCTGATAACGGTCCTAAAAACCACGCCAAAGATGCTCCACCCAATAAAAAGAAAGACATGGATGATGGCGCCCACTCACTGCCTACACCAAACTCACGTGTAATCGTAAGCATCGCAGGTTGTACAAGATCATTACAGATATAGACTGAAAATTCGAAGAGCACCAATGCCAAAGGAAACATAATTGTTGCCCGACTTAAGGTTGCTTTACTCACCTTTTGCATGTTTTTTTCACATGTTTGAATATTTTTTGGAAGCGTAGTTTACGTGAAATGCATCACAATGCCATGACAAAGTTTTGCGTTTTTGTAACCCTGAACTACGAAACAAAGTCTGAAAATTAAACGAAAATTTAGCCTTTATCGTAAATCAATTTCTCACCCAAACATTGACATCATTTGGCATCAATTGCATGACTTTTCAAAAAAGTACCATGCTTCATTTCCTCAATCGCTTCAACAATCTCATCTTGCGTATTCATGACATAAAAACCACGCCCGACTAAAGGCTCGTTCAGCGGCTGCCCCATGAGATATAAAATTTTGCTATCAGACAATGTGGTGAATTCAACATTTTCACCATGACTTGAAAACACCGCCATTCCCTGATCAGTCAGTAATTCATCATCTGTACCAAATTCAACTTTACCACGGCGCATATACATCAGTGTGGTATCCAAATGTCCTGCTGGTAATGTGAGTGTGTGACCTGCTTTTAAATCCAAATCCAAAACCAGCAAAGGACTGTGGACTAATGCTGGTCCTTGCACTTGCATAAAGGCCCCAGCAATGACACGCGCAGTACCCACATCATGAGCTAAATCTACAACTGGGATGTTAGATTTAAGTAAGCTTTGATAACGCGGATTCGATTTTTTTGCAGTTGCTGGCAAATTCACCCACAGCTGAATCATTTCAAATCGTCCACCTTCTCGGGAAAATGACTCACTAAATTTTTCTTTATGAATAATGCCTGATGCAGCAGTCATCCACTGTACATCACCTTTCTGAATAACACCTCCACCACCTTGCGAATCCCAATGCTCTAACTCACCTTCATACACAAAAGTGACTGTCTCAAAACCACGGTGCGGATGCTCTTCAACACCTTTACGCAGTTGAGAGGGTTTCAACATACCGGGACCAATATGATCGAGAAGTAAAAATGGGGATACTGTATTTCCGAGTTCATAGTGTGAAAAAACAGACACGACCGGATTAAAGTCTCCAACTGAAAAATGACTGTCGTTACGATGGATAAAAGCGAGTGTTTTCATTTTTTATCTTATTTATTGAATAACTTTAGTTTAATGGGGTTTTAGATTTCCCTCTACGTTAATTTTATGATGCTTTCAGTTGTGTTTTATCAATTGAAATATTTTTGTCATCAAAATTTGATGCAATTTGAAACATATAAAATGTTAGAAATCATCTAATCTGAACATTCACCACTGATCAATATGAAACTTTTAATTACTTAATGTTCATGTGGATTAATTCCACAAAGCAAAGGATCTGCAGACTCGATAAAACACTTGTTTTGTCGATGTAATCTCTCAGTACACCTTGAGCTTTTAGAACTATGTCAAAATGCTACATACCAATTAAAAATCGCTGGCGACATCATCATGAAGCTTCGATTCTATCGCTCGTCGGTGGTTGGCTAAATACCGTTGGATTTATTTCATTATTTGGCATTTATACCAATCATGTTACTGGCTATATCGTGACTGCAGGCAAAGAAACGATCTTGGGAGGATTAGGACTGTGGGCTCTTTTTATTGGCATTTTCGTAGTTACGATTGGTATTACTGCGTGGTGTGAACAACGTTGGAAAGACAAGTATCCGAACATCTTACTGGGGTTCTTTATTGCAGAGACAATACTGTTAACGCTCTTCATGCTGGCGGGACTTAATTTCAGCCCCTTTTATACTTTGGCTGAATTTGGCGCAATACTTACCGCAACATTGGGCATTGCTGCAATGGGAATTCGAAATGCCATTATCCGAACATTACTATCTACAATGGCTACCTCAACCTTAATGACGGGCAATCTTGCTCAACTGACCATTGATTGTACTATTGCTTATGGGGCGCCTCATGTATCAGAAGAACGCAAACAAGTTGCCAAACAAAATATTCTAAAAATCTTACCGACTATTTTATCCTTCACTTCAGGTGCAATATTAGGTGCGATTACTTATATGTTGTTTGGCTTCTTATGTATGATTTTTCCCATTTTAGCGATGGGCTATATTTGCTATCGTGAATGGCGCTTCTCGTCTACTCATCCTTATTCGACTCAATAATGCATGCAATAAAAAAGGCATAACTCACTATGCCTTTTTAAACCGAATTTCTGGTCTGATGTCATGGACAAAGCGCAGTTTGGAAAGATTTTGTATTTTTTCCTCGCACACATTTGTATTCCGTTTTCTTATTAACTTGCTGCCATTTACCATCGTTCAATTTAAAACTATAGATAAAGCGCTCGGCAGCAATTGAGTCATCCATCAAGCCTGTTTGTGTCACTTTGACTTCGGCTACGGTCGGTGCTTCGGCACGATTAAAATACTGACGTAATTCAACAGTCGCAAGCTGATTGCGTAATTCAGGATGTAGCTTCAAGACTTGCTCTAAAGGAGTGTCATTCCCATGTACTTTAGAAATAACATTTTTCGTAGTAGCACACCCCGTGAGCATCATACTAACTAGACCAACTGTGGTCATTATTTTCATCATCATTGTTTTACTCAGTTCGCCATTGATCTTTTACATATGATGTTCTGAACTGTTGTGACAAAAAAGAACAGATATGTATGTTATTTTTTCTAAAGCTCATTAAAAATGATTAATAGAACGAGAAATACGAATAAAAAATGCAGCATATTGATGCTACATTTTTGAATTTAAACAGTTCAAATGACGCTCGTAACAATTTTATGGAAAATTTCGAAAGTAAATTTTTAAGGGCATAATTTATTATGAAAGTTTGTAGTATCTGGTCCACGACCACATTTCCAAGTTTCATCTTTTGATATTTCTTTCCACTCACTATTAATGTATTCAAATTGGTAAGTTTCACGTTGTGCAGAAACAGAGTCATCCGCTAGTCCACCATAGGTGACAGTTACTTTTGCATGAGATTTTCCAGATTCAGGTGTATCGAATTCCTGTTGTAAATCTACTGTTCTCATATCTTCAAAGCTTTGAATTTTCCGATACACTTGATCTAAAGGAGAGTTTTGAACAGAATTGGCATTTTGTTTCGACGTTTCTACTTGACCAGCTTCAGAATTATGATTTTTAGTATTGATCTCATTCGACTGTTTTTGACCTATACATGCATTAAGTGAAAGTGCAATTGCACTTAGAAAAATTATTCTTTTTAACATTAAAATTTCTCATGAAATAAAAAAACAGCATGACAAGCATGCTGTTTTTTAGACCTTATTTATAGATAGATTTTGTTTCACAAATCAAATAATTTACCTGGATTCATAATCCCATTTGGATCAAATACTTGTTTGAGTGCTTTCATATATTCAATTTCTTCAGCTGAACGTGTGTACTCAAGATATGGCTTCTTCGTCATACCCACACCATGTTCCGCAGAAATTGAACCATCATACTTTTTCACAGTATCAAATACATACTTGTTCACCACCTGACATTTCGCAAAGAATTCATCTTTGGTTAAATTTTCAGGCTTTAAGATATTTAAGTGCAAGTTACCATCGCCAATATGACCAAACCAGCAAATTTCAAAGTCAGGATAATTGTCAGCAACAATTGCATCAATTTCTTTAATGAATGCAGGTACGTGTGTGATGAGCACTGAAATATCATTTTTGTATGGGATAAATGGTGCGATTGACTCAGAAATATCTTCACGCAGACGCCATAAGCTTTCTACTTGGTCTAAGCTTTGACTAAGCACGCCATCAAGTACCCAACCTTGTTCCATACAATGCTCAAAGATTTCCATTGCCTTGTCCATAATTGGTTCAAATGGCGCTTCAAACTCAAGCAATACATAAAATGGGCATTCGGTTTCAAATGGACGTTGCACGTGACCATTTGCCAATACTTTTTGCATCGCAAGTTCACCGAAGAACTCGAACGCAGTTAAATCAATTTTCGCTTGGAACGCGTGAAGAACTGGCATCACTGCATCAAAGTCAGGTACACCGAGCACCATCACTTGCAGATCTTGTGGTTGACGCTCAAGTTTAATTTCCGCTTCAGTCACTAAACCTAAAGTACCTTCACCACCAATAAATAAGTGTTGCAACGCATAACCTGTCGCATTCTTGATCATGCCTTTGTTTAAACGCAGCACATCACCTTTACCAGTGACCACAGTCAGACCGAGTACCCAGTTACGTGTCATACCGTATTTAATGACTTTAATACCACCTGCATTAGTACCGATGTTACCGCCGATTTGTGATGAACCAGCTGAAGCGAAATCAACTGGATAATACATACCTTGTTCTTCAGCATAGTTCTGAAGTTGTTCAGTGACCACACCTGCTTGTACACGTACCATACGGTCTGCTGGGAAGAATTCCAAAATTTGGTTCATCTTATCCATGCTGACCACGATTTCACCGTTGGCAGCGACAGCACCTGCAGAAAGACCAGTACGACCACCTGATGGTGTCACAGCAACATTAAATTGGTTTGCTAGTTTCACAATTGCCTGAACTTGTTCAGTCGTCGAAGGAAAAACGATGACTGATGGGTTTGGATCAAAATGTTTAGTGTGATCGCGTCCCCAATTTTGTAGGCTGTCCGCATCAGTTTTGATACGGTTTTCACCAACAATTGACGTTAATTGAGTCAATAACTCTGGGGTTAAAGCAACTGGAGCATTCATCGTTTGCAGACCTAGCAAGAAAGATACAAGTTGTAGATTGCTTAAAAAACAAACCTTTAATCAAGATTTTAAAAGCGTATTTGTTAAGCGAATGTGAAGAAAATATCACCACGACTAGATGAGTCAATTTCACGATTGTGCATTATAAAGCATTTTCCCATGAAACCCCGATAAAATCAGACATTTTGCGAATGTTACTTAGATATGATGCAGTTAATTCAACCGCAGTTTGTCTGATAAGGACTATATCTTGCAAAAATATCCATAGCTCAAGTCATAAAGGAAATGTATATAGCACGCTCACGTATGCTATCATACTGCCACTAAATTTGGCCTTTGTAGCGGAGCCGTAATGAGCCAACATCTCTCTTTGCCTAAAGATAAAATTCGTTTCCTATTGTTAGAAGGCGTTCACCAAAACGCAATCGACACTTTGAATGCTGCTGGATACACCAACATCGACTATCGTAAAACTGCGCTTGAAGGTGAAGCGCTGAAAGAAGCGATTAAAGATGCTCACTTCATCGGTATTCGTTCGCGCACACAATTAACTGAAGAAGTTTTTGAAGCTGCGAATAAATTGATCGCGGTCGGTTGTTTCTGTATTGGTACAAACCAAGTGAACTTGAATGCTGCGATGAGCCGTGGTATTCCAGTGTTCAACGCACCATACTCAAATACTCGTTCTGTTGCTGAACTTGTATTAGCTGAAGCTATTCTTCTCCTTCGTCGTGTACCTGAAAAATCTACAGATACACATGCAGGTGGTTGGAACAAATCTGCAGTAGGTTCATTTGAAACACGTGGTAAAACTTTAGGTATTGTGGGTTACGGTTCAATTGGTTCACAACTTTCTGTACTTGCTGAAAGCATGGGTATGAAAGTGATTTACTTTGATACAGTAACAAAATTACCTTTAGGTAATGCTCGCCAAGTTGGCTCAATGGGCGAACTTCTTGCAAATGCTGATGTTGTATCACTACACGTGCCAGATGTTCCTTCTACACGTAATTTCATGACCAAAGAGCAATTTGCTCAGATGAAACAAGGTTCAATCTTCATCAATGCTGCACGTGGTACATGTGTAGTAATTGAAGATTTAGCTGATGCTCTGAAATCAGGTCATTTGGCTGGTGCTGCTGTTGACGTATTCCCGAAAGAGCCTAAAGCGAACGGTGAAGAGTTTATCTCTCCACTACGTAATATCCCGAACGTGATTTTAACACCGCACGTGGGTGGTTCTACGATGGAAGCTCAAGCAAACATCGGTCTAGAAGTTGCAGAGAAATTCGTTGCTTACTCTGACAAAGGTATGACATTGTCAGCAGTTAACTTCCCTGAAATTGCGCTTCCATTGACTGAAGGTAAACACCGTTTACTTCACATTCACAAAAACATTCCAGGCGTGTTGTCTAAAATTAACAACCTGTTTGCTGAACACGGCATTAACATCTCAGGTCAGTCTCTTATGACCAAAGGTGATGTGGGTTATTTAGTCATGGACGTTGATGCTACAGCTTCTGCTGAAGCACTTGATACACTTCATAACGTAGAAGGTACAATCCGCGCTCGCGTATTGTTCTAATCTCTAATACGTTTGGAAAACCACAGCTTTTTCGAGCTGTGGTTTTTTTATGGTGTTTCATCTGAGTTGACGTAGGCTCCGCCAACTTAGATGAAAGATATCCCTTTCTAATCTAACCACCATACGTTTAAAACCATGTCTTTGTTAAAAATAAACCCGCAGTTACAAGCACTCGGTTTGTTATTGATCGCCATGATCAGTCTACAAAGTAGTGGTTCATTAGCAAAAGTTTTATTTGAACAATTCCCTATCGTTACGGTGTCAGCCCTACGTCTGACATTTAGTGCTGTGATTTTGGCGCTTATTTTTCAAGTTTGGAAAATTCAATTTAAACAAATTAAATGGACAGCCATTGTCAGTTATGGTGTCGCATTAGCTGGCATGAATATGTTGTTCTATCTTGCCATTGATCGTCTTCCACTCGGTTTAGCAGTTTCATTTGAATTTATTGGTCCACTCAGTGTGGCCTTATATTATGCGCGTCAAAAGTTTGATTTTATTTGGGTTAGTTTGGCCATTATTGGACTGATCCTTTTATTTCCCTTTGACCAAGCCAAACAACCTTTGGATTTACTTGGTGTATTTTTTGCGTTGGCAGCTGGCGCATGTTGGGCACTTTATATTATTGCTGGTCAGCGGCCTTCGGGAGTTTCAGGTAATCACACCGTATGTTTAGGCATGTTTGTTGGAAGTATCATTCTCATGCCGATCGCCCTCAGTATCGGCTTGCCAGCAAGCGTATTTGAAATTAATCATCTAATGTTATTCATCACTTTAGCGATACTCGCCAGTGCTTTACCCTTTACTTTAGAAATGATTGCACTACGAAATCTAACAGCATTAAGTTTCGGTACCCTGATGAGTATTGAACCAGCTGTTGCCGCATTATCTGGGTTTGTATTTTTGGGTGAGCAATTGTTATGGAATCAATGGCTAGCATTGTTTACCATCATTTGTGCCTCAATTGGCTGCACCTATACCACTCAACACGCCAAACAAGAATGATCTCATACTTAATTTAAACTACATTTTCCATAATGGATTTAAGCACTGTGGTCATCATAATAATGTTAAAATTTGAGCAGTCTCACTCTTTTTAATTCGGCTTCGTTTTCCCAATGCCAAATGCTCAACTCACTGCCGTGCTGTTCATGGTCTTATCCATGATCGCCTATCAAATTAGTGCATCCTTCGCAAAGCAGCTTTTTGAAGTTTTAGATCCATTTACCGTGGTCACTTTACGTCTATGCTTTGCATCAATTATGGTTGTATTGATGTTCCGTTCATGGAAAATTCTTCGTCGCCTTCCTTACTTAAAATGGAAAGATCTTCTCTTTTATAGTGGTTCAGTCGCTTTGATGAATGTCTTGTTTTATGCATCATTAGGAAAACTACCACAAGGGATTGCAGTAGGACTTGAGTTCTTAGGCCCACTCACGTTGGCTTTACTGTCAATCCAACATCGAAGTGATTACATTTGGGTCATCCTGGCAATTTTCGGTGTAGCACTGATGGTGCCTTGGCAAGATGCCAATGCGACTAACTTTTCATATCTTGGGGCTGCTATGGCCATTGGTGCAGGCATTTGTTGGGCATTCTATATTTATTTTGGACAGAAAGTCGTTCGGCAGAATATCGGCATGCATGCTCTCAGTATTGCAATCGTCCTCTCAGCATTGACCTTATTGCCGATCAGTATGGTTTATAATCCATCCGCATTAGTTCAATTTGAATATTGGCCACAAGCCATCGTCATTGCGCTTTTGGCTACTGCTATTCCCTATGCATTGGATTTATTGGCATTAAAGAATTTAAGTAAAATGTCTTATGGAACGCTATCAAGTTTGTCACCAGCATTAGGTGCATTGACAGGTTGGTTACTGTTGAATGAACACATTACCTTATTACAAGCCGTTGCTTTGGGTTGTATTATGATTGCATCAATTGGTGTTACTTATCGCGCTGCTAGAATGAAATCACATGGCATAGAAACATAAAAAAAGATGGCACATGCCATCTT
Source organism: Acinetobacter sp. ANC_7504 (assembly GCF_056779995.1). Classification (NCBI taxonomy): domain Bacteria; kingdom Pseudomonadati; phylum Pseudomonadota; class Gammaproteobacteria; order Moraxellales; family Moraxellaceae; genus Acinetobacter; species Acinetobacter sp. ANC_7504. The sequence goes on along the minus strand of NZ_JBWYIZ010000006.1, from coordinate 89,221 downwards.
TTTTTATCATGGGGTTAAACCAAGCTGTCTTTATCTAATTTCTTATATTTCTTATATTCAGTTTGATATTTTTTAGCCAAACTCTCCTTTTGTTTATCCTCTAGAATTTTTCCTGCTTGCTGAAAAAAGCCATGCTCTTCTTCTTCAAGATGATGATGCACGGTTTCTGACAATTTTTTCGCGATGGCTAACCATCCTGGATTACTGAATTCAGTTTCGGTGAGTTGCTCAAGTAATTCGTCCATTTCATGATGTTCAGCTAATGCATGACGCGTAATATTCAAACCTGAATCGGTCATCATCAGTGGAATATAGAAGTATCGGTCTTCTGCCACTGCATGAGCAAACAATTCATTTTTTAGCTGCTCAAATAATGTTCGGCGTTCTGGCGTGTCCCCTGAAGTTTGAACCAGCTTCTCAGCAAGTTCACGTTGAACATCATGACTTTCACGTAAAGCTTCAAAAATATTCATCTTGTTATCCTGTCTTATAAATATGATTTGAAAAAAGAAAAACTTGAATGATCTTCAAAACACTCAACTTACTATAAGAGCTTAGTCGATAACTTCGAGATAGGTTTAAGAAGCGATTTGTATAAAAAAGTTTAATGTTGAGAATGGTTTACATTAAGAACATCTGATAACTTAATCGAACAATTAAAATAGATACCAGAATTAAAAACAGAATACGAATAAAACCACTACCGTATTTAAGCGCCAATTTCACCCCCACAATCGAACCAATCATATTAGCAACAGCCATCATGGCACCCACTGCAAATAAAATGTGGCCTGCAGGAATAAAGAATGTAAGAGCGGCTAAATTGGTCATCACATTACCAATCTTGGCCAAAGCTGCTGCATGCAAAAAATCGACTCGTAAATATCGAATAAAATAAAAAATAAAAAAACTTCCTGTTCCCGGACCGAATAATCCGTCATAAAACCCAATCGCCAAACTTCCTATTCCAGCCAGGATCAGAATTTTAGTTTTTACCGTTTGTGCAATATGAACCTGTCCAAACTCCTTCTTTGACAATGTGTAAATTGCCATCACAATCAGCATCACCAAGACAAAGGGCTGCAAGATTGATTTCGGAATCATGGAAACACTGGCAGCTCCCGCAAAAGAACTGATGGCAGCACATATCGCCACCACCAGTAATAACTTCCATTCAAACTTAACTTTTTTAGCGAAAGTCCACGCGGATGTTGCTGTTCCAACAACCGCAGCTAGCTTATTGGTGCCAAATAATGTTGCTGGCGCCATATGAGGAAAAGCACTCATCAATGCTGGAATCTGAATGAGACCACCACCACCGACTGCTGCATCAATTGCGCCTGCGCAAAATGCAAAAAAAATCAGGCTGAGGATGATGTCTAATTCCATAATTGAGTTCGCTTATAAATTTAATACACGTTTAGGAACTAGACGTTTTTTATCAGTAATTTCAGCTAAACCTAAACACTTTTTTTCGTCAAAAACGAGGACTTGAGATTCGGCAGGATGATCAATATTACTTTCCATCCCACGACAGAAATATTCTGCACGACCTTCTGGTACTTGAACCTTTGGAAAATGATCGACAGGCGCATAAGCAGGTAACAACAATGCTTCACGTTGTTGTTCAGTTAGACTTTCTAAGTATTCAATGGTGTACTCTGGCACAATACCAAAATGTCCAGTTTGAATACGATGTAAATATGTTAAGTGCCCATAACTTCCTAAAGCTTGAGCAATATCCTCTCCCAATACTCGGATATACGTTCCTTTTGAGCATGTCACATCCAAAGTAATTGAATCTTGAGTGAAAGACATCAGTTCAATCGCGAAAATATGAATTGGACGAGCCTCACGTTCGATTTCAATTCCTTTACGTGCCAGCTCGTACAAAGGACGACCTTCTTTCTTTAAAGCAGAATACATTGGAGGAACTTGTTGAATGTCTCCAACGAATTGCTGAATCACGCTTTGAATTTTATCTTCGTTAAGTTCAATCGGTTGTGCCTCGAGCAAAACTTCACCCTCGACATCGCCTGTAGTTGTACTATTTCCCAATTGAATCGTCGTTTGATAACGTTTAGTAGATTCCAGTAAAAAGTGTGAAAACTTGGTCGCTTCACCTAAGCAAATCGGGAGTAAGCCTGATGCTAATGGATCTAAAGCGCCAGTATGACCACCTTTTTCAGCACGATAGAGCCAACGCACTTTTTGCAATGCTGCATTTGAGCTAATCCCCAAAGGTTTGTTGAGTAGAAATACACCACTTATATGACGTCGAGTAATTTTTGGAGATTTAGCAGACATTAGATAATATTCAGATCAGTAAAATACTGCTATTTTATCAAATCCATTTATCGAATATTGATTAAATTTTTATGCATAAAATGTGACATTTGTGGCAAATTATTCTACACCATTAATAATAACTAAATGATTTCATAGGATGTGAAATGAATTCAAAAGCTAAATTGAAAATTACACTGCTGATTGTGGCGTGTCTGATCGTTTTATTCCTTCTCTTTCAATGGTTGAAACCTGACTCAGCTGAATCTGCTGAAAACTCACAACGAGCAGCACAAGATGCCGAAATTCAATCAGAAAATATGGCGCTACAACAAAGTACAACCGTGAATGGTTCTAGCTTTGCAAGTAAAAGTCAGCAAGATATTCAAATCAATTGTCAAATCCAAACCGATAACGCCAACCGTTTGATTGTGAATGAAAATACTAAGAACTGTTTTGAGTTTTTTATTACCCAATACGGCGAAAAAGAGATTCCGCAAATCAAGGCTGATTTTATTAAATTTGTTCAAAGCACCTATCAAGAACCATTACTAGGTCAACTGACAGATTTATGGTCACGCTATGTTCAATATCGTGAAAAAATGGGTGACCTAACACCACCAAACCATGACAAAGAAAGTGCGCAGTATTACAAAGCTATTTTTAATCAGATGAAATCATTGCGTAAACAATTTTTTTCAGACTATGAAATTGAAGGTTTATTTGGTATCGAAGATGAATATCATGATTATACCTTGGCTCGCATGAGTGTCATGGAAGATAAAAATTTATCGGAAAAACAAAAAGCCGATAAATTAAAAGAACTGTTCAATGATCTACCTGAAGATTGGAAAGAAAATTTAAAACAACTTTCTCAACTCGAAGATCTTCGTCAATTAACTGCAGAAATTAAAGCTCGTGGTGGTAGTGCAGAAGAAATTCGTCAAATGCGTCTCAGCTTAGTGGGTCCTGAAGCAACACAACGTCTAGAAAATCTTGATGGACAGCGCTCAAATTGGAAAAGCAAGGTCAATCAATATTTATCTGAACGTGACAGCATTGTCAAAAGTAATATGAGCCCTAGTGCAAAGCAGGAAGCTGTACAACGCCTCCGTTCCCAACATTTTAATAATTCACAAGAGCAACTTCGGGTAGAAACATTCGAGCAAGTTCATGATCAAGGCGGTCAACTTCCTTTTGCCGATTAATCTTTTCAAGGAACACATTCATTCACAGGGAAGAACGATGAAAAACTTAAAACTTAAATTGATACCTACGACGTTAGCATTCGTCACAACGCTATGCTTATCAAGCTCATTCACTGCCCACGCAGGTCCGGGATTACTCGAAGTAAATGAGACAAAGATCGGTAGTTACGCAAAAACCAAATATCCTATTGTGATGACACACGGTTGGTTAGGCTGGTCTCGCATAGGCAATGAAACATTCAATATTGACTATTGGTATCAAATCTTACCTGATCTATCGCGCAATGGTGCACGCGTTTTTGCAGCACAACTCTCACCTGCTCATACGACTGAATTTCGAGGAGAACAATTAATTTCTCAGGTTGAAGAAGTAATTGCGATCACTGGGCAGAAAAAGGTCAATCTGATTGGTCATTCGCACGGCGGACCGACTGCGCGTTATGTTGCAGCAGTAAAACCCGACTATGTTGCTTCTGTTACTGGTGTAGGAGGGACTTTCAGAGGTTCTATGGTCGCAGATAAAATTCAAAATAATGAAGCAACTCGAACAATATTTAATATTTTAGGGGATTACATCATTCCCCCATTAATTGCTTATGCACAAGGTCGTCCTGATATGCCGATCAGCTTTGATGCTTCGATGAAATCATTAACTGAAACAGGCTCTGCTGCATTTAATGAACGTTTTCCAACAAAAGCTCTCGCGTCAAGTTGTACTCGTTTAGGCAACCCAATAGACAACGGAATCTTTTATTATTCTTGGACTGGTGTTGCACAAACCACCAACCTCTTAGATATCGATACCATTTTAATGCAGCTAGGGCCTTTAGCGTATGGCAATAAAGATAATGATGGCATGGTTGGGCGCTGTAGCACGCATATTGGACGTGTGATTCGTGATGATTACAAACTAAATCATACCGATTTAGCTAATATGATGTTCGGTCTCAAAGGTTTATTTGCCCCAGATCCTATTTCACTTTATCGCCAGCATGCCAATCGTTTGAAACTGACAGGACTCTAGACGCACAAAATAGCGCAGTTAAATGGAAAGCTATTCATCAGAATAGCTTTTCCGACCATCAGCGACTCTCGACAAAATTTAAATAATGCTTTTTGAACACATTTGCTAATGATTAAATCCTTTAATTATTTCAACTTTTGATTCTTTTTTGCTTTTTATATGTTAATTCGGCAAGCTAAATTGGCATTTTTTGTATCTTGTTGCATTCAATAACATCTTTTAAGGTCTTCTGTATGTTCATCTGGAAGAACATCATAGATTCACTAAAAAACTAGGAATAATAATGAAAATAAAACACATTCTAGGCTCGCTGGTGACAGCGCTATGTCTAACATCTACGACAACTTATGCTACTCAAGCTCAACAGATCAAAGTCTCAAGTGTCAAATCTGACTATGCCAAAACGAAATATCCTATTGTATTCGCTCATGGAATGGTTGGATTTATACGTTTGGGCACTGAAAGTCTAGGCATGGATTACTGGTATCAAATTTTACCTGATCTAGCAAGAAACGGTGCAAACACATGGGCGGCTAGGATGTCTCCTTTCAATTCTTCTGAAGTCCGAGGTGAACAATATGTTCAACAACTTGAAGAAGTCATGGCGATTACTGGTGCTGATAAACTCAATCTGATTGGTCATAGTCATGGTGCAAACTCTGTTCGTTATGCCGCAGGTGTAATGCCTGAACATGTTGCATCGGTGATGACTGTAGCCGGTGCCAACAAAGGTACAATCATCGCGTCAGATGTATTAAAAATCGCAGATAAAACAGGAACATCAGAGCTACTGAATGTTCTCATCAGCACTTTTGGTAAAGTCATTATGTGGGCGCAAGGTCTTCCTGCTGATACGTTCCCACATGATGCGATGGCCGCTGGTGTGAGTACATCTGTTGAAGGAACTGCCTTGTTTAATCAAAAATTCCCTCTCGGTTTACCATTAACCCACTGTGGCGAAGGTGCTTATCAAGAAAAAGGAATTCATTTATATTCAATGACAGGAAACAAGCCTTTTACGAATGCCTTGGATCTAGGTGACCCTGTCATGGTTCTACTTGACCGTTTGTCGGTTCATAAAGCAGGAAAAAATGATGGCATCGTTCCAGTTTGTAGTGCCCATTTTGGTAAAACTATTCGTGATGACTTTCCGTGGAATCATTTAGATGAGGTGAACTTGCTGTTCGGAATTAAAGGATTTTTTGCTCCTGACCCTGTTGCAGTTTATAGACAGCATGCCAACCGCCTTAAATTACAAGGACTTTAAATCTCTAGCTCTTTAATTGATTAATTGCTTTCAAATTCATTAGGCTGGATTTGAAAGCAGATTCAAATCTTCATCAAGATAGTTCATTGATCAAATCTACCTCTCTTTTTTAACCTTAAAAATTTACCATTCATCTATTCGATATTTAAAATGTGATTTACATCACTATAATCAATTTAACTCTAGGATTAGGGTTTGATAATAAAAAGTTGAGGATGATGATGAAATACAACAAAATTATGGCGTGCCTACTTACGTCTGCAGCTTGCTTAACGACTCAATTATCTAATGCTTCTGCATTAGAAGTGAAACCTGTAACCTCGACACTTGGCAAATACAATACCTACGCAAAAACTAAATACCCAATCGTATTTGCACACGGACTAACAGGATTTGTCCGTCTTGGTACAGAGAGCTTTGGTTTAGATTATTGGCACCAAATCCTGCCAGATCTAGCGCGTAATGGTGCTAATGTCTGGCCTACACGAGTATCTCCATTCAACTCCAACGAAATTCGTGGAGAGCAATTGCTTCAACAAGTTGAAGATATTTTAGCCATTACTGGTGCACAAAAAGTGAACTTAATTGGGCATAGTCAAGGTGGACCATCAATACGTTATATTGGTGGAACAATTCCTGAACATGTGGCATCCATGACCACTGTCGCTGGTGTGAATAAAGGATCACCTATGGCAGACTTTATCTTGCGTTCAGAAGGAACAGGACTTGATACTGTGCTTGCGACAGCGATGAATTTTGTCTCGGGAGCAATTGTTTGGGCACAAGGATTAAATGCGAAAAGCCTGCCACATGATTCGCTTGCCTCGGCTAAAAGTTTATCTACAACAGGCTCATTAGCATTTACAGAACGTTTCCCTGCGGGTGTACCAACCACAAAATGTGGTGAGGGTGCATATCAAGTCAATGGCATGCGTATGTATTCATTTACTGGTAATACACCGTTTACCAATGCCCTTGATCCATCAGATTATGCAATGCAAGCTGCATCTTTCATTGTATCTAAGGAAGGTGCAAATGATGGTTTAGTCCCAGTTTGCAGTGCTCGCTTCGGACAAACGATTCGGGATGATTACCGTTGGAATCATTTAGATGAGGTCAATCAAATGATGGGGATGACTAGCATTTTTGCAGCAGATCCAGTATCGGTTTATCGACAACACGCAAATCGTTTGAAACTTCAAGGACTATAATCTTCTCAAGCCTCCATACGCTCATCACGAAATTATGGAGGCTTATCTTAAAAATTGTTCCCTAAAGTTTAAATCCACTTTTCTTTCCTTTTGCTTCGCTATACTCTTATTGTGACAACGGAAATTGTCGAGTATTTCAATCCATCTAAGGAATAGAGATGAGAAAATTTATTTTGGGGACATGCCTCTCTTTCGCATGTTTAATTGGCACGAGTTACGCTGCTACAGCACCTGAACAAGTGACTTCAAAATTTCAAACTACTTATGCAAAAACCCAGTATCCAATCGTATTTAGTCACGGAATGTCTGGTTTTATCCGTATTGGCACTGATCCACTCGGTGTAGATTATTGGTATCAAATTTTACCTGATCTCGCCCGTAACGGTGCAAATGTATGGGCTTCCCGTGTATCGCCATTTAACTCATCAGAAATTCGGGGTGAGCAACTTTTACATCAAGTTGAAGAAGTCATTGCACTCACTGGATCGCCTAAGGTCAATCTAATCGGTCACTCTCACGGCGGGCCCACAATTCGATATGTCGCAGGTGTAAGACCTGAATTAGTCGCATCAATGACAGCGATTGGGGCGCCACATCAAGGCTCACCAGTGTCTGATTTTATATTAAAAATTCGTGATACAGCACCAATCCTTGAAACACCTATTGTGGCTGTAGTCAATCTACTGTCTAAAGCTATTATTTGGGCACAGGGACTTGATCCAGCATCCTTCCCTCATGACTCACTTGCGGGAGCCAATAGTTTGAGCTTAGCAGGATCAGCAATATTTAATCAAAAATATCCTATAGGCGTTCCTCAAAACTCATGCTCTGAAGGTTTATATCGTGAACAAGGAATATATAACTATTCCTTTACGGGTATCGGAACGGTCACAAACCCACTTGATGTAGACTCAGCTTTAAAAATTACCAGTTTATTAATTGATGGTGGTCAAGAGAATGATGGTCTAGTTTCACGCTGTAGTGCGAAATTCGGTAAAACCATCCGTGATGATCTCAATTGGAATCATCTAGATGAAGTCAATCAAGTGCTTGGTTTAAAAAGTGTCTTTGCGCCAGATCCAGTCTCGATGTATCGTCAACATGCAAATCGCCTTAAACAACAAGGTCTCTAATATATTTTTTTGTCTGCTCTCATCTCTAGATGGGTCCAGACTGTTTAAATAGCCCTCATTAGCATGACATATCTATCCTATAAATGAGTCAACCATCCAATTTATATCAATAAATTTGCACTTTATCTCTTTTTTATAGACTTAAGTCACAATTTTAGTATCTTAAATTATGGCGATGGATATCGCCTGAATCATAAAAATAAACGAATCACTGAATGAGTATCGAAAATGAAACTAAAAAAAATAGTCATGAGCCTATGCATAGGTTCATTTTTTCTTCCTGTTGCACAAGCCTCAACGCAAATTAAAGATTTAGCCGTTAACCATACCGTCAAAACACCTAAATCAAATTATGCACAAACCCAATACCCTATTGTGCTTGCCCATGGCTTATTTGGCTTTGGTAGTATGGTCGGTGTTGACTACTTTTATCAGATCACTCCTGATCTTGCTCGAAATGGTGCAAACATCTGGCAAACACGTGTTTCAACGATGAACTCAAGTGAAGTGCGAGGCGAACAAGCACTGAGTCAAGTTGAAGAGATACTTGCCATTACCGGCAAGCAAAAAGTGAATTTAATCGGACATAGTCATGGTGGTCAGACTGTTCGATATATTGCAGGTGTTATACCTGATCATGTCGCATCTGTTACGACAATTGCTTCTGGAAATCAAGGAGCAAGAATGGCTGATATACTAGAAGGTGTTCTGGTAGGTAATATTTTAGAAGCACCTGCTCGCGCGATTTTTGACAATCTGGTATCGCCAGTGATTACATTCGCATCTGGTCTTGATCCAAAAGTCTTTCCTTATGATGCTAAAGCAGCCCTACAAAGTTTAGGAACGAAAGAATCACTCAAATTTAGTCAGAATTTTCCAAATGGTGTACCTACAACCCAATGTGGTGAAGGGGCTTATCGTGTCAACAATACTCATTATTATTCATTTATGGGTAACTCTCCATTTAATACCGCTTTAGATCCATCTGATTATGGCATGTTAGCTTCTTCTCTTTTGGCTGAAAAAGATGGAGATGGAATTGTAGGACGTTGCTCCGCTCGATTTGGCAAGGTCATTCGTGATAATTATAAATGGAATCATTTAGATGAAATTAACCATCTACTCGGTTTAAAAAGCATTTTTGCACCAAGCGCTGTAGATGTTTATCGTCAGCATGCAAATCGACTTAAACTCCAAGGGCTATAAAACCTAAACACAAAGGGTGAGCTTTTCACCCTTTCTTTCAGTTTAATAATGATTAACATTTAGTCGGATTTATCTTATTTTTGTTTAGTTTTTCTTTACAATATTTTTTGACAATAAATATTGTCTTTTTAAGGAAGAAAACATGAAAACAAAAAAAATGATCCCAGTACTTCTGCTAAGTCTGGTAGGATTATCTCAACTTACATATGCTTCCGGCCTGATCGATGTCGAAGCTAAATACGTAAATACCAATTATGCGCAAACTAAGTACCCTATTGTTATGGCCCATGGCTTTGCATTAGGTTTTAGCCGCATTGGTACAGAACATTTCGGTTTAGATCAGTTCTATCAAATTACCCCTGACCTCGCACGAAATGGTGCACGTGTTTTTGTCGCTCAAATGTCTCCTGTCGAATCAACTGTGGTTCGTGGTGAGCAACTGTTACAACAAGTAGAAACAGCTTTAGCTATTACGGGTAAAGACAAGGTCAATTTGATCGGCCATAGTCATGGAGGACCTACTGTACGGTACGTTGAAGCCATTGCTCCTGAGAAAGTTGCTTCTCTAACTGCTGTTGCAGGCAGTATTAAGGGCTCTCCCCTAGGAGATACTTTCGTAAATAGTAAAGTGCTTAATAGTGTAGCAAAATTAGTTATTGGTGATATTTTGGCACCTGCAATTTCAATTATGGAAGGTAATCCAAGTCTTAGCGTTAATTACGAACAATCCATGTATGATCTTTCTGTAAAAGGTTCTTTAGAATTTAATCAAAAGTTCCCTTCTGCTGCGATCCCGAAAGACTGTAATTCTAACGGTTCATCACAAACGGCTAACGGCGTATATCATTATTCTTGGATTGGTTCTTCAAAGGTGACCAATGTTCTCGATATTTTAGATACCGCAATTGTTGTCTTAGGGACAGCGATTATGCCTAATGAACGTAATCACGATGGTCTCGTGCCTATTTGTAGTGCTAAATACGGCAAAGTAATTCGTGATAATTACAACTTAAATCATTTTGATGAAGTCAATCAAATACTTGGGCTTAAAGGCTTCTTTGCTCCTGATCCAGTATCAATCTTTAGACAACATGCCAATCGTTTGAAGATTCAAGGTTTGTAAGTTTTGATCATAAAAAAATGCGCCAAAAGGCGCATTTTTTTGCTTCGAAGCAAGGCTAAAATTAACCTTGTTTACGAGCTGGTAACTTTTCACGAATACGTGCAGCTTTACCAGAAAGTTCACGTAGGTAATAAAGTTTAGCACGACGAACGTCACCACGACGTTTAACTTCGATTTTAGCTACGATTGGTGAATGAGTTTGGAAAACACGCTCAACACCAACACCGCTAGAAATTTTACGCACTGTGAACGCAGAGTTCAAACCACGGTTTTTCTTAGCGATTACAACGCCTTCGAACGCTTGTAGACGTTCGCGGTCGCCTTCTTTTACTTTTACTTGGACAACTACTGTGTCACCTGGTGCAAAAGCTGGGATGTCTTGTTTAAGCTGAGCATTTTCTACAGCTTGTACTAAAGGATGCTTACCGCTCATGGGGTATCTCCAATATGTGTGGGTCAGAAGAGGTCTGATATCCACTGGGGCTAGAGGCTAAGGCGCATAGACCCGATTGACTTTCCCTTCATGCTTGACCGCTTCAATGCATAAAGAGCCTATTTAATACTTCAAGCAATATGCTTGAGGTCATATTTGCTTAAATAAATCTAAAAGATTTATTTTTGCGAATCTTTGAGCCATTTCTTTTGCTGCTTAGTCAACTCAACTTTTTCAACCAATTCAGGTCGACGTTCAAGCGTTCGTTGATAGCGCTGCAAAAAACGCCATTTTTCAATATTTGCATGATGACCTGATTTTAGTACCTCAGGCACATCCAAACCTTCAAAATGATCTGGCTTTGTATATTGCGGACAGTCGAGTAAACCATCCACAAATGAGTCTTGAACGTGTGATTGTTCATCAGACATTGCACCCGGAAGTCTCCGAATAATACTGTCCAATAAAACCATCGCAGGCAGTTCTCCCCCAGATAAAACGTAATCCCCTATGGACCATTCCTGATCAACATATTTTTGGATCAAACGCTCATCAACACCTTCATAACGACCACACAATACAATTAATCCGTCATATTGCACGAAATCTTGTACTGAAGGTTCATTTAAGGTTTTACCTTGTGGCGACATATACACCACAGGTACATGAACAGCACCTGCTTGCGTTGCAAGCTCTTTGGCACGATGAATTGCTTTTGCCAATGGCTCAGCCATCATCACCATACCAGGACCACCACCAAATGGACGCTCATCCACTCGTTTGTAGTTCCCTGTTGCAAAATCACGAGGATTAATACAATGAATTTGCATTAAATCGCGTTTCGCTGCGCGACCGCTAATACCAAAACTTGTAATCGCTTCAAACATTTCAGGAAAAAGCGTAATGACTGCAAAAAACATCGCAGACTCCCGTATTTCCGAAAATATTAGTAATCTACGCCCCAATTGACATAGATACGACCAGTTTCGAGATCAACGCGTTGCACCACATCTTTATGCCATGGAATCATTCGCTCTTCGCCATCGACACTGTCAGCAGTTGCACGAACTACCATCACATCGTTAGCACCTGTTTCAAACAATTCGTGGATTTGACCAAGATTGACTTCTTGCTCTTCATCATCCAGACCTAACACTGTTAGACCCTTTAGATCAGACCAATAATACTCGTCCACGCCTGGTTGAGGCAGTTGCGATTTAGAAATCCAGATATTTGCGCCAACTAAATTGTCTGCTGCAGTACGATCACTCACACCTTTCAGCGAAACAACTAAGCCTTTACCATGTGGCTTCCAACGTTTCACATCTACAATTTGCCAACCTGCTTTGGTCTCGATGTACCAAGGCAGATAGTCAAATATGTTGCTCATAGGTTCTGTGTTGGAATAGACCCAGAGCCACCCATTTAATCCATAAGCTGAACGTAGCTGTCCAATCTGAATACGATCTTCGGGAACATTCTGTGTTGGTGTCATGGGCTAGCTTCTACCGTATTAAACAGCAGCTGCAGCTTTTTTAGCTTGAGCAGCTAATGAAGCAACACGTTCAGAAGGTTGAGCACCTTGAGCAACCCAGTGAGCGAAACGATCAGCATCTAAACGAAGTTTTTCTGCTTTACCTTGAGCTGTAGGGTTGAAGAAACCGATACGTTCGATGAAACGACCGTCACGTGCATTACGGCTATCAGTCACGATGATTTGATAGAACGGACGTTTTTTAGCACCACCGCGTGCAAGACGAATAACAACCATGATAGAACCTTATAGTTTTTACGGATTATCCCTGCACCGACCATCGATACATTTCAAACCCCTTTCATAGAGGGCAGTATTTTACGTGAACTTTGATCCGATTGAAAGCTCAAAAATTATTTATCCACATTTTTGAATTTAAATTTATTTTCCATCCCAGTTTGTACTTGAAGAAGGTGTACAAGAAGCTGCTTTCACCCAACATTTTTCATTGGCTTCATTTATGACAAAGTGACCATCTGTTTGCATCAATTTTCCACTCACAGGCACTGCACTCAACACCCAACTGTTGTTGGTTACATCTGATATACCAACCGTATAGACAGGATCATAATACGGAACTTCAACTCGATTTTGCGCATTGGTATGAAATCCCAATTCAGCCAACGTGACTGCTTTGCCATCCGGTTTAATATAACTGTAATTCGCAACCTGATAGTGCTGAAGTCGAGCTGCAATATCTGCCAATGTGGTTTTTACTTCGACACGTTTAGTTTTACGAACATATTCTTGGTAGGACGGATAGGCAATCATGGCTAAAATTCCAATGATGACCACTGCAATCATAATCTCTACTAAAGTAAATCCTGAATTACCATTGTTTTGCATTTGCACCACATCCTGTATATGCATTGACTTCTTTTAAGTCATTTTCCACCAAATATTCTGTTTTACAACGAATACCCTGACTCGTCGCCAAAAACGCATCATAGCCTGTCTGCGTTGGTACAGCTCGAATCCCCCATGCCCGTCCCAAGCCCTGATCTGAACTTAATAAGGTTTTAGGTGTTTTTTCACTGATATCGGCAATACTAATCACATATTTTGGTTTCTTCGCATCAGGCAGGGAAATACTCGTCATTGAAGTATCTTGATCGTAGATATACTTCGCATCAAAACCTCGATAGGAAAAACTGCGACTTTTATAGCGTTCAAGTTGTTCAATAATTTTGGATACTTCTTGCTGAGCCTGTGCAGCAGCATTACGTTTTAAATAACTTTGGTAAGATGGCACTGCGATTGTCATCAATATGGCAATCATCACCACAACAACCATCAACTCAATCAGCGTAAAACCTTTTTGATTCATGGTAACCACCTACTGACGCTCAAACCAGTTATAAGCTTTCAGCACTTTGGTTGTGATGTAGTTGGTATAACCACCGCCCAGCAAAGTCGTTTTCTTTTTACCATTTTGGACAATAGCTACGCTGTTTAGCTTACTAATCCCATCAGACTTAGTGTCTGAGATTTCTGCCACAATTTTATTTTGAAGATTAGACGTTGATCCAGCATCTCCACAAACACCATACGGCAAGCAAAGCTTTAAGGTACGACTTGCTCCTTTAATGCCCCCAGTACATTGGTTCGGTTGTTGTGACGATGCATCATTTGGATTGTATAAAGACACATATAAATCTGAATGACTTGGACTATTTGCGATCGCAATATAACCATTTAATGCTTTAACTGTACCAGTATTCGCTGTTTCGATTTTAGCCGTTGTTCGTTGCAACACATAGAACCAACCACGCTTATTACGGTTCATCAGATGTGGCACTGTTGTACCTGATAAATTAGACCATGCAGTTAAATGAGCTTCGGTAAGGTTTTGTGTTTTAGCAAAATTCGCTTGAAACAAATTCGGTTGTGCCAAGTCATAATCATGTAACACATAGACTCGATTGTCATAAATATTGCTGGTATTTAATGGAAAGCTGCGATTTCCTGACGCAATACTCACCGCACCAAATCGCTCACCATTCAGATCATGGATGGTCAAAGCAGGCATTTCATAAAAACGTTGGTGATACGCACTAAAATCAGCAAGACGTGTCACTCGTCCAAACGCGGTTGTATTCGTTCCAAGACGATTATTGAGATCGACGCGCCACACTTGCCCACCTAAATCACCAAAATATAGGTGATCGATCAAACCATCCGTATTGCGGTCAAATGCTTTAATTTGACTGACCACACTATATTTCATCTCAGCATGCTTAACATCAACACTGGTTTGATTCGATTGGTTGCCATAGCGTGCATTCCACAATAATTCGCCCGTTTCAGCATCAAAAATATAGACGCCCGCCCCTTGATTAGCTCGTTGACCAGTTAATGCAGATTGAGGCTGATAACCATCCGTTTCATAGGCCATATCATAGCCACCACCCACAATCATGACCGTTTTAACTTTGCCGTCAAAACGAATTTTAGCAATGGTAGGTTTAGACCAACTATATCCCATAGCTTTTAAGGCATCTGATTGATTTGTGCCACTCACTGATGTTGATTTACTCTTTATCGTTCCAGAACTTGGATCAACATGGAAAAGTAATTCAGGTTGGTTCGGATTTTTCATATCCAAGGCATAATAACTACGCCCACCCATGCGCATACCACCATAAATGTTGGCTTTCGCAGCAATAAACTTATTGTTGTTCTGATCAATCTTATATTGAACATCTGAAGTCCATGATCCATCCATGCCATAAATAGGATGCGCAGATGACAATAATGTATTGGACTGTTCAAGTAACGCGTCTCGTCGACTTGGATCTTGAACCATTTCATGAGCTAGGAAACTAAATGCCTCTTCACCAGTTTCTTGATCCACAACATGCAATAATCCTTGCATCGTCCCAAATACCACGTAATCTTTTCGATGAGTCGCATTACGGGTATTCGCTAAAATGGTACCAGACCCCGCGTTATATTTTGCTTCGAGCGTCACCAACAATGGTTCCGAGTGAACAACGCCTCCCATTTGCTGCATCACCTTAAGATCTTTAACTTTATTTAGATCATTCCAAATGTATCCAGCAGGTAAGCTACTTAAGTAGTTTTTATCAAGTCGATAACCCAAAGCCGACAGTAAATAGGGTTGATATACATTTTGTCGCCACCCCGACTTGGTTGAATCAATATAGGTCGCGGCTAGCACATTCTGTGTCGTTAATTTCGTCAGTTGTCCATTCTCAGAACCTACCAATCGTTTTGCTTGATCACCCGTTGTGGCAATCGTTGCATTGGTGAATAAAGGGCGCGTTTTTATTTTGTCTGTAGCAGTAACACCTGCTAGTGGTGAAGGTGTGGCAATCCGAGAGAACACGCCCCCTTGAATTGCACTCAAACCATCATCTATTCCAGTATTGTTCCAAAAATCTTGCGTATTGGTTCGTATTGCACCTGATCGATCAAGTACCTCTTTCCCCGCACGATCAATCATCACAGCTTGAGCGTTAATACTGTATTTCTTTAAGTTCCCTAACCATAATTGATGTGTGGAAGCCAATACCGAATTTGCTGTGCTCACCTGTGGTTGAAACTGCGGTGCGAACACATAAGGATATGCTGAACTTGTTGATAAACGGTCAAATGGCACCACATAAGTACCAAAACTAGCAGCCTCAAAGTTACCGTGAGAGACGGCAACCAAGAAGGTATTCAATGCATTCTGGATATCTTCACCAGAAGTCGCTTGGGTATACCCCCCAATTTCTTGGCGAGTCCCGTAGGTATCCCCTTTACCAATCACATTCCCCAACTGTTTTAATGCTTGAGCATTCATACTATTGGAAATGTCATTTCCAGAACCTGTATAGCTACTATCAAAAGTACAATGATCGTATAGACCGTCATTGTCATAATCACGACAGGTTTCTCGTGGATGCTTTTGGAATAAGGGACCAAAACCTACAGTAGATGTATAAACACGCTTCTGATTCGCATCGCTGGTCATCTGTGTTTGATTTGCCAAACGCTGAACCATCTTACCCACACAAGCCCATGAACTACGGTTTTGCCAGGTGGTTTGATTGGCTGACACAGCATTACCAATATCATCTTCATAAAAACGATATGGCTGCGTCGCCATTTCCTTAAACTCGCCATTGAAGGTCGCGGCACCACTGGCACCTTTGGCATTACCGTAATTGTAATAGACATCTTTTAAGGGCGAGCCTTCACAAGTAAAGCTGTCATCTGCCAACGCATTTTGCATGACAGGGAGTACCGTCTTTGGTCTCAAACCAACTGGCGCCCCATCTGTTAAGAAAAAAACACCTTGCGTACTACATTGGGCATCACTGTTATTCAACTTGTTGAGTGGCGCTCTATAACTACCATCCGCTTTGCGAATGTCCGCTGGCGCAAATGATGCTCCAGATAAACCACGGCTATAATTAGAATATTTAGATGAAGGAAGTAAATCGATGCCTTTTAGGTTAGCCCCAAAGGTACGATTTCCTAGTAAATACGCATAAGTTTCTGAGAGTAATAGTGGTGTGGGCGTACTACCTACGGCTCCAATACTATTAATTTTATTGATTAAATCCGTACGGTGAGCAGGTGTAAGTTGTTTTGCTTCTACTAAGATTTTAGATGAACGAGCATTTTCACCATAGCTTAACCAATCTTCTGTTGTCCCTATTTCACCCGTTGACGTAAACACCGACACCCCAATATAAACATTATCTGGAATACGATAATTTCCTGATAAGTCCTTTGCATTTAAGGCATCTACCAATGAGTTTTTTAAGGCATTTAAACGGCTAACACTTTGACCTTTATAAGTTGCATCTACTGCACTCATACTCATCGAGTTATCAATCGCCAACATGATAATCGGATTATTTTTTGCTACAGGATTTTGATAAATTTGTAGATCACTGGCACTCAATTGCATTGGGATCGCACCCAATGCCATCACGACTGCAATACTTTGCGCAATCATCTTTTTTGTAAAATGATTCTTTATCTTTTTATTCACAACACATCCCCATTAAGATTCAGCGCGCTGATAAGCATCAAAAATGTAACTTTGAATTTGGGTGTTATACGGCACACCAATATCCTTTAAACAGGACGAAATAGTTTGTGCATTACCCACCAATGGTGCTGTATGTGGTCGGCGCAAACAAAGATGGATTTCATCCGTTAAATCTGTCGAAGACAATGCGGGTAAGAGTGATGTTGAATAGACTATTATTTTTTTAGTATCAGAAGGCTGTCCTATACTTTCAGTGTCAGTTCCAACATTTGCGTTTGAAAGTGGGATATCATGATCACTGTCTGAAGGAGGGCTTACGATTACAGACACCTGAGTTAATTGCGCCTTACGAGCACTGGCATAATCCCCATCATTTGATAATGAACAAAACCCAGAAACACCATCGACTGAGACATCACTCATTGCTTCATTCCAACGCAATACACTACTGTTGGAAACATTAAACATCGTACTATTGGATTGGTTTCTAAAACAGAATACGACTTCGTCACCTTCATTCTGAATCGAGTAACCAATTAAGCTCAGGGGGTTACCACTGGAGGCAGCATAGCCGCCATGCCCCAATCGATAAAAAACAGTATCGGAAGATTGCATTAACAATTGTTGCGCTTGGCTGTTGGTGGTGATATTCAAACTCACCATACTTTGTCGAATCGCCCAAGTACCAATAATGGTGAGCAGAACTAACATAATCAGTACCACAATCAGCGTTGCACCACGTTGATGTTGAATCATAAGCCCTCCGCTGAATCCATCACACTCATACCATTTCGAATCGCGATCGTTTGTGTAATGACTTGTCGAATAAATTTAGTCGCGACGGTTTTTTGTGCTTTTTTTAATTTTACTTTTTGATCAAGAACTTCAAATTCTTGATGAGGAGAAATTGCTTGATTTTGACCTACATTCTCAGATGACCTTACTAATAAACCGACCTGTATTGAATTGATGCGTGGCCGTGGATAAACATTGAGCTTTTTATAATCTTCAATACTTATATATCTTTGCTGTGCCGTATTATCGTCATTAGAAATCCCCAACAGATAGTGAAAGTGATCAACACGATGCATCAAAATTTCACCATTCGTTGTTCCAAAGACAGTCTGTTTATTATTAAAATTTTTTAAAATTTGAGTGCTGTTACGCGTGTACCACCCTGCTTCACAGGCCAAGACCAATGCATCGTGTGGTTCTTTTTGAATATTTGCATTTGCATCTTTACGTAGAAAAAAACGTTGAACAATATATCGTCCAGCATCGTAATTATTACCTTCACAATCCACACCTTGTGTATCAGCATAAAACTGCATGACCAATTGGTCGCTCATTCCCGCTTGAGCAGGTTGTGAAGATTCAGCGGAAACCAACTCTATATTACTCGGCATACCAGATTGCGATACAGGCACAACCTCCGTATTTGGAATATTTCGTGAAATATTGACGGGAATATTGCTCGCATTAAATGCCAAATCACCAGATTTAGGCACCACTGGAGACTGAGCTGAAGTGATAACAATGCCACCATGCGTCAAACGATCATTTATGATATTTACTTGACCATAATTTGCTTTACGAATTTCATAAGTAAGAAAGCGCAGACCGAAGTTGCCGTTATCTTGAACCTCCGACATCCCTTTCTGCATCGTGAATCCCATCTGCCCTGTAAAAAACAGATGTACCGCAGCAGCGGTAATCAATAATCCAAGCACCAAAGCGATCATAAGCTCGACTAGCGTCAAACCTTTTTGTGTATACCTACGATGCTGCATCAATAAAGCTCCATAACGATGCATTGCGCTTTTGGTAAATAACTTCCACCATGGGTACATGCATCTTTTGCAGAAGCATCATCGATAGGTTTTGTTTTTCCCCAGGCTACGTAAATGCATCGGCGAGATTGCAAATTATTACTGACTTGGCAATTCGGCATTTTGATACTCATACCAAGACCATTGGCATTTTTTATTATCTGGGCAGCATCATAATGGGCAAAATCGGCTGCTTGAACACACGGATTCGTCGTTCCTTTTTGCACACATGATTTGGCTGTAGTTGTTTGTGTTTCTGCATTTATTCTAGCTTGATACTGAGTATAAGCATTTGAGTTCGCACGTATCTTCTCAGATAAGTCACGCGCTAAATTCATGGCTTGTAATTTAGACATTGCTTCATGTGAAGCATCAATTGCGCGCATTTGTAAAAATGAAAACCCCAATACCCCAATGGCCAAAACCAATAAGGCAACTAGAATTTCGATCATTCCTACCCCCTGTTGCGCAGCACGCATTAGCATGTCCCCTCTGCTTTTAAATATTGTGTTCCCATTCTTGTTATTGCTATCGTTTTAGAAACACCTAACACCTTATTACAAATAGAAAAATTTATGTCAGATGTAAAGTCAGAAATTCCCCCATCCATCCAGAATGTGACTTTTTCTTGTGATGAAGTCAATTTATTTTGCGCTTTGGGTGTCCAATGAAAGATTGTACTGCTATCTGATTGATTCGACTTAAGATCTACAGTCACATCTTTTCTTAACAATGTTGCTTGATTACGCGCCATCATCAGCACGCTTGATAATTCACGCACATCTGAATTTAGGCGATATTGCGCAACAAGATTTTTAAAAGATGGAATAGCCATGGTTGCTGTGATTGATAGCACAATTGTGGTAATCAACAGCTCAATAATGGTAAAGCCCCGTTGTAAGTCTTTCATATTCAAACTTTTGTATTTATTTATTAATGTTACAAAAGTAATATTTTATAATTATAAAACCAACACAGTTATGACAAATGGTATTAAAATGAGGATAAGATCACGCTTTTGCAATCTGTTCACTTATCCTGCTATGTCATTGATAATTCATTATTAAGCTTGAGTAACTTGAATTCTCAATTCTTTAGGCAAGCTAAAGGTTATGTTCTCTTCTCGCCCATTTAATTCCTGTGGTGACGTAGCGCCCCAATCTTGTAGACGCTGAATCACTTGTTTGATCAAAATTTCAGGTGCTGAAGCACCTGCAGTAACACCGATTTTAGTGGTTTCAGCAAACCATTCTTTTTTTAGCTCATCCGCATTATCTACAAGATAAGCATGCTTACCCATTCGCTCTGCCAATTCTCGAAGACGATTAGAGTTCGAGGAGTTTGGAGAACCAACCACTAAAACGACATCACATTGAGTCGCTAAATCACGGACCGCATCTTGACGGTTTTGAGTTGCATAACAGATATCATCTTTACGTGGCCCTTGGATGGCTGGAAATTTAGCACGTAAAGCATCAATGACCTTTGCAGTATCATCAATGGAAAGTGTCGTTTGAGTGACAAATGCTAACTTATTAGGATTATTCACCTGTAAAGCAGCAACATCATCTTCATCTTCAACCAGATAAATTGCACCACCATTTTTCAGATCATATTGACCCATGGTGCCTTCAACTTCTGGATGCCCTTCATGACCAATCAGAATGGCTTCAATCCCTTCACGCGCATATTTTGTGACTTCGATATGCACTTTTGTCACGAGAGGACATGTGGCATCAAATACTTTTAATCCACGGCGCTCAGCTTCTTGTTGTACAGCTTTTGATACACCATGTGCACTAAAAATCACGATATTGTCATCAGGAACTTCATCTAATTCATCTACAAAAATTGCACCACGTTGGCGTAAATCGTCCACAACAAATTTGTTATGTACCACTTCATGACGAACGTAAATCGGAGGATTAAAGCTTTCAAGTGCACGATTAACGATCGCAATAGCGCGGTCTACACCAGCACAGAAACCACGTGGATTAGCTAAAACAATTTCCATAAGACCCTCAAACGATCGCTAAAATTTGGTCAATGAATCAGAATATTTTTTAAAACAAATGCGAATTGCTATTTAGTTTAAAAGCACTCTGCTCTAAAATAGAGAAGATATTTTATCATATCAGGAAAAATATCATGTCGGGTCTCTTGTTTGTCGTTTCAGCTGCTTCTGGAACTGGCAAAACATCATTAGTTAAAGCCCTACTTGAGCGCGTAAGCAATTTACACGTTTCTGTTTCACACACTACTCGAGGTCAACGTCCTGGTGAATTAGATGGTGTGCATTATCACTTTACCAGCAAAGAATCTTTCATTGAGCAAGTGAATCAAGGTGGTTTCATCGAATACGCAGAAGTTTTCGGTAACTACTACGGCACTTCACAAGCGACTGTAAAAGAACAACTTGCAAAAGGTCATGATGTTTTACTTGAAATTGATTGGCAAGGTGCAGAACAGGTTCGCAAACTTTTTCCTGAATCAAAACAAATTTTCATTCTTCCACCTACTCAATTTGATCTTCGCCAACGCCTATCAAACCGCGGTACAGATTCTGTTGAAGTGATTGAACATCGCTTAAGTTGTGCGGTAGAAGATATGCAACAGTACGTAAACTTCGATTACATCATCTTGAATGATGATTTTAATAAAGCTTTACATGATCTTGAGTCTGTTATTAATGCGAACCGTCTTTCATTATCACAACAGGCTCACCGACATAAAGATTTAATTCAAAAATTAATCACACCGAATTCGTGATTAAACTTGAGTCTATAGACAAAGCATTTTATACTGCGCAGTCTGTTAAAAAATTTCATACATACGAGAACTCTTATGGCACGCGTAACCGTTGAAGATTGTTTAGACCATGTAGACAACCGCTTTGAGCTTGTACTAGTGGCAAGCAAACGCGCGCGTCAACTTGCTCGTCAAGGTATCGAGCCAACTGTAGAATGGGACAATGACAAACCAACAGTGGTTGCTTTACGTGAAATCGCTGAAGGTCATGTCACTAAAGATATCTTGAAACAACGTGAGCAAGATTATCAAACGTCTAGCTTAGATTTAGCACTTTCTGCAAATAACTTAAACTTAGATGGTTTTTCTTTCCAATAAGCTTTAAGACCTGCATTTAAAAGAGCCTAGTCCAGTGACTAGGCTTTTTTATTGAATTTTTTTAGAGAATGATTCGACAAAATTGAAAAAATTTGTTAAAAAAATTAGAGCTATTCTCTATTTAAAAATAGAGCATTATAGCAATATGAATTTTTAGTAAAGTCTTTTACTTTTTACTCTCTTCCACGGATTCAAAGGTGTAGTATGCCAGGCCCATTGGTCAGCCAAGCTAAGCAACAGCTAAAAGTCATCATCGACGCGTATTTATCTGAAAAGGACGTCGACAGAGTGCTTGTGGCCTGCGATTATGCTGACATGGCACATGATGGTATTACACGCAAAAGCGGTGAACCCTATATTCTGCATCCGATAGCCGTAAGTTGTATTCTGGCGCATATGCGCCTAGACCCAGAAACGTTGATGGCAGCACTACTGCACGATGTCATTGAAGATACCGACTTTAGCAAAGAAGACATTACTGAAAAATTTGGCAAAACAGTGGCTGAGCTGGTCGATGGTGTTACGAAATTAAGCCACTCTAGTGACAAAGAATATAATAAAGCAGCCTCATTCCGAAAAATCCTACAAGCCACATTGCAAGATCCTCGTGTGATCATCATTAAACTTTCAGACCGTTACCACAATATGACGACTTTGGAAGCTTTAAGACCGGATAAACGTGCCCGTATTGCGCAAGAAACTTTTGATATATTCGTGCCAATGGCGCGTTTGGTCGGCATGAATGAAATGGCTGACAACCTTGAACACCTCTGCTATCAAAATCTTGATTTAGATATGTTCAATGATGTTCAAGATGCTTTGGCGCAAACCAAACCTCAACGCTGTAAATACCAAGCCATTTGGGAAAAGCATTTGAGTGACCTCTTGGAAAACTCCAATATTCCTGGGCGGATTAAAAAGAAAAACAATAACATTGAATTGCTACGCCACTTTGTTAAAAACGAAATTAACCTTCAAGAACTCACACATAGTCATGCGTTTGAAATCGTTCTCCAGACCATTGCCGATTGCGATCGTTTAGTTGAGTTGTTAAAAGATAACTTCCAAGTTTTAAATTACCAAGATCATATCCGCCGCCCTCTTCCAGGTGGCAATCAATCCTTAATGCTGCGTTTGAAAGGCGAGAAAACAACGCTTTCGCTCACCATACAAACTGAACTTATGCGTAAGGCTGCGCGATTTGGGGTGGTATTAGGTGAAAATGCTCCTCAAACATGCCGATCTGCCATTCAAGCATCTATGCAGAATTTGCATACCTTAGTCGGTGGCGACTGTGCAAAGACCACGTTTAATGATCTATTAGATTATCTACATCAAGAAAAAATATGGGTCTATACTCCTCAAGGTCACTTACATGAGTTACCACAAGGAGCGACAGCAGTAGATTTCGCTTATTCTGCAAGCTTGTTCTTAGGTAACCATGCAGTCGGCTGTAAAATTGATGGTGAAATCAAACCGCTTTCTACACCACTCTCAAGTGGTCAAGTCATTGAGGTGATTACAGATGTTCTCGCTTCACCCAACCCGGATTGGCTGAGCTTTATCAACACTCAAAAAGCCAGACGCTCTATTCAAAATATTTTGCGAGACCAAGATATTGATGAACAGCGCCTTGTCGGTCAACAAGCTTTAAATCGTGCATTAAAGTTATTTAATACGTCTATTCATGATCTAACCGATCAAAATTGGACTGAACTATTACAATGGCGCCATATTCCAACCAAGAATCAACTTTTTGAACAAATTGCTGTAGGTGATTTGCTCCCACAACTTGTGGCGAACCATCTCTTTGCTCAAGATCATCATCAAGATCAAGCATCAAGTCGCCTGATCTTAGGTACTGAGGGTGTAGATGTAAAATATGCCCATTGTTGTAATGCAGTGCTAGGCGATCCTATTCAGGGACATTTATCTCGCCGCGGTCTTATTGTTCACCGTGCTCGCTGTAAGAACCTTCTACACGAACAACAGTTACACCCTGAAAATATTATGCCGTTGCACTGGAAAGATGAAGGTGAATCAGAAATCAACTTCAATGCTTACTTGTGTATCGATCTATTATTAAGTGATGAGCAAATTTCAGAACTGATTTATATCTGCCGTAAATCAAAAATAGGAATCGAGTCCGTTCGAAAATACGATTCAAAAACCTATCTGAGTATTGTTGTTCATAGTCGTCAGCAAATTGCGCAAATCATTCGTGAACTCCGCATGCAATTTGGTTTTCCGCGTATTTCACGCATGTCAGCTCCTCTTGCGGTTGAAGAAGTCTCACAAGCCTGCTAAAGAATACAGATTAGAGCTTTCACCTATAGTGTTCATCCTTTATGATGAAGCTAGATTTGAATAATGGAGAAATAGATGTCCCGCCAAGTCATTCATACTGAAAATGCACCTGCTGCAATTGGTACTTACTCTCAAGCCATTCTTGTCGGCGATACACTTTATCTTTCAGGACAAATTGGATTAGATCCATATAGCATGGAATTGGTTGAGGGCATTGAAGCTCAAATTCGTCGTGTATTTGATAATCTAAAAGCAGTTTGTGAAGCTGCTGGTGGTTCTTTAGCTGATATTGCTAAACTGAATATTTTCCTCACTGATTTATCTCACTTTCAACTGGTAAACCAAATTATGGGGGAATATTTCGCTCAGCCTTACCCTGCACGAGCGGCATTAGGCGTTGCAAGTTTACCTAAAGGCGCACTGGTTGAAATGGATGGTGTTGTAATTATTTCTAAATAATTTCAATATCTTAGAAAATACCACCTATAAGGTGGTATTTTTTTATCTGGAAAAACGATGAATTAAACAGCATTTTTAAATGAATTTAATTGACAAACGATAATAATTATCAATAATATCAACTATCGCATTTATCCTTGTGGTTGAGCAGAAATGTACGTTTGTTTATGTCGTGGAATTACAGATCAAGATATTAAAGATGCTATGGCAAATGGCGCTGAATCTTATCGTGAAATTCGTGACTTGCTCGATCTAGGCACTTGTTGCGGACGCTGTGTTCCTGAAGCACGCAGTATTATTAATGAAGAACTTGCTGAAATAGCTGCCAGAATTTCAATCGCCGCTTAATTCAGAATGTGTTAAAAATAATAACAACTCATTCTATAACTATAATTCAGATTTCCAATTTCTCCCCCCGCTTTGACTCAGCGGGGTTATTTTTTGCAAAAGTGTATTTGATTGCGATTTTCATTTGCTGTTCAATAAATTACTCGTCAGCCTTTAGCAAGTTGGGTTAAGATAATCTCTATCGATAGCCTTCTATGATAGGCTGAATTTTGAGTTTGGAGCTAAGATCATGAAAGGCAACCGTGACGTTATTCATCAGTTAAATCAGGTGCTTTACCACCATCTTACAGCCATCAACCAATATTTTTTACACTCACGCATGTTTAATGATTGGGGCATCGAACAACTCGGTTCAGCGGAATATAAAGAATCTATCCGCCAAATGAAGCATGCAGATAAAATCATTGAGCGCATTTTATTTTTAGAAGGTCTTCCAAATCTTCAACATCTGGGTAAGCTCTATATTGGTCAACACACAATCGAAGTGCTGCAATGCGATGTTCGGAAAGTAAAAGAAAATATTGAAACGATTCAAACTGCTGTGAAATTAGCAGAAGAACAACTCGATTATGTTACACGTGATTTAGTACAAGAGATTTTAGAAAAAGAAGAAGAGTATTTAGATTGGGCGACCACTCAACTCGATCTTGTCGATCAAGTAGGTGTAGAGAATTATATTCAAAGCCAAATTTAATGATTGAAATAAAAAAAATCCCCTTTCGGGGATTTTTTTTATTTCAATAAATCATCATACTCAATATGCTGCTTATGCAATGTTTCTAAAATCCATAATTGATGCTTCGCTTTTTGCTCCTTACCATTAAAAGCCAACACTTGTGCATACTTATGTAAATCATATTTTGATGCCAAGTTTGCAACCATTCGCTCTAGATCAGCAAGTTGTTGTTCTGTCATTTCAGTTTTAGGATCTAATCCGATCCACCACACGCGCTCTTTAAATTGAGTAATCAACCAAATTTTCTTTTGCATGGTGTGTTGTTGATCTACTGTTAAAGCTTCAGTCTTTGATGCGAGTACACTTTGCTCTTTATATAAAAAATAATCTCGTGTCGTAACTAAAGCCCCAACAATCGTGATAAGACCAATCACTGCGAACACTCGACCATTCACTTTTAATGAAGGCAAATTTGTATATTCCGCCTGAATGATGCCCAGTAAAAAACCTGCTGGAAGTAGAAAATAAGCATAATGCAAAGGAAACTCTAACATGCCATGAATGAGGATTGCACATACCATTAATGTTGCAATGATCGATATATTATCCTTCACCCCTTTATTGAGCCACAGTAGCCAAGCTGTAAAGTACAGAAGAATAAGCCCACCTAAAATCAAACCATTCCAGACCAACAGATCTAGAATCATGTTGTGTGCACTTTTATACCAAAGTGAAACTTGGAAGGTATCGGTAATATAGTATTGCGCTAAGCCTGTTTGATTCCATCCATATCCCCACCATGGTTGATGCAGAATTGCAGCTATCATTTGTTGCCACATATCTAGACGAATATCACCTGCACCTTTTGCCACTATTGCTGAGCCTTGAACAGCAGTTTGAGTATCTGTAACAGCAAAAAGCCATTGATTAAGAGATGCTAAATTGGATGAAAGTAATATAAATAAGCCAACCCATAATGCGAGATGGATATGAGAAAATCGATTCTGTTTTTTGACTTGTTTGATTAACCAATAGATCACAATAAAAGCGCAAACGATAATACTTGTTCGAGATTGTGCTAACACCACACCAAACAGTGTGATTAAAGACATTGGCACAAGAAAAAAACTAGAAATTATTTTCTTTTCAAATAGATAAATACTACTTAATAAACTTAGAATGAGTAATGTCGCTAAATTATTCGGCTGAGCTAAATTCGCATACGGGCGATTGCCGTTAAATGAATAAATAATACCTGAAAAGAAGGTATGCATATCCAACCACTGTAGCACAGCAAATATAGCTGAGATAACTCCGACTGAAACAAATGTTAAACAGGTAATTTTAAATACTTGTTCTCTCTTTTTCTGCTCGAGGCAAAGTTGATATCCAGCAATCACCATCAACATAAAGAACAGAATATACGCAAAACTAAATAAAGCATTGCTGAAATAGATGTTCTGTCCAAAAATAAATTGAATGAGTGGAATACTTAAAAATGGCAATAAATAAAGCTGTGGTTTTGCGATTTTTACTTTAGATTTTGCTAAACATAGTAATAAAAAAGAGGCTGCAATAAACGTCAGTACTTCTGAACCGAAGGTTGGCCAAGGAGAACGATGGTATGGTAATAACCAAGATAGAATTAGAAAAAGAAGAATAAAAAATATATAAAAATTCTTGCACATTACAAGATCTATAAAAATAAAAATAAATTCTATTATACTTATTTAATGAAAAGAAAGAGCAAGCTTAAAGCTTGCTCTTTTAAAAACTATTATTATGCACCTGCAGATGGATTAGTACCTGCTACACATGACTTAGGCGCTAAATTTTCAGCAACATCTGTTTCACATTTCCAAGCGCCGACAGACTCATCTGCATTATCATCAGGATTAGTTGCACCTGTTACAGCATCTGCATCAGATGTACGAGTCCAAGCGATGAATTTTCCATTAATACGCGAAGAACCTTGTAAGTTACAAACAATTGTTGATTCACCATTTGTAGCTACAGATACATCTATCTTAGAGCACGCTGCTGTTTCTTCAGGAAGGCCTACACCTGAAGCTGTAGTAATTGCAGCAGTAATACCCTCTGAAAGTTTTAACTCAGTGTTCGTCTTACCACCAGTGATATCAGCTAAACCAACTGAAACCTGTGATTTAGCAACGTAATTTTGATACGCAGGAATCGCAATCGCAGCAAGAATACCGATAATTGCAACAACGATCATTAACTCGATTAAAGTAAAACCTTTTTGAGCGTTCATAACATCTCTCCTAATTTTTTAAGTTCAAAGTTAACAACCTATCCCCAAAATAGATTTTGTTGTTGCTAACTAACTGATGCTATTTTCTGATAACGCTTCAAAGTTGCCAATAAATAATTTTCAAATTTATTTTTAATGTTAATTTATGTAAAAAAGTGACATTTTTTGTCACTTTTCTTAAATCAATTTAAAATAATTGGCTGATTACTGAGCTCATTTTCCAAATCTTGCACTTTATCATCATAAAAACGATTCAAAATTTCACCGACTTCCATCACACCAACAATAACACCCTGTTTATAATTTTTATTTTTTAGCTCATTAATCATGTGATCACAGATTGCTTGCCAATCCTGTTGCGTTGTGGCCTTTTGAATTCCACGATCAATCACAATTTCAACTTTCTGTTCACATAGATTTAAATATATCAGTACACCACTATTAAACTCTGTATCCCATACACCTAATTCAGCAAAAAGTTGTTCTGCTCGCTGACGAGTATTCATTGAATAAGCCAAGGCACATGGAATATATCCCTCTATGACCACTTGGATCTCTCCAACATGACCTTGCTCCGCTTGTTTCACTGCCTCTGCAATCGCATTTTGATCCATTTTGGAAAAATAACGTTTAGACGCAGGCAAATAACAAAAATGCTTAATCCAACGCTTGAAGCTCGGTTGAGATGCTTGTTGCAACTTTGGTTCAGTGATAATTTCTGTCGTTTCAGTTTTTGTTACCATGAGCCTGACGCACCTCCCCCACCAAAGCCACCACCACCGCCATTAAATCCACCACCGCCAAATCCGCCTCGACCGCCACTGCCGCCGCGTCCTCCGCCAGATAAAAATGCTTGGAAAATCAACTGTGCGATTGATGTAAATAATAAAAAGAAAATTCCAATACCCACAATTAAGCTGATTAAAATCCCTGAACCATAAATCATACTCGCAGCAAAAGCAGTAACACCCGCGACCGAAGCACTTAAACGATTACCAATAATAAAAGAACCAATCACACCAGCGATTAAAATAAATAATACCGTGTTAAATGTCTTTTCCTTTGCATATTGCGCTTTTAAGGCTTGTTCTTGTCTAAGTTTCAGTTCTTCAGCAGCTTGCTGGGCAATTTCCGGATCAAGGTTAACGATTCGTTCAATTTCTCTGACCCCTGCAATTAAACCCTGTCCAAATTGATTGACTTTAAAATAAGGGGTGATTTGTTCGCGAATAATTCGACTCGCAACGATATCTGGAATCACACCTTCCAATCCATAACCTGTTGCGATATGTAATCTTCGATCATTAATCGCCACTGCGATTAATAAACCATTATCTTGTTGAGCAGAACCTAACCCCCAAGTCTGTGCAGTCCGCATTGCAAAATCAAAGATACCTTCCTGACCAGTTGTCGGAACAATGACGATCCCAATTTGAGCCTTACCCTCATTATATAGACCGCGAATTATTGTATCGAGTTCTGACTTTTCTTGAGGAGAAAGTATATTCGCCTGATCTATCACAGGTTCATTTAATGTAGGGAGTTGACGTTGTGTGTCTCCTTCCTGCATATCATTTGAAACAGTAACAGGAGGTACTGGAGTTGGTTTATTTTGCTGAACACTTGATGATGGATTTGTTGAATTGGGTTGAATCACTTTTCCCAGCACAATCGCATCAGACTCATGATCTACTGCTGTTGCAGTTTCTGCATGAACCATTTGCAATGTACAGGTCATCGCAAAGACAAATAGCCATGAAAGCAATTTCATACTATTGTGTCTAAGATGCTGAGTTCTCATGCTCATATTCATCAACTTATAATCATTGATTTAATCAAAAGAAACATTAGGTGCCTTTTGTGCACTCGCTTCAGCACTAAAGTTTTCTTTTGCATCCATGCCAATGACTTTCGCAGTTACGACTTGTGGGAATTGACGAACATAGGTGTTGTAATCTTGGACGGTAGAAATATAGCGATTACGCGCAACTGCTATACGGTTTTCTGTACCCTCTAATTGTACCTGCAAATCACGGAATTGCTCATTCGCTTTAAGATCTGGATAGTTTTCAGTCACTGCCAGCAAACGTGATAATGCACTTGTCATTTGTGATTGCGCTTCTTGGTATCGTTTAAACAATTCTGGATTTTCAAGGACTTCTTTATCAACTTTGAGCCCTGCAACATTTGCACGTGCCTCTGTGACTTCAGTTAAAACTTGTTCTTCATGTTTTGCATATCCTTTAACTACATTCACCAAATTCGGAACAAGGTCTGCTCGACGCTGGTATTGGTTTTGTACCTCAGACCATGATGCAGTCACCGCTTCATCTTTCGCTTGAAGTGTATTGTACCCACAACCTGTGAAAAGCAAGGTACTTGATAATGCGAGCACAACAGCTAATTTTTTTAAAATTTGCATGAGATCAACCTCATTATTTATTTGTATTTGTTTAATTAAAAATATTGTATACGCAAATTCAAAATTGAATGTAGCATTTATTTTATGGCTTTAATTTATATAAAAACATTAAGATAAAAAAAGCCACCCTAAGGTGGCTTTTTGTTTGAAATTACTCTTCGTCTTTTTTATCGTCAGCTGGAGGTAAGTCCTTCACAGCTTCAGCAATTAGACCAAACATGTAGTTTCCGTATGCATTAGTTTTATCATAATGGAAACGTAAACGAGGTGTGATACGTGTCTTAATACGACGACTCAGCTCATGACGCAGAAAACCTGATGCTTTATTTAAAACATCTAGAGTATCTTTATTTGCTGCTTCACTTTGCTCATCACCTAGTTCACGCCCCATGACAGTGACATAAACTTCAGCATAGCCTAAATCTGGGCTCACTTTCACCGCTGAGATGGTCACAAGACCACCTAAGCGTGGATCTTTCAGCTCCTGACGGATGAGTTCAGATAATTCTCGCTGAACCGTGTCCGCCATACGCTTAAGACGTTGACTACCCGCCATTAAAGACTCCGTTTAATTAATTGAACATCATAGACTTCGATTTTATCGAGTACTTTGATGTCTTTATAGCCTTTGACTGCAAGACCACATTCCATACCAGCACGAACTTCTTCAACCACTTCTTTATAACGGCGAAGTGATTCAAGTTCACCTTGGAACACAACCACGTCATCACGTAAGACACGAATTGGTTTATTGCGGTGTAATAAGCCCTCAAGAACCATACAACCTGCTGCAGCACCAAACTTACTCGAGTGGAATACTTCACGTACTTCAGCCACACCAAGAATTGTTTCACGATGTTCTGGTGCAAGCTTACCACTCATTGCATCTTTCACATCATCAATCAATTGGTAAATGATTGAGTAGTAACGGATGTCGATACCATCTGCGTCAGCTTTTTGGCGCGCTGTATTATCTGCACGAACGTTAAAGCCTAATAAGAATGCTTCTGAAGATTCTGCAAGTGTGACATCAGACTCAGTAATCGCACCAACACCTGAACCAATTACACGCACTTTCACTTCATCAGTTGAAAGTTCAGCCAATGCAACATGAAGCGCTTCCAATGTACCGCGAACATCTGTCTTCAGAACAACATTCACAATCGGCACATCTTTTTTGCCCATAGAAGCCATTAAGTTTTCAAGACGCATTGCAGATTGACGCTCTAAACGTTTTTGACGTTCACGATCCATACGCGCATCAGCCACTTCACGTGCTTTCTTCTCATCATTTACAACAAGAACTTCGTCACCTGCCATTGGCGCTTCTGGAAGACCTAAGATTTCAACTGGAATCGATGGACCTGCAGACTTAATACGTTGACCATTTTCATCAGTCATCGCACGTACACGACCGTAAGATGCACCAGCTAGAACAAGGTCACCTACTTTTAATGTACCATTTTGAACAAGAATCGAAGTAACCGCACCACGGCCTTTATCAACACGTGCTTCGATTACAACACCTTGTGCCGCACCTTCTTCAGAAGCTTTAAGCTCTAGAAGTTCAGATTGAATCAAGATCAAGTCAAGAAGTTCATCAATACCTGCACCGGTGTGCGCAGAAACCATCGCGACAGGGACATCACCACCCCATTGCTCAGGCACGATTTCTTTAGTTGTCAATTCATTCAATACGCGATCTGGATCAGCAGATTCTTTATCCATCTTGTTGATTGCAACAATGATTGGCGTACCTGCTGCACGAGCATGGTCAATCGCTTCCGCTGTTTGTGGCATAACACCATCATCAGCTGCAACCACCAATACAACGATATCAGTTGCTTTCGCACCACGTGAACGCATCGCAGTAAATGCTGCGTGTCCCGGAGTATCTAAGAAAGTGATAATACCTTTATCCGTTGTAACGTGATAAGCACCGATATGCTGTGTAATACCGCCCGCTTCACCTTGCGCTACTTTCGCACGACGAATACGATCAAGAAGCGATGTCTTACCATGGTCAACGTGACCCATGATAGTAACCACTGGTGGACGCGTTGTTTGTGCACCACGTGCTTCTTCAGCCGCTTCAAGCAAGTTATCTTCCGCTTGAGTATCTGATACTAGAACTGGGTTATGACCCATTTCTTCAACCACTAGAACTGCTGTATCTTGGTCGATTGATTGGTTTTGAGTGACAAGCTCACCCATTTTCATGAGTGTTTTAATTACTTCACGAACCTTAATCGCCATTTTGGCAGCAAGGTCAGCAACAACAATAGTTGCACCGATTTCAACATCATAAACTTGCTTTTTAACTGGCTTCTCGAAACCATGTTTATTAGCTTGGCTTGATTTCAAACCACGTTTATGAGAGTTGTCACGGAAAGATTGCTCTTCTTGACCACGACGACCACCTTTCTTAGGAGAACGTGCACCTGGTGTGTTATTACCACGCTTAATGTCACGGTCTTCTTTCGCGAATGAATCTTCGTATGCTTGACCAACAAGACCAGCAGCCAATGGAGAATCATCGACCACACGAATCGTTGCAGTTGCATCTTCATTAGAGTACTTAGAAGCCATCTGACGCATTTGTTCAAGCGTACGTTGTTGTGCTTCTTCAGCTGCTTTACGACGTGCTGCTTCTTCGACTGCTTTTAATTTAGCAGCTTCAGCTTCACGTGCTTTTTTCTGTTCTGCAGTTTCAGTTGGCTTAGTTGCTTGTTTAACAATCGGTTTATTTGTTGACTTGCGCTTAACCACAACCGCAGCTTTAGCAACTTCTTGCTTCTCACTCGATTGTTTCGCTGCAGCACGCATTGCATCTAAGTTCGCTTTCGCTTTACTTACTGCAGGTTGCGCTTTCTCTTCAGCTTGAGCTGGTTTAACTTCAACTTTTTGCTGTGCCTTTGCTTCAGTTTCAGCTTTTGCTTTTGCCAATGCTTCAGCTTTAATTTGTTCAGGATCTGGCTTAGTGAACGTATGCTTCTTACGAACTTCTACGTTAATAGTTTTAGCTTTACCTGATGTACTTGCTACTTTTGCAGTACTCGTAGTTTTACGTTTCAACGTGATTTTTCCTGCGCTGCCGCTGTCTTGCCCATGCGCTTTTTTCAAATGAGCGACTAAACGGTCTTGCTGTTCTACTGAGATTGTGTCTTCTGCCTTAGATTGAGGCAACCCAGCATCTCGCACCTGATCTAATAGTTTTTCAACTGGAAGACCTACGCTGACTGCTAACTCTTTAATTGACTTATCCGTCATGTATGACCTCCTCGTTAATTAAACCATGATTCACGTGCTTTCATGATCAATTGACCTGCTTTCTCAGCACCTAAACCTTCGATATCAGAGATATCATCAGTTGCCTGATCTGCTAAATCATCTACTGTGATTACACCGCGAGCCGCTAATGCATAAGCAAGCTCTGAACTCATTCCTTCCATCGCTAGAAGCTCTTCGCTCGGTTCTTGAATATTTTCTTGCTCTTTCAGTGCATCTGCTAATGCAACTTCTTTCGCACGGCTTTGTAAAAGCTCAACCGTTTCTGCATCTAATTCGATTTCATCAAATGTTTCAGCTGGAACGTAAGCAATCTCTTCAAGTGAAGTAAAGCCCATTTCTACCAATGCCATCGCAAGGTCTTCTTCAATATCAAGACGACCTACAAACATATCGAGATATTGCTGTGCTTCATTTTGTTGACGAGCACGGTACTCTTCTTCAAGCATCATATTGAGCTTGTAACCAGTTAACTCAGAAGCTAAACGTACGTTTTGACCTTGAGAACCAATTGCACGCGCCAATTGATCGCTTGTAGCAAAAATAATATCTGCTGTGCGTTCTTCTTCATCAATCACAATACCCGATACATCTGCTGGCTCTAAAGCACTTGCGATATATTGAGCTGGATCATCTGACCAAACTACAACATCAATACGCTCACCGTTCAATTCTTGCTGTACAGCTTGGATACGTGTTCCACGCATACCAATACATGCACCAACTGGATCAATACGATGATCGTTCGTTTTCACTGCAATTTTAGCACGAACACCCGGTTGACGTGCAGCAGCTTTAATTTCGATGATTTCTTCAGAAATTTCTGGAATTTCTTTTTTCATCAATGCCATTAACATTTCTGGCTTAGCACGAGAAAGTTGTAGCTGTGCACCACGACCTTCACGGTTTACGTTAAATAAAATCGCATTTACACGCTGTTTAGGACGTAAAATTTCTTTTGCGATCATTTCTTCACGTGCAAGATATGCTTCCGCATTCTCACCGAGGTCAATAATGAAACCATCTTTAGTTTGTTTCTTTACTTCACCGTAAATTAACTCACCAACTTTAGATTCATATGCATCTGCAATAAGCGCACGTTCAGCTTCACGAATTTTCTGAACAATAACTTGCTTCGCGATTTGAGCTGCAATACGACCAAATTCAATTGATTCTACTTCAAGCTCACGCACATCACCGATTGACCATTTCGCTGGGTCCACATCAGAAATCGCGTCTTGGCATGCAGGCATTTCATGATCTTCATCTGCTACTACAGTCCATTGACGGAAAGTACGGTATTCACCAGTCTTACGATCGATTTCAACGCGCAACTGTGCTTCTTCAGAATTTGTGCCTTCGTAGAATTTTTTCTTCGTTGCAGCAACTAGAGCTTGCTCGAGCGCTTCGAAAATCGCTTCACGACTAACACCTTTTTCATTACTAACCGTCTCAGCAACGGTAAGAATTTCACGGCCCATAAGTCACCTACTATTCAAATTCTTTTAGTTAAGATTAATTTAGTCTTGGTAGATCAAGTTGGCCTTATCGATATTGTGACTATCGATCTCGAGCACTTGTTGCTTTTCAACTTCAACTTGGATCATTTCATTTTCTACATCTACAGCAACCAGTTTCGCTTGGAATTTACGGCGGTTATCCACTGCAGAAATCAAACGTAAAGCAACTTGTTGACCAATATATGCTTGCATCTGTTCAAGTTTAAAGAAAGTGCGATCCCAACCTGGTGATGAAACTTCTAATGCATATTCACCAGAAATTGGATCATGAACATCGAGGATTGCACCAACTTGTTGGGTAACACGTACACAATCTTGCACACCCACACCACGACCAAGATCAATTTCACCGTCTTCGGAAATAACAGGTTCTTTGTTTGGATCTTCAGGCTTGTCAATGTAGATACGTACTAGCGAACGCTTACCCTGAGGTGTAAATTCTAAACCCCATAGTTCAACATCGCACGCCTCAACAGCGGGTGCGATCAGTTCATACAATGCTTGGGTTTTATTTGATAACTTCATTTACTCTCGTCATTTATGTGCGATTCAATCGGCCAACAGACCGACACAGACTAACTATAGTGATAGCATGATTATTTGACCAATTGATGTCCACACTACACGATAGATAACAAAAAAGGGCGCATTCGCCCCCATTATTGCACAGAAAAGCAATGCCCACTGTGCAAAAAGGCCCACCTAGTTGTGAGCCTCTTTAGAAACTTGGTAGCGGGAGCTGGATTTGAACCAACGACCTTCGGGTTATGAGCCCGACGAGCTACCAGACTGCTCCATCCCGCATCAACGTGCAAAATTATATCTAAATTTGAATCATTTTTCAATCAGAAAAACTTTCTAATTAGACTTGATTAAGTTGCACCTTAATCAAAAGTGGTAGCGGGAGCTGGATTTGAACCAACGACCTTCGGGTTATGAGCCCGACGAGCTACCAGACTGCTCCATCCCGCATCAACGTGCAAAAAGTATATCTCAACTCAAACTTTGTTTAAGTTGCCTATCTTAAGTTTGCATCTTAATTATAGGATTGATTGGTAGCGGGAGCTGGATTTGAACCAACGACCTTCGGGTTATGAGCCCGACGAGCTACCAGACTGCTCCATCCCGCATCAACAGATTTTGCCGCAAACACCAACTTAAACTTCTGGATTATAAGTTGGTGCGGAAGGGGGGACTTGAACCCCCACGCCCGAAAGCACTACCACCTCAAGGTAGCGTGTCTACCAATTCCACCACCACCGCAGCTGTGACGCATTCTAGTGGTTTCAATGAAAAATTGAAAGCGAAATATTCAATTATTCA
Source organism: Acinetobacter sp. ANC_7504 (assembly GCF_056779995.1). Classification (NCBI taxonomy): domain Bacteria; kingdom Pseudomonadati; phylum Pseudomonadota; class Gammaproteobacteria; order Moraxellales; family Moraxellaceae; genus Acinetobacter; species Acinetobacter sp. ANC_7504. The sequence goes on along the minus strand of NZ_JBWYIZ010000006.1, from coordinate 52,218 downwards.
GCTGGTTTTGGTGCAGTTGATGAAGTTTCAGGCGATTTTTGATCAACTTGCTCAGTTGAGTTAATCGTTTTCAAACCATAAGCATCTGTCGTTTGCTGCTTCGCAAAGTAAGCCAAGCTAATACTTGTGATAAAGAATAAAGCAGTAAGTATCCCGGTTAAACGAGTTAAGAAGTTACCAGAACCAGAAGCGCCGAATACAGTCGCTGCACCGCCACCGCCAAAAGACGCACCTGCATCTGCACCTTTACCATGCTGTACTAGAATTAAAATAATCATCAATAACGCTAAAATGATGTGTAGCACCAGTACAAAAGATTGCATGATGAACTCCTAATTATTTTGATTGGGCAAATGCTTGCGCAATTTGAACAAATGATTCTGCATTGAGTGATGCACCGCCTACGAGGGCACCATTGATATCAGGGCATGCTGCCAATTCAACAGCATTCTCAGGTTTTACACTACCACCATAAAGAATTGCTATGTTTTGACCTTCAGGTGTAATTTGACTCAATCCTTCACGAATTTTAGCATGCATTGCTTGTGCATCATCCGGGGAAGCTGTTTTACCAGTTCCAATTGCCCAAATTGGCTCGTAGGCGACGGTAATATGCACCCATTGCTCTGGATTCACAACACCTGCAATGTCACAAATTTGTTGTAACACCACTTGCTCAGCTTGCCCACTTTCACGCTGTTCAAGGCTTTCACCCACACAATAGATGATATGTAAGTTAGCAGCTAAAGCATTTTTTATTTTTTCATTAAGAATCGCAGGCGTGTCATTAAATATTTCACGACGTTCAGAATGTCCAATTAATACATAATCGACTTGGCTATCCTTTAAAAGATCTGCGCTAACTTCACCTGTAAATGCACCAGTACCCGCAATACGTGATACATCTTGAGCGACCACAAACACTTCATGAGCATCTGTTGCAAGTTCATTTTTTACTTGGAGTAAAGCCAATAAAGTTGGCGCAACACCAATTTTACAAACATCATGAGCGATTGAAGCTTGCTCAAGCTGTTGTTTCAAATCAGCTAAAAGCTGTTGCGTGTTAGCCTGCATTGGGTTCATTTTCCAATTGCCTACAACCCACGGAGTAATTGTCGAACCCGACATAGATCTAACCTTCTATCAAAAATGCGCACATTCTACACGGATTTTAAAAAATTAACGTAAAAATTCAATGGATACAGATTCAGCACCTAGAATTCTTTAAAAAAAGACAACATAAGACACAATACCCAACAGAATAAGTGAAAAAATTCAATTTTTTCATAGTTTTCGGATAATATTAATGATTTTAAGTATAGAATTTTCTACTTATAACCGTATAATTTTAATATTCGAATTATAAAATGAATTTAAGGCGTATTGGGGATGACTTTAGATCAAAGTGGGCCAAAATTTTCTGGGTTAAGTCGTCGTTTGGTTGATGAAGGCATTTTGACCTCCCAGCAAATGCAAAATGCTATTATTAATTCAAAAAAATCTCATCAAAAATTAGTACCTTACCTCGTTGAACATCTCAAAATACGAGCAAATACGATTGCTGAAATGGTTGCTCAAGAGTTTGGGGAGCCATTGTTCGATTTAGATGCATATAATGTTGAGTTACTACCCAAAGATATCGTTGCAGAAAATCTTGTTACAAAACATTTAATCTTACCTTTATATCAACGAGGTATATCTTTATTTGTAGCGACGAGTGATCCTACAGATATCGAAGCATTGGAAGCAATTCGATTTAATAGTAAATTAAACGTCGTTCCTATTACTGTAGAACATAATAAACTTGAAAAACTGATCGAAAAGCATTTTTCTGAAAATGAGAATTTCAATTTCGGTGATGAAGATCTTGACGTTAACGTGGTCGAGAACGATACACCGCAAAATAATAACGATGATGGTCCTTCAGGTGATGATTCCCCGATTGTTAAGTACATCAACAAGCTTTTGGTTGACGCCATTCGCATGGGTGCATCAGATTTACACTTCGAACCTTATGAAAAAACGTACCGAGTTCGATACCGCGTTGATGGTGTTTTAAGAACTATTGCAAATCCACCATTGCAACTCGCGAATCGATTAGCTTCACGCTTGAAAGTTATGTCTCAAATGGATATTTCAGAAAAGCGTATTCCTCAAGATGGCCGTATTAAGCTTAAATTATCTCGTACTAAAGCGATTGATTTTCGTGTTAACTCATTGCCAACCTTATTTGGTGAAAAAATCGTATTACGTATTTTGGATCCGTCTAGTGCAATGCTCGGTATTGATGCATTAGGTTATGAAGAAGATCAGAAAGCTTTATTCCTTGAGGCACTTGAGAAGCCTCAAGGCATGTTACTGATTACGGGTCCAACAGGTTCTGGTAAAACAGTATCGCTTTATACAGGATTGAATATTTTAAATACTGAAAATGCCAACATCTCTACAGCAGAAGATCCCGTAGAAATTAACTTAGAAGGCATTAATCAGGTCAACGTCAACTATAAAGTGGGCTTAAGCTTCTCAGTCGCATTGAAATCATTCCTGCGTCAAGATCCTGATATTATTATGGTCGGGGAGATTCGAGATCTCGAAACAGCTGAAATTGCAATTAAGGCAGCACAAACAGGCCACATGGTGATGTCTACACTTCATACCAATAGTGCTCCTGAAACCTTAACCCGGTTGCGCAATATGGGGGTTCCCTCTTTTAATATTGCAACTTCGGTGAATCTCGTCATTGCTCAACGACTTGCTAGACGACTGTGTGTACACTGTAAAGTACCTGCTGATATTCCTAAACCAAGTTTGTTAGAAATGGGATTCACAGAACAGGATTTAGCAGATCCAGATTTTAAAATTTATCAACCTGTCGGTTGTCCTGAGTGCCGTGATGGTTATAAAGGACGTGTCGGTATTTATGAAGTCATGAAAGTGACACCTGAAATTTCGAAGATTATTATGGATGATGGCAATGCATTAGAGATTGCAGCTGCATCTGAAAGACTGGGGTTTAAGAATCTTCGACGTTCAGGATTAATTAAGGTCATGAACGGACTTACTTCTTTACAAGAAGTGAATCGAGTGACCAGTGAATAATTAAAAATAAGGAAATCATTATGGCGGTGAAAAAAGCACAGATGATGCCAACGTTTGTATATGACGGCGTGGATCGCAAGGGAACCAAAGTTAAAGGTGAAATGCCTGCGCGTAATATTCAACTTGCAAAAGTCATGCTCCGCAAACAAGGCATTACGGTGCGTAGTATCCGCGAGAAGCGCAAGAATATTCTTGAAGGCTTAATGAAGAAGAAAGTGTCTACTTTGGACATCACCATCTTTACGCGTCAGCTTGCCACCATGATGAAAGCAGGTGTACCACTTGTTCAAAGCTTTGAAATTGTTGCAGAAGGCTTAGATAATCCTGCAATGCGTGAAGTGGTTTTGGGTATTAAAACTGAGGTCGAAGGTGGTAATACTTTTGCAGGTGCACTACGCAAATATCCTCAGCATTTTGATCAGTTATTCTGCTCATTGGTAGAATCAGGTGAGCAATCAGGTGCGCTTGAAACCATGCTCGATCGAGTCGCGATTTATAAAGAAAAAAGTGAAGTTCTCAAACAAAAAATTAAAAAAGCGATGAAGTATCCAATTGCTGTCATTGTTGTTGCAATTATTGTGACCATTATTTTGATGGTCAAAGTGGTTCCTGTCTTCTCTGAGATGTTTAGCTCATTTGGCGCAGACTTACCTGCGTTCACGCAACTCGTAGTGGCAATGTCTGAGTGGGTGCAAAAATATTGGTTTATTTTAATTATCGGTATCGCGCTGACCATTATCGGCTTTATTGAAGCCAAAAAACGTAGTCAAAAATTTGCGGATGCATTAGATCGCACGGCTTTAAGGCTGCCTATTTTTGGTGATTTGGTTTATAAAGCAATTATCGCACGTTATAGCCGTACACTTTCAACCACATTTGCTGCCGGCGTCCCTTTAATCGATGCACTCCAATCAACAGCTGGTGCAACGAATAACGTGGTATATGAGCAAGCAGTTATGCGTATTCGTGACGACGTTGCGACTGGTCAACAACTTCATTTCGCTATGCGCTCGACCAATTTATTCCCATCTATGGCTGTGCAAATGGTAGCGATTGGTGAAGAATCGGGTTCACTCGATGCTATGCTAGATAAGGTTGCAACCCATTATGAAAGTGAAGTCGACAATGCTGTCGATGGCTTAACCTCCATGATGGAGCCTTTGATTATGGCCATTCTAGGTGTCTTGGTCGGCGGTTTAGTCATCGCAATGTATCTTCCAATCTTCCAAATGGGTTCTGTGGTGTAATGAACGAAATAATTGCGTATTTAATTCAATCGCCTACAGCACTCTATTTAACTGTAGGAATCATCAGCTTATGTGTCGGCAGTTTTTTAAATGTTGTCATTTACCGCACACCTAAAATGATGGAGCAAGAATGGCGTCAAGACTGTCAGATGTTTTTACATCCCGACCAAGCCATAATTGATGAAGATAAGCTCACGCTAAGTAAACCTGCATCGACCTGCCCAAAATGTAAAACACCTATTCGTTGGTATCAAAATATCCCCGTGATAAGTTGGTTATTTTTGCGTGGAAAATGTGGTGAATGTGAAAATCCGATCAGCATTCGTTATCCACTGGTAGAAGTTTTGACTGCTGTTTGCTCATTAATGGTCGTCGCGGTATTTGGTCCAAGCCTACAAATGCTTTTTGGCTTAATTTTAACGTGGACACTGATCGCACTCACATTCATCGACTTCGATACACAACTTTTACCCGATCGATATACTCTCCCCTTGGCTGCACTTGGTTTAGCGGTAAATAGCTATGCACTCTACACCTCACCTACCTCCGCAATTTGGGGATATTTGATTGGTTTCCTCTGTTTATGGGTGGTGTACTATTTATTTAAAATCGTGACAGGCAAAGAAGGAATGGGATATGGCGACTTCAAATTACTGGCCGCGCTTGGTGCATGGATGGGTCCATTTTTATTACCGCTCATTGTCCTACTTTCATCCTTAGTCGGTGCAATCATCGGCATCATTTTGATGAAAGTCAAAAAAGAAAATCAGCCCTTTGCTTTTGGACCTTATATTGCGATTGCTGGATGGATTGCATTCTTATGGGGTAACGAAATTATGAAGGTTTATTTAGGGGGTTAAGCTAAAATAAGCCCCATTATGATAATTACAAGGTTTTTTTACATGCGCTTTATTTTGGGCTTAACAGGTGGTATTGGTAGTGGAAAAACTGCTGCAAGTCAGTGGTTTGAAAAACAAAGGATTACCGTTGTTGATGCAGATATCGTGGCACGTGAAGTGGTTGAAATTGGAAAACCTGCACTACAAAAAATTAAAGATCATTTTGGGGATTGGGTGCTATTGGAAGATGGCGCACTCGACCGCAGAGCGTTAAGAGACCATATTTTTAAACATCCTGAAGCTAGAAAGATATTAGAAAATATTACGCATCCTGCAATTCGCCTATCGATTATTGAACAACTACAACGGGCGACCAGTCCTTATGCCATTTTAGTTTCCCCACTCTTGTTTGAAACCAATCAACACCAACTTACTCAACGTACTTTACTGATCGATGCATCAACAGAATTACAAATCTTGCGTGCTTCGCAACGTGATCATCAAGACATTGAGCAAATTAAAAAGATAATGAGTGCGCAAATGTCTCGTGAAGAAAAATTAAAACGTGCAGACGATGTTGTTATAAATGATGGTGAGCTTGATCATCTCTATCAACAACTCGCTGTAAAACACCAATATTATCTTAGTCTTGCACAACAAGCTTAGATTAAAAAAAAGCAGTCTAAGAAGACTGCTTTTTTTGTTGCTCAAGTTTTTGGCTTAGTGCATCTTGGCGACCCAGCCATCGCCATGGTTGTAATGCGCCTATCGCCATACCCAACAACCCAAATAACATTGCAATACTTAAAGGTTCATTTAACAAAGGCACTGCCAAAATTGCAGCTAAAAAAGGCGCTAAATTGGTAATGCTCCCTGCTTTAAAAGCCCCGAGTCTTTTAATCGCTTCCACATAAGTTAATGTTGCAATAATGACCACGAATATGCCATGAAATATTGTTTGAAACAGTAAATGCTGAGGCTCAGGAGTACTAAGATTTTTAGGTAAAAATAACACGTAAATGGGTACATAAATCACGGCTGACCAGATGGCAACTCCACACATCGCCTGCCATGCACTCAGTTGGAATTTACGCAGTAATACGGTAAATATTGCCCAAAAAATGGCGCTCAAGAAGAATAATCCATCACCAGCACCAAAAGGAATGCCTGATTCACGATACATCAGGAGACTCATAATACCGAGCACGGTGATCATAATGATCAAACTTGCCCATGTATGACGATCAAAAGCCTGCTTCATCAATATAAAAGCCACAATGGCAGTACAAATAGGAATACAACCATTGAGAAAAATTGCAGCATGCGCAGTCGGTGCATAGTGAAATGCGCTATAAGCCAACAAACAATAGATCACACCACCAATCATTGCCAAGATAAATGGTTCTTTTTTAAGTAAAAAAGAGGCTTCTCTACGATAAAGTAGAATCGGCATTAAGATCAAAAAAGCCAGTGAAAAACGCAGTGCCACAATGTCCCACGTATTGATATGCCATAGCGCATTTAATCGTGCAGTGAGGGTAAATCCCCCCCAGATGCACATGGTAGTAATAAGAAAAAAATAGCCTTGGGCTCGATCTGAAAGTGCCATCTCTAATTAGGCTTGACGTTGTCTACAAGCTTCGTAAAGTGCCATGCCTGTCGCCACACTCACATTCAAACTTTGTAAATTGCCACTCATTGGAATATAAACTTTATGATCACATTGCGCCTGTGTAATCGGTCTTAAACCAGTATCTTCAGCACCCATAATCACTGCAACAGGACCAGTCAAATCACATTCGTGAATAGGTAGAGCATGCTCATCTAACATCGTGCCAATCACTCGTACATTAAAATCATCTTTGATTTTGGCTAAAGTACGAGCCAAATTCGTCACTTGGATAAATTTAACTTTCTCTGCACCACCAGCAGCAACCTTACGAGCCGTTGGTGTTAAGCTCGCAGAACGATCACGAGGAACAACAACCGCGTGTACGCCCATGGCTGCCGCAGTTCGAATACACGCACCCAAATTATGCGGGTCCGTCACTTGGTCAAGCGCCAGTAAAAAAACATTGTCTGTACTTTTGATTAATTGCTCAAGATCATTTTCATTCAGCGTTGGATGAGGACGAACTGCAGCAACGACACCTTGATGAAAAGGTTGTCCAGCCAGTTTTTCAAGGCTGTCTCGGCTCGCTTTTTGAATACTAATTCCGAAAGGTTCAGCCAACTCAAAAATACGTTTTAAACGTTGATCTTCACGACCTTTTAGTGCAAATAGAGTCAAAACGCGTTCAGGTTCTAACTCCAACAATGACTCCACAGAATGAACGCCATAATAATATTCGGGTTTAGCCATGAACGACCTCAACTCACTAAGACAATACAATAATATAGAAAAGAAAAATCCCGCAAAGCCAACTTTACAGGATTTTATATAGCGAATAGTTTAACCGATTTGACCATTGAATGTTGGTCAAATTTTTTTTGGGTAATTAGCCTTCGAAATGACAAACGTAGTCTAATACGTCATCTGTTTCGATTTTGAAACGGCTCTCACCAGGCACGTAAAACGACTGCCCTGCACGGAAAAGCTCATGTTCTTCATTGTCTGCAATTGTGACACGACATTCACCAGAAATAATTTCCATACGCTCTGGTACATGTGTTTCAAAAATAAGCGGTTGTTCCGTCGGTAGAATAACCCCAAGTGTTTTTTTCGTACCGTCTTCAAATTGAACAGTGTGGCTAATACACGTCCCGCCAAAATAAACATTTGATTTTTTTACGACAGATACATGATCAAATTGTGATGACATGCGTATTCTCCAAATAATGCGCATTTTATAAATTTTAATTGCCGTAGTTTAATTGCGCTCGAGCAACTAATCAATCAGTGTTTTGCAATGGTTTTTATAAGCAACTTTTGTTCCCTAATGATGAAATTTAAAGATTTTTTTGATTTCTTCTATATATCTTTTGTACACAGGTAAAAGAATATATTCAGTCACTAGTAATCAACCTAATTTCAGTTAAAATGCAAACTAAAAGTTCTCATATTCAAATGTCGTGACTTGAGACTAAAACAAAATTTCTCTATCTTAGAATCCACACTTTCGCAGCTCGGATGCGTTTATGCTGACACACCTTAATCTGATCAACTTTGCTTTAGCCGATAACTTAGCCATTGATATTGATCAAGGTTTCAATGTTCTTACGGGTGAAACTGGTGCAGGTAAATCTTTATTACTCGATGCATTATCAGCGTGTTTAGGCGAGCGTACTGATACGAATTACGTTCGTTATGGTTCAGATAAGGCTGATGTTACAGCCGTATTTAGTTATCAAGATCAAAGTCCTGAAGCTGAATGGTTAAGCACTCATGAGCTGGCAGATGAATCGGGTGAAATTCATCTAAGACGGGTAATATTTGCTACAGGTCGTAGTAAAGCTTGGATCAATGGACGTCCAAGTAGTCTGTCAGAATTAAAGGAAATAGGCAGACTCTTAGTCCAACTTTACAGCCAGCATAGTCAGCAACAACTGTTAGAACCGCCCTATCCAAAACATTGGTTAGATCGTTACAGCAACTTTGGTCAACATACGCTTGCTGTCAAAGACAGTTATAACACATGGCAAAAAAATATCCGACAGCATCAAGCTGCGCTTGATGCACAGACCACCCGCCTTCAACGCATTGAGACACTTAATCTTCAATTAGAAGAATTAGAAGAAGTGGTTCGACTTGACTATAAAGAAATTGAACAAGAGTTCGATCGCTTAAGTCATCATGAACACATCATGCAAGATTGTAGTTATGCAATCAACGTTTTAGATGAGTCTGATCAAAATATCACTCAGGAAATTTCAAGTATTATTCGCAAGCTTGAATCTCATGCAGGTCGTAGTGATTTACTCTCTGAAATTTATAACTCATTATTAAATGCGCAAAGTGAACTCGATGATGCCAGTGCGAATTTAAAACAATTCATTGACCGTCAGAGTTTTGATCCTGAACGAATGGAAGAGTTAAACACACAACTGGAAATATTCCATCGTTTAGCGCGCAAATATCGAGTACAACCCGAAGATTTAAAATCAGAATACGAACATTGGCAGGCAGAGCTAGAACAATTACATCAGCTTGAAGATCCAGAGACTTTGGCTGAACAAGTTGAAATTTCACATCAACAGTTTATAGAGAAAGCTCAATATCTGGATGATATCCGTCGTAAAGCAGCAGAACCCTTAGCCAAACTCTTAACAGAACAAGTCAAGCAACTGGCTTTACCAGAAGCTCATTTTGAATTCCGTTTTGATCCTCTGGAGCAACCTTCATCTGAAGGGTTTAGTTTTATTCAATTATTGTTCACAGCAAACAAAGGGATTCCACCTCAACCACTTGCGAAGGTTGCGTCTGGTGGTGAATTGTCACGTATTGCATTGGTCATGCAAGTCATGAATGCAGAAAAAACTGAAGCTGAAGTACTCGTTTTTGACGAAATTGATGTGGGCATCAGCGGTGGAACAGCTGAAATTGTCGGTCGCTTATTGGCTGGATTAGGTCAACATGTTCAAATTCTATGTATTACACATCAAGCCCAAGTTGCAGCGCAATCGGACCAACATTTGTTAGTGAAAAAACTGCAAACAGACCCTGCTAGCAGCACTATCGTTGAGCTTGATGAAGATCAACGGATATTAGAGCTTGCTCGCATGACTGGTGGTGTCGAAATTAGCGAGACCACCCTTCAACATGCAAAACAATTAAGGCAATTAAAGTTTCAGACCAGCACATCTTGATTATTTTAAAAGGATTGTTGAAAACCCATAAGTCTAGTATGTTGAAGTAAAGTGATACTCAAACATAGGAGAAGCCATTAGGTGAGTAAACAATTTCTAACGCACCGTTGCCTGATTGCCCCACCTGATTTAGCAGATGATTTCTTCGCAAATAGTGTGGTCTATATTGCTCGTCATGATCATGAAGGTGCGCAGGGAATTATGATCAATCGTCCAGCTGGGATTCAGGTTAAAGAACTCTTAACAGATCTTGATATCGTTGCAGATCATGTTCACCCACATGATGTCTTACAAGGTGGTCCTTTACGACCAGAAGCGGGTTTTGTACTTCATACGGGTCAACCTACTTGGCATGCGTCCATCGCTGTAGGTGAAAATCTCTGTTTAACAACTTCAAAGGATATTCTTGATGCAATCGCACACAATGAAGGTGTTGGTCGCTATCAAATTGCTTTAGGCTATGCAAGTTGGAGTAAAAACCAGTTGGAGCAAGAAATCGCTCGAGGTGACTGGCTCATTTGTGACTCTGATATGGATTTGATTTTTAACTTACCCTATGACGATCGCTGGGACGCTGCCTATAGAAAAATGGGGGTCGATCGTACATGGCTTTCATCTGAGATTGGACATGCCTGATTCAACTACCGCTCAACTCATTATGGCCTTTGACTTTGGCACACAAAAAACAGGAATGGCTGTAGGATCGTCCATTATTGAAAGTGCTACGCCACTTTCACTTTTACCGATGAAAGATGGCATTCCCAATTGGGATGATCTACTCAAAATTGTAAAACAGCATTCTCCAAATCTGTTTTTAGTCGGGCTACCACTGAATATGGATGATAGCGAATCGGAACTATCAACACGAGCACGTAAATTTGCTCGTCGTTTAAGACACCAAACCAATATAGAAACATGGATGGTGGATGAGCGATTAACAACTCGCGAAGCGCGTGATGAACTCGATCATTATCAGGCGCAAGGGCGTGGAAAAAAGTTGTCCGCAGACAGCTTGGCAGCTGCTTTATTTATTGAAAGTTGGTATCGTAATCCTCAAGGTATTCAACCTTAATAGAATACTTATCATTTCATCTAGGATAAAAATAGCGAAAGGTTAAATTGATTCTAGGCTCTAATACTTTGGTTGATTTCGCTAAAGTGTGTTTCCAAAAACGCTGTGTTTGACCTTTCATCACAATCAACTGTCCTGATTGTAGATACATTTCCGCATTATGAATTTTATCACGATGTTTAAATCTAAATTTTCGGGTTGCGCCGAGACTCAGTGAGGCAATGACGGTCTCGCCATGTTCAGGATCTCTTAATGCAGCCTCATCATCACTGTGCCATCCTAAACCTTGAGTTCCATCTTCGTACAAATTGGCCAAACAAGAATTAAATTGAACTCCTGTTATAAGTTCAATTTTTTGCTTGAGTGCTAATAATTTCAAATCCCAAATCTGTGCTTGTTTATCCATTCCTGAATAGTGATATTGATAGTTTTGGTCACCATACCATACGACTTTACGACCCGTCTTAAAATATTGGCCGTATAAAATCACTTCATCCTGTTTCCAAGCCAAACCTTCTAAAAAATAATCGAAATAATCCTGTGATTCAGCATAAGTAAGTATAAGGCCGTAATCTTCTACAATCCCATCACAAGGTAGGAGGTTTGAATTGGGTTCGGGTGCAAACAGCTCGAAGTTCATAACCAATTTGCCATGAAAATATAACCGTATATTAGCTGAATATTTTAACTGACAAATTGAAACATTGTGAACGCTTGTGACACTGGACAATCAAGCTTAGACTGGCATAAATCTAGACAATAAAAACAATCGCTTATGAATTTATGGCAACTTTTTCTAAAACTTAAACCTTTCGTTCGACCTTATCGCTTTTTAGTGATTGCCACTCTCTTTCTTACACTCATCGGCTCTTTCACAGCTCAAGTGAATGCACTCACTTTGCAGTATGCGGTTGATGAAATTAATGCGCTGGTTGAAAATGGTTTTGGCTTAGCTGAAGGCTGGAATATCCTGATTACCATTACAGCGATATTATTGGGTAAAGAAGTGATTAATGCTTTTGTGCAATTCGGACAAAAGTTTTATGGTGAAAAACTTAGAATTTTTATTTCACAAGATTTAGCACAAGGCATCATTGAAAAATTTCTGACCTATAGATTAGCTTTTTTCAACGAAGAGAATAATCAGGCGGGCAAATTACAAACACGAATCGATCGTGGTATTGGCTCTCTGACTCGTCTAGTTCAAATATTCTTTATTGACATTTTGCCGTTATTTACCAGTGCGATCGTGGCTTTAGGATTAATGTACTACGCCAACTTTTATGTTGGCTTGGTGGCGACCACTATCGTTCCAATCTACTTCTGGTTAACTTATAAACAAGCACAAAAACTCGGAGGCTGGCGTCGAAATTTACGTGATGGTCGAGAAAAGAAAAGCCAAGGTATCCTCGGAATTATTAATTCAATTACGGTTATCAAATCTTTCAACCGCGAGTCAATAGAATCAACCAAACAACTCAAACTACAAAAAGAACTCACAGATAATCAAATGCAAACCCGTCAAGTCAGCTTTTTATTTGATGGGTTAAAAACCTTTATTGAACAAATAGGTATTGTTTTAATCATCATCCTAACTGCGTATTTTGTGCTTGATGGTCAGATGAGCATCGGTATGATCATGTTTCATGTGCTCTTGTTCAATAATGTATCCGCGCCAATTCGCTCCTTACATCGTATATATGATGAAGTGAATGATGCCATGATCTATTCGGAAAGCTTCTTTAAAATTTTAGAAGCAGATGATCAAATTGAACCTACAGGTCAACTCAAACCGCAAATTCAAGGAAAATTTACGCTGAAAAATGTTGAATTCTTTTATCCAAACGGTCATCACGCACTAAAGAATATCAATATGGAGATTCGACCCAATAAAATTACTGCATTAGTTGGCTTATCAGGTGCGGGAAAATCAACCTTAATCAGTCTTTTAGATAAATTTTATGAACCTAATCAGGGGTGTATCGAACTCGATGGCATCGATCTCAATCAAATTGATACACAATATTTGAGAGATCATATTGGATTAGTCCTACAAAAAAATCATATTTTCCAAGGGACTATTCTTGAAAATATTCGCTATGGTAAAACAGATGCTACTGAAGAAGACGTGATCATTGCTGCTAAAAAAGCATCCATTCATGAGCAAATTTTACAACTTCCAGATGGCTATCATTCCGATGCATTGCAACTCTCTGGAGGACAACAACAGCGTATTGCGATTGCTCGTATGTTCTTGAAAAATCCACCGATTATCTTTTTAGATGAACCGACAGCGAGTTTGGATGCCATTGCTTCGGAACAAATTAAACAAAGCCTTGATGAGATTAAACAAGGACGTACTGTCATTATTATCTCGCACAGCCTGTCGCAAATTATTGATGCGGATTACACCTATGTCATGAAAGAAGGCGAAATTGCCGAGCATGGAGAACATGATGCTCTTTACCATCAAGACGGTGTATATAAACAAATTTTTGATGCGATGGCTAAAAGTTTGAATATCGAAAAAATTGCAAAAACTTTTGAAGACGATGGGGATGAGGAAACCCATAGTTAAAGTTTAATCTAGGTAACCTTGGCATTGAAGCAGTTGAATCAATACACAGTCATCTGCTTCATATAGCTGACTTAACTTCGTGTAAGGATCACCATCGAGCGCTAATATTTGTGCAAATGCAGGTTCAGTTTTTATATCTTTTTGCTTAAGGCGAATGATTTCCTGTTTAAATTGGTCATTTGCCAAATCTAATATTCTATGTTCAACGTAGAAGTGCTGGAATCCCGCCTGCTGATCAATTGGTGTTGTAGAACAAAATATCTCAATTGACCAAGCACAATATTCAAATCGGTAAATCCAAGTATCACGTTCAAAATAACTTCGCTCAATGCACCATGCCTTAAATGTTTGAAATAATTTTAGTGTTTCAATCAAATGATTCTCTTGCTCAATCGGATAACTACAAATGAGGTCGATATCACTTTGTGCTGTTGCAATTCCTAAAGGTGGCGTACCGACCACTGTAACTTGATACCACTTGAGTATTTCCATAAGGTTTAAGTCATCAATGACTTTTTGAAAGTGTATTTTTTTCATTGTTATTTTTAATCTCTAAGATGATTCAACTTTAAAGCAGTTGAATCTCACAATATGAATTACTTTAACCATCACCAGAAAAGCTTAAGCAATTAAGGTTATTTTTGATTTTCGATAACATCTAACGCATAAACAGTTTTAATATAATTTCGATACTGCGTTGAATAAGAGATTTCCAAACAACGCATAAGGTATGCTTTCTCTTTTGAATATTGATAGCTGCCTAACGCTTCTTTGAGCGCTTGATCAATATAATTTTGCACTTGTTTTGCCGCCTCATGGCTATGCTCACCGAGTTGAAAATATCCACCTCTCGCAATATTTGCTTCATTTGCATAAATCTCAGAATGAGATAGACAATACGCGATTCCATCATTATGCAAATACTCTTGTGCCCGTGATAAATCATCCGCATAAATGCTTGAACTCGACAAGATACTCAAAGCAATAGCAAATTTACTTCTCATTTTTTAAATCACGTTCTCAACGAAATAAAAAAAGCGCCTTTTGGCGCTTTAAATACATTAGGGTTGTTTTAGATATGGCCATGCCGCTCTTAAATAAATAAACATGGACCACAGTGTTAAAATTACAGCGGTATATAACAAACCATATGCAACTAATTCAAGTGGTTTCCAATTGAGTAAGAACACGGAAATAGCAATCATCTGAAAAGCTGTTTTATATTTGCCAACCGTAGATACAGCTACATTGGTACGTGCACCGAGCTCAGCCATCCACTCACGTAAAGCAGAAACCGTAATCTCGCGTGAAATAATCACAATCGCAGCAAAAGCCATCGAAATTGTAGGTTGCCATTGCACCAAAACAATCAATGCTGCCGCGACCATTAATTTATCCGCAACAGGATCTAAAAAACGTCCGAATGCAGAAGTCTGATTCAATGTTCTTGCCAAGTAACCATCAAACCAATCTGTGACAGCAGCAATCACAAAAATTGCAGTCAGAATGATATGACGCGTCATACCCCCTTCATGCCCACCCACACCAATCGCAGGAGGCCAATAGGCAATAATTAAAAAAACAGGTATTAACGCAATACGTGCTAGCGTCAAGATATTTGGTATATTCAGGATGCGACCTGTAGACATAGACACCGCCAGTTTGCCCCAATTACAGCTAAAATTTGCAATAAAAACTTGAGCTTTGATTCTTTAATCCGCTTACTTTAAACGATTCACTACCCGCTGTCGACTAGGCAAAAATCGCGACAGTCTGTCTACAAATTGCAACGAGACGGTCATTATGGTCCCAAATATGGGCATATTCAGTAGAATAACCATGCGCAGAATGATCTGTAAATACTTTATATTTAAACCAATCTCGTCGGTCAGCTTGAATAGGTTCTAACAGCGTCACATACCAAGAAATTGAACTTCCTGGTGCTGGTTTTTTTAATATAGGAAAAATTCCTGCAGGCCAAATATCTAACATTGCTATAAATTCAGGCATGCTCAGCGGACCTGCTTCAAATCTAGATTCTGCATATCGAAACCACCCACCAAAATCGGGCTTTTCAGCAGCCGTACAAGGGTATTTCCCTTCAGCCCAAATCAGATCATAGTTCTGATAGCATTGCGGCATAAGAGGATGATAAGGCAACTTAACTAAACTTTCAGGTGAATCATACTGTGGTGCTGTGCGAGTTTGATCCATATTCACAACTGATTCACGGTCTGAACCAAAACTTGCCAGCAGAATTCCCTGTACAGCATCATCCTGCCAAATCCGAGCCTCAATATTAGTCACAGATTTACCTTGCCTTAAAATTTCCACTGTCACTTTGACTGGCTTTTCCTGAACAGGACCCACAAATACCACACTGGTGCTCAATAATCTTTTTTGAGGGTCATGAATCATTTGTGTTGCTTTGTGTAGCATCATCGCCGTGGTTAAACCACCAAAAATGGTACGACCTTGCAACCAACCCTCAGGGATCCCCACCCATTCTTGTTGATCAATTTCTTGAAATACCTGTCCAAATGACATGTGCAACCCTTTTATTTTAAATTTCTTATCGCGCTAGCATGCTGAATTTTCAGATTGAGGTAAATGATCAATGACTCGCAGGTCAATGATCATTTTGGCAAATTGATATGCATGATTACTCATGCAAGATTTTGTACACAGTCCGAGCGAGATTTGCACCAAAACCTGGGACTAAATTCAGATCCTTTTCAGAGGCTTTTAATACCCCTTGAATCCCACCAAAATGTGTTAATAAATCACGGCGACGTTTTGGTCCTAGCCCTGGAATAGCTTCTAAAACTGACTGCCCACGACGTTTATCGCGCTTGGCACGATGTTTAGTAATGGCAAATCGATGCGCCTCATCACGAACCTGTTGAATTAAATGTAGCGCTTTATGGTCTTCAGGCAGTTGAATCTTTGTACCATCAGTGAAATGTAAGGTTTCCAAACCAGGCTTACGCCCTTCCCCTTTTGAAACCCCCACCATGAATGCATCCAATCCAAGATCTTGCATGACCTGCATTGCCATATGTAATTGCCCTTTACCACCATCGATGAGAAGCAAATCTGGCAGCATTGCTTTCTTATAGCGTCGTGTTAAAGCCTGACGCATGGCAGCATAATCATCACCGCCAGTGATATCTTCGATAGCAAACTGACGGTAATCGCGCTTGCGAGCCCCTCCACTATCAAAGACAACACAAGAAGCAATTGTTGCTTCGCCCATCGTATGGGATATATCAAAACATTCGATACGATCAATTGGACGTCCGACCACCTCTTCTAACTGATGAAAACGTTCATTCAATTCATAATGGTTAGCAAGTTGTCCTTTAATGGCATGCTGTACATTCATGATCGCAAGCTCGAGCCATTCTGCACGGGTTTCTCGAACTTTTGATTTAATCAGAATTTTTTTGCCAAAATTTTGTTGTAGTGCCTCTTCTATGTCTTTTTTGTCTGGCAGCTCCACGTTGACGATTAATTCTGTTGGAATCTCATCGGCAACTTGGAAATAAAAGTTCGCGATAAAATCTGCCAGCATTTGTCCCAAATCATCGCCCAACATATCTGGGAAATAACTTTTTCCACCCAACATCTTCCCATTACGCACATGCATAATCTGAACGCACGTTACCCCCGCTTGGTATGCGATCGCCAATATATCTGCTTCACCTTTGACTTTATAAATCGCTTGTTGCGTTTGTACATCACGCAATAATGCCATCCGATCACGATAAAAAACGGCTTTTTCAAATTCAAGAGCATCTGCTGCCGCTTCCATTTTGGCAATTAATTCTTGATTAAGCTCACGTGTATCCCCTTGTAAAAAACGAATTGAGTTATCGACATCATCTTTATAATCTTCAGGTGATATCATGCCCACACATGGAGCTGAGCAACGTTTAATTTGATACTGCAAACACGGTCTTTTACGTTGCGCAAAATAACTATTTTCACATTGGCGGACATTGAATAATTTTTGTAAGACCACCAATGTATCACGTGCATTAAAAGCACTTGGATAAGGTCCAAAAAATTTACCTGCTTGATGTTTCCCCTTACCACGACCTGCTGCAATACGTGGATAAGGCTTATCACTGGACACAAAAATATAGACGTAAGATTTATCATCTCGCAGCATGATGTTATACGGCGGTCGATGAAGCTTAATTAAGTTTTGTTCAAGAAGTAATGCTTCCGTTTCTGAGCGGACCACCATGGTTTCAATATCATGAATGCGGGCAACTAAAGCCTGTGTTTTGGGATGCTCAATAGTTTTAACAAAATAGCTAGAAACACGATTTTTTAAATTCTTGGCTTTTCCCACATACAACAACTCTCCATCTTTACCTAACATGCGATAGACACCAGGCAAAGTCGTAAGATTGGCTAAGATTTTTTCAATGTGTTCACGTGCGTTTTCGTTCACAAGCAGCCTTTAATGTAGAGTCAGTCATTCATGCAACAGCATGAGCTTATTGTGATGGTAACGCGCTCTATTTCAAGTGCATTTCGGTAGACGATTTTAAAACCTTGTTGATCCAACAGTTCAGGGCAATGATCGCAGATTTTATAATCAGCTGATTGTTAAAAAGTCTGAGTTGTTAAATTCAAGTTTGATATGCTTTTCAACTGATTCATTCATGGATGCGCCAACATGACTGCGACCGATCGTGCTTTTCACGCCATACAACCTGCACTCTCATCCCATAGTCCTTCAGAAAAAGATCGACTCATTGGAAAGTCTCGCTTTCATTTTGAACCAGCCAAAGTGATGCAGTTATTGCGTGATCGTATCATTGGGCAAAATCCAGCCTTAGATGAAATCGAAAAACTGCTTCACGTGGTCAAAGCTGACTTTTCAAGTCCTGAACGCCCCTTGTCCGTCACCTTAATGCTTGGACCAACAGGTGTTGGTAAAACAGAGACTGTTCGTTTGATTGCTGAAGCGATTTATGGTCGTCCTGATGCGTTTTGTCGTATCGATATGAATACACTGGCTCAAGAACATTATGCAGCCGCTTTAACAGGCGCTCCGCCCGGATATGTCGGTTCGAAAGAAGGTCACAGTTTATTCGATGAAACTGCGATTAATGGCTCTCATACCCGTCCTGGCATTATGCTGTTTGATGAACTTGAAAAAGCCTCTCCCGAAGTGATTCGTGGCTTAATGAATGTGTTGGATACAGGTCGTCTAACCCTTACTGCTGGAACAAAAACGATTGATTTTCGTAATTGTATGATCTTTATGACCAGTAATGCAGGAGCACGCGCAGCACAACAATATTTAGATAAATTAAATGTTTTACCGCAAAAACTTCAAAATCTATGTTTAAAACGCCTACCCACGAAAGCCATTATTGAAAAAATACTGCATCGCAGTTTTGATCCCGAATTTCTGAATCGAATTGATCGTATCCTTCATTATCAACCTGTTCAAGATGATGCACTCCCTAAATTGGTTGATATTGAACTGGAAAAACTCAACATTCGTTTGCAACATCAAAAACGTCAGGTTCATTTATCAGACCTTGCCAAAGCATATTTCTATCAGGGTCATGATATCCGCTTTGGGGCACGTCATTTAGCACGTAAAATAAGAACTGAACTAGAACCCATTATTGCGATCTACTTTCTAAAGCATCCAGATCAACTTCATCTCCAGCTGGATTGCAAAGACGGTCAGCTCACGATCATCAATTAATAAAAAAAGCCCATTATGGGCTTTTTTTAAACAAATCATCTTAAACCAGGAATCGTGACAAAGGATTCTGCTGCCGTTTTATTATAATACGTACACCCTTTTTCAATATTTGCCATTAATAACTGATAACGCTGTCTATTTTCTGCAACATCATCGTTCATTAGCAATTTTTCATAGAGCTTATATTCATCATCAGTCGTACGCTTCAAAGTTTGATGATATTCAGCAGGATATAGTTTGCTTTCAAATTCAATGGCTGTTGAATCATCTAAACTAATCTTCATACTGGTGTCAAAAATACTGCTAAAATTCATACCCATCCAACGATCTTTAGCAAGTTGAAATTTAACTATTGGATTTTTTTCATTTAAAAGATCAAGATACAGCAAGTTATCTTCATAAAATTGGTTAAAACTCTCTTCCAATGGTTCACTCGTGTTTGGATAGAGTTGTAAATAATCTACTCGGTTTTGTTCTGCTTTCTTTCTATAACAATAGCTACCTGAAGAAAAATTTTTAAGACCATCTTTGGCGATAAACAATCTCACATTAGGGCTCAAATCATTTCGATCAATGTTGCGATAACCTGGTAAAACTGTATCAAAAACATTTTTACCCGATAGGTTTACACGCTCCATTTCGATATCCGTTTGTATGTCACCAATGATATTCATCGTCCAATGACTAGGACTATTCACACTGAGCGTATTTTGGGCTTGATCATAGGTTTGATAGATACGATTTCGCGTCACAATCACACTATTCAACGGTTTAAAACTATCCGTATAAGTAAATTGTCCATTTTGAAATTCAATATAATTTAAGCCGAATCGATCATTGGAATTATAGTAAATTGAATAGAGTTGATCACCGTTTCGAAATTGTGTACTCGGTGATGATTCATACGAATCTCCCGACCCACCGCCGCCACAGGCACTTAAAAAAAACGGTAAAACACTTAGAGCCAATATTGTTTTTTTGAGATTCATTTGAATTTTCTTTTGTATATTTTACACACAAAAGCATAGCTTTTATTGAACAACTTCTCAATTTTAATTTACATAATTTTAAGTAAAATTAAAAAATGCGCCCTGAGGCGCATTTTGATCTGAATGCTCTTAAAACACATAAGGTCGAATAAAAATCAGGAAGAATATCCCTAACATCAAGAACCATTTTAAAAAGTAATATAACTGACGGTTCTTCGCTTTCAGTGCTTTTGCTTTCACACGCAAGCGATAAATATAACCAAATGCTTTGTTCAGACCACCCGTTTGATCCCCTGCTTCATTCGGTGAACTTGCCGCAGTCATTACATTTTTACCAAACCAATGATTAAACCGTTCCATCCAACGTGTCTTTAAAGGGCGCTCTACATCAGCAAAGAAAATAATACGATTTTGATCCGTCGTGTTTTCTGCATAATGAATGTAGGTTTCATCAAACACAACGCTTTCACCATCTCTCCATGAATACCGCTGACCATCTACATCAATAAAGCAACGATCATCATTTGGCGTCAACAACCCTAAATGATAGCGTAAAGATCCCGCATAAGGATCACGATGACGAACCAAGCGACTATCAGGAGCAAGCTCAGTAAACATCGCCGCTTTAATGGTTGGCAATGTTTTAAGCAATGCTGTCGTTTTAGGGCACAGTTCTGCTGCTGAAGGATGTGCAGAGTCATACCATTTTAAATAAAAACGCTTCCAACCAGTTTTAAAAAATGAGTTAAAGCCTAGGTCATCATATTTTTCAGAGGCTTTGATCCCACCCTGCTCATATAAAGCTTTGGCTTCATCACGAATCATTTCCCAATTTTCATCTAACACTTTTAAATCTTTAAAATGCTGTGTGTCGATATAAGGCTGGTTTGGCACCTTAGAGAACATATACATCAAAAAATTAATAGGTGCCAAAATGGTCGAATGATCAAAGAATTGACGATACAACGAATGTCGTACTTTTCCACGACGTTGAATATACAGTGCCGATATGATGAATATCGCGAGAATAATCCACTTGATCATTGATTGACTCGGTTTATCTTTGGTTAGCGGGTTAAATGAGGAGATGCTGCACCTAAATTGAAAATGAATTGTTCCAATTTAGATGTATAGATAATCACGTAAATTGTATAACGACTACCCCAAACAACGAAACATTGTGTTCTACAAATAGACTTTTGATGGCTTTATATTTCAGTTTATTGACTTTTATGACGAAATTTAAAGTGCAAAATAACTTGAAATTACCTACCTACCCCAGATATAAGTTGAAGTGTTTTTAAATAAAATGCCAATTGAAACAATCGCTTTATTGTAAGAAGAACAAACTCTACATTCGCATCTGCTGTTTTATAACGCATGCTGGTGCAATAAATAGATGACCATTGCGTCACGGCTTGATACAACTTGTTATGTTCTTTTTCGATATAGTTATCGTAAGATTAGCGAAGCTTTAATGTGCGCAGGAAATACGCACTTGCTTCACAACATCAACTTAGAAGTCCTCCAAAAAAAAGGAGATCAGGGCATGATCCACGCTGGCAATGCCATTACCGTCCAAATGCTTTCGGACGGAATTGCAGAATTCCGCTTTGACTTACAAGGTGAGTCGGTTAATAAATTCAACCGCGCAACAATTGACGACTTTAAAGCTGCAATTGCTGCTGTTCAATCAAACGCTGAGATCAAAGGTCTTATCGTTACATCTGGTAAATCTACATTTATCGTTGGTGCAGACATCACTGAGTTTGGTGAAAACTTTGCGCAAGGCGAACAAGTCATTGTAGATTGGGCGATGCCTGTTCATGAAATTTTCAATTCATTCGAAGATTTAAATATTCCTAAAGTTGCTGCAATCAATGGTATGGCATTGGGCGGCGGTTTCGAAATGTGCTTGGTGTGTGACTATCGCGTGATGTCAGAATCAGCACAAGTTGGTCTTCCAGAAATTAAACTTGGGATCATTCCTGGTTTCGGTGGTACTGTTCGTCTAAGCCGTGTTATCGGTATCGATAACGCTGTTGAATGGATGGCAATGGCGAACCCGAAAAAAGCACCTGCTGCACTTAAAGATGGTGCGGTCGATGCGGTGGTTGCTGCTGATAAATTACAAGATGCTGCGATCTCTATCGTTAAACAAGCAATCGAAGGTCGTTTAGACTGGAAAGCGAAGCGTCAAGAAAAATTAGATCCAATTAAGTTGAATCCATTAGAACAAATGATGGCTTTCAACTCGTCTAAAGGTGTGGTGCTTGCGAAAGCTAATCCTGCACAATACCCTGCGCCAAAATTATTGCTTGATTCTATGCAAGCAGGTTCAAGCTTAGATCGTGCTGGTGCAC
This sequence comes from Acinetobacter sp. ANC_7504, assembly GCF_056779995.1. Classification (NCBI taxonomy): domain Bacteria; kingdom Pseudomonadati; phylum Pseudomonadota; class Gammaproteobacteria; order Moraxellales; family Moraxellaceae; genus Acinetobacter; species Acinetobacter sp. ANC_7504. The sequence goes on along the minus strand of NZ_JBWYIZ010000006.1, from coordinate 29,488 downwards.
TTCGCCAAGAAGCTGAACACTTTGCAAAAGCAGCGGTAACGCCACAAGCAGGCGCGTTGATTGGTCTATTCATCAACGACCAAGTTGTGAAGAAAACTTCGAAAAAATATGAACAAGGCGCTCACCCTGTAAATCAAGCTGCAGTACTTGGTGCAGGTATCATGGGTGGTGGTATTGCTTATCAAGCGGCAAGCAAAGGCACACCAATTATCATGAAAGATATTGGTAACCCACAACTTGCTTTAGGAATGAAAGAAGCAAACGGTCTTCTGACTAAACAAGTTGAACGTAAGAAAATCAAGCCTGCTCAAATGGGTGAAACGCTTGCACGTATCCGTCCGACATTAAGCTATGATGAGTTTAAAGAAGTCGATATCGTGATCGAAGCGGTAACAGAAAATCCGAAAGTGAAAGGCATCGTACTCAAAGAAACTGAGTCTAAAGTACGTGAAAACACGATCATTGCATCAAACACTTCTACGATCTCAATCACGCGTTTGGCTGAAAACCTAGAGCGTCCTGAGAACTTTGTAGGGATGCACTTCTTTAACCCAGTGCATATGATGCCTTTGGTTGAAGTGATTCGTGGTGAAAAAACTTCACCTGAAGCGATTGCAACGACTGTCGTCCTCGCTCAAAAAATGGGTAAAACTCCGATCGTTGTAAACGACTGTCCGGGCTTCCTTGTAAACCGCGTATTGTTCCCTTACTTTGGTGCCTTTGACCTTCTTCTTAAAGACGGCGCTGACTTCCAACAAGTCGACAAAGTGATGGAAAAATTTGGCTGGCCAATGGGTCCTGCATACTTAATGGACGTTGTCGGTATTGATACTGGCGTTCACGGTGCAGAAGTGATGGCTGAAGGTTTCCCTGACCGTATGAAGCCTGATTTCAAAGGTTCAATCCAAACAATGTATGAAGCACAACGTCTCGGTCAAAAGAACGATGTTGGTTTCTACAAATATGAATTGGACAAGAAAGGCAAGAAAGCAAAAACTGTTGATCCAACAGCGTATGACGTAATTGCTTCTGTCGTGACTGGTGAAAAACGTGAATTTGATTCTCAAGAGATCATTGACCGTATGATGATTGCTTTCTGTAACGAAACTGTTCGTTGCTTAGAAGACAACATCGTTGCAACACCAAACGAAGCAGATATGGCAATGATAATGGGTGTAGGCTTCCCTCCATTCCGTGGTGGTCCATGCCGTTACATCGATCAAACTGGTGTAGCTGAGTATGTTGCGCTTTGCGACAAGTATGCGCATTTAGGTAAGGCTTATGAAGCGCCACAAATGTTGCGTGACATGGCTGCTAACAACAAAAAATTCTACGGTTAAGGAGCAACGTGAATGGCTACTTTAAATCCACGTGACGTTGTCATCGTTGATGGCGTACGTTCAGCAATGGGTAAAACCAAAAATGGTATGTTCCGCAATGTACGTGCCGATAACTTATCTGCTGAATTAGTTCGTGCATTGGTTGCTCGTAACCAGTTTGATGTGAACGAAGTTGAAGATGTGATCTGGGGTTGTGTGAACCAAACTCTAGAGCAAGGCATGAACATCGGTCGTAACATCGTGTTATTGGCAGACTTACCAAAAACTGTTGCAGGTCAAACTGTTAACCGTCTTTGCGGTTCTTCAATGCAAGCAATTCATACCGCAGCTGCTCAAATTGCGACAAACCAAGGTGATATCTTCATCATCGGTGGTGTTGAGCACATGGGCCACGTTGGCATGATGCATGGTATCGACTTGAACCCACAAGCATCTAAACATTATGCAAAAGCATCTAACATGATGGGCTTAACTGCTGAAATGTTAGGTCGTATGAATGGCATTAGCCGTGAAGAGCAAGACGCTTTTGGTGTTGAATCTCACCGTCGTGCTTGGGCTGCTACTCAAGAAGGTCGTTTCAAAAACGAAATCATTGGTGTTGAAGGTCATGATGCAAATGGCTTCAAAATCCTTTGTGATGTAGACGAAGTGATTCGTCCAGATGCGAACCTTGAAGCATTTAAAGCGTTGCGTCCTGTGTTTGACCCTAAAGGCGGTACAGTGACTGCTGCTACATCATCAGCGTTGTCTGACGGTGCATCTGCAATGTTATTGATGTCTGCTGAGCGTGCGCAAGCACTCGGTCTTAAGCCACGTGCTGTAATTCGATCTATGGCAGTTGCAGGTTGTGATGCTGCGATCATGGGTTATGGACCAGTTCCAGCAACTCAAAAAGCGCTGAAACGTGCTGGCTTGAGCATTGGTGACATTCAGACTGTTGAGTTAAACGAAGCATTTGCTGCTCAAGGTCTTTCAGTATTGAAAGGTCTAGGTTTACATGACAAACAAGACATCGTGAACTTAAACGGTGGTGCGATTGCGCTTGGTCACCCATTGGGTTGTTCTGGTGCGCGTATCACAACGACGTTGTTAAACGTGATGGAACAACAAGATACACAAATCGGTCTTGCGACGATGTGTATCGGTCTTGGTCAAGGTATCGCAACTGTGATCGAACGTGTTTAAGTTTTAAATACGTGACCAACAGAAACCCCGCTTAATGCGGGGTTTTTTCTCTAAAAAAAAATCTTGTTAAAAAATTTATAAATATGAAGAAAAAAAAGACATATTTCTATCCAGTATTTTATATCGTTCTCAGTCTTATAATTTTCTATTTTGGATGGAAGTTAGAAAATCAATATGAATTGCCTTTCTTTAATCCTCTATTAGTTTCTAGTATTGCTTATGGACTGGCTATTACTTTTTTAACTCCCATTTTTCTTGTTGTTATCAATCAGTTTTATGTCCGAGAAATTGAGGAGAATCGCAAAAAATTCCGTTATAAAAAAATTAATAAATTCATGAATTATTTTATATTTATACTTCTTACAGGGTTTGTGTTATTTTTTGTTTAGAGGTTATTTTCCCCGCAATTTATCACGCTTACAAACTTCGCTCTGATCAAAATAAATGAAGTCATTGGCAAGCCAGTTATCAAAGAATTTCTATTTAACGGTACGGTACAAGCTAATCCAACTCATCAACAAAAAATTAATATTGGCTCACACAAACATTCTATTTATGTTATTGATACTGTTACTCACAAGATAAATTTTACGCTATCTGATAATAAGAGAGAATACTCATTAAAGCAGTATTGCTTAACTCAAAATTTGAACCTTAATATTCAGAAATATAAAATTCAAATTGAAGGTTATAATTCTTTTTTGGGCTTTAGTGCACAACAAAATCAACACTTGAGCAACCATGTATCTGCTCAACAAAATATCAATTTAGATCTTAACACTTTAAATTCATGTGAATTAATCTACTATAATTTACCTAGGCTTTAAGATAATTTGCAAATTATCAAACGTGTTTAAGTTTAGATACGTGACTAGAAGAAATCCCGCTGTTTGCGGGATTTTTATACTTTAGAAATCAAATTTTATTTTAGATTACTCCGCCATCCATCACCCAACAACTGATTTAAACGTTGCTCATCAAAGGTCATTGGAATCGCGCCTCCACCCTGCTGGATATGAGTCAATGCTTTGTCCCGATCAATCCCTAAAGGCTCCAACATTCTAAAAATGCCTGAACTCGGATCATTCGACTGTAAACCTGCTGCAACAGACAAAACATACTGCTGCTGTAAAGGTGATAGATGACTCATATCAGGCACTGGAGTTTTCGGTTGAATATTCAGTGCAGGTGAACTTTGCTCTAAAGCAGCATTTTGAATATTCTGCTCTTTTTTGATCACTTGATGTTGCAAAGATTGACGCACCTTTTGATCCTCTTGAAAAGGTGTAACAGTCGTCACAACTTCATCACGTAAGTCATCGTCCGCCATCAATTGAATTGAAGGCAGGCTTGCAACATCTTCAGCATGAGACAAACTCATCAGCAAGGCTGAGATCACACCGAACATCAAACATAATTTAGAATTAGTCATAAGTAAGACTCTGACATGCATCGTTCAAATTGAGCATCAAGAAACAAGAATAACTAAACAAATAGAGCCATTCTTTAATTAAACTACACCAATTTATTTACTTATTCATCAGCACTCAGATAAATGTTTCAAGTTTTTTTTAAAAGTTTTGCTAAGCAACTGAATTTCAAGACTCGGTCTGATTTTACAAATATGGACTTCAAAGCTTAACTTCAATTCATTATAAAAATAGAAAACTCATACATATCCATCAGCCATGAAAACTAAAATAAAAAACAGCCTACTCGTTATATTTTTATGTCTCACATCACTTTGGGCAATCTTATTCATTTGGACACATCAGCCTGTTAATGCCATTTTCACTTATGCACTGATCTTGTTTTGGGTTGGACTTGCCATCATTACAGGGATATTCCATTTCAAGCAACACAGCTATAAGCCCTATTTCACATGGGCGTATTTGATTATTTTTTTGATTGCCATGATTAGCTTTTTTTCCTTAGAGCCGCGCAATGATCGCGTTTGGCAGGATGAAACCGACAAAATTATTCAATTCCAATTCAAAGATGGCAAAGTGGAATTACAGAATGTCAGAAATTTTATTTGGCACAGTGATAAAGACTACGTGACGCGATGGGAAACACGACAATACGATTTAGAAAAGTTAGATCGTATAGATTTAGTGGTATCTCATTTTATGCAAGGTCCTATTGCGCATGTTTTTATTACATTTGGTTTTGATGGTGGCGAACATCTCGCATTTTCTTTAGAGGTTCGTCAGGAAAAGGATGAAGGTTTCTCCACCATTGGCGGGTTTTTTCGGCAGTATGAATTGGCACTGGTCGTAGGTGATGAAAATGATTTGATTTATACTCGCTCAAATATTCGCGAAGAAGATGTCTATATTTATCCAATTAAAATGAATCAAACCGAAATTCAGATGTTGTTTTTAGAATTCCTGAACAAAGCCAATCGGCTAAATCATACCCCAGTTTGGTATAACACCTATATCAGTAATTGTACGACCATCTTGTTTGATTTATTAGAACATGCAGTAGGACAAATTCCACGAGATTATCGCGTGACCTTACCAGGTTTAATTCCAAACTATTTATATGACAAAAAAGTACTCGATAATGGTATCACATTAGATCAATGGAAAGAAAAAGCACACATTAATCCTAAAATTGAGCATGTTCATGATGTACATTTACTTTCAAGTAAAGCCTTTTCTGCCTTACTCCGTGAGTAAAGCATGCGTCCATTTTTTATAACCACGCTGAAAGAAACAACCAAGAAAGTTTGTTTATTGCGTTTCTTCCTGAACAGCAGGCTCTGAACTTGGACTTTGATTCACTGTTTGTGCTTCAATCACTTCGGCATTTTGATTTTTTAACTGATCAATTTCACGTTGTAATTGATTTAATTCGCGATATAACTCGTTAAAGCGATTCACACTGAGATCACTTTTAAATAGGATCATTTCGTTACGGCGTTGCCAGTCATGATTCTTCAAAAACTCAAACATTTCTTCAGCTTTTTTTGTGATCTTAAGTTCTAAAGCAAACAAAGCTTGATCATTATTATGCTGTCGGCTGAATTTTAACTTTTCTTTCATTGGCTCACGCAAGTCTGATTTCATGTCCAAAGCATCAAGCGCTTGTAAAGCTGTCGCATAAATTTGTTGGTCACGCATTTGATATTCAGATTGAATTTTCTTCACTTGGACAAACATCTTTTCGGTGTTTTGATATTTATTCTTTTTATCTAATTCTAGGCGACGAACGTTCAGAAACTCATCCCACTTGGCTTGATCTAACTCACGTAAATACATATTTCGTGATTCAATATTGTCTACCCAATACTTCAAAATAAATTCAGAAAGTACCTTATAGTCACCATCCAAACGCTCATCTTCAACTTTAAAATTCAGAGGGGTTTTCCAATCCTTCGCTTGAACATAAAGCTGCTCAATTTTTTCCGTCATCACCAAATCAAATTGTTGACGTTGCACTTCATCATTTTTTTCATTTTGCGCGTAGGCACAATAACCAAATAATAAGGTCACCATGACGATAACCACCGCTAAAATTCCGCGCATCTCAAACTCCTATCCTTTTTTTTGTTTGAGTAATGAATCACTTGCGAACAATGACAAGCACATGATGTGTATTGTATAGCATATTTTTTAAGCAGAAATAGGAATGAATTTAGTGGATATTGCTGTGATTTTGTCGATTTATTCGTGATTCTGTGATCAAGTTTCAATAATTTATTACGCAAAATTCATATTTTCGACAGAAATATATCGGATTGAAACTCTGCGTTTCAGATTTAGACCTTTAATTTTGTTGTCATTGCCCACACTATAGATTCATAAATGATGATTAGAGATTTTTTATGCGTGTAGATGTGTGGTCAGATGTAGTATGCCCTTTTTGCTATATCGGAAAAAAACGTTTAGAAGCAGCAGCTGCTGCAACTGGTGTTGAACTTGAAGTCCATTGGCACAGTTTCCAGTTAGATCCTGATTCACCGCCACGTCAAGAAGTCTCAAATAGCGAACGTTTGGCATTGAAATATGGGCGTACTGTCGCTGAAGTTGAAGAAATGCAACGCAATATTGCGGAAATGGCAAAAGCAGAAGGCATCGAGTTCAATTGGGAAAATGCCAACTCAGGAAATACATTCAACGCCCATCGAATTATTCATCATGCACAAAGCTTAGGATTGGGTTCGGAAGCAAAAGAAGCCTTTTTTTATAGCTATATGACCCAAGGTTTAGCCATTGGCGAGCGTGAAACTCTCGAAGATGTTGCTTCGCGCATTGGTTTAAATCCAGTTGAAGTGGATGATATTTTGGATTCTGATCAATATGCCGATTTTGTCCAATTTGATGAAGAACTTGCACGTGATCAATTAAAAGTGACTGGCGTACCATTTTTTGTATTCGATCAGCGTGTGGCTTTGGCTGGTGCTCAACCGACTCAAGTCTTCCAAGATGTGATCAACAAAGTATTAACGACTGCCAATGAACAAACAGATCAACCCACTGTTGAAGATGCAGAAACTTGTACTGATGAACATTGTGACGTGCCACCAAGCAAATCATAAAACATCTTCGAGAACCTAAATACTGGCTTAAGGTTGCATGACTTAAGCCATATTTAGACTGTTATAAAAATAGAATTCAGCGTTGCATAAACAAGCCTATTCAAGTGAATCGGAACTGAATATACTTCATGTATAGATTCACTGCATGACTCTATACATGGTAAATTTTTATAGACCTCTTTCCCCAAGGAGGTCTTTTTTTATCTATAAAACAATCATTTAATAAAATTATTTCAGTTTCAAGTCTTCTCATTATCTGTTCCAATTTTAAATCACTTTAAATTCATTGTTGTTTATTGTGAATTTTGTTGAACAATTCATTAGAATAGATCAAACATTGATTTTTAATAATATCACGATGCTTAAGCCCATTTTTAATTTTATAAATAAATTCAGCGGCTTAACAATGAAAATGACTTAGAGCGAATATGAAAAGAATCATGCAGCAGTTCAAACCGTCAACCTTAAGTCTTGTCTTAAGTTGTAGCTTTTTAAGTACTTTCGTGTATAGCCAAGATCAGATAGATCACTTGACTGATCCTTATCAAACAGATGAAATCAGTGTCAGTAGCGAATTCCCTACTTTAGACTATCCTTTAGAATTTCAACAAAAAGATTGGCCAACATCGGATGAAAATAGCTTAGGTTGGATTAACTACGTTCCTCGCATGGTAGATTCAACCCCCACACTATTCCCTGAACAATCCAATAAAAGAATATACGCCCCGACCCAAGCGACTGAAGATTTATCATGGATTGACCGACGTCAAAAATCGATTCGCCACTGGGCAGACCGAACCGCTCAGCGAATCGATGGTTGGTTTGGTGAAGGTTATGAAGATGAAACCGCCAAAGCAACGCTACGTGTAATCTTTGATAATAAATGGAATAAGTATGATGATTACGAATTCAAGCCACGTATACGCGGTAAAATCGACTTACCAACCTTAGAGCGTAAATTAAGTTTAGTCTTTGGTGATGATTCACTGGATAATGAAATTGACAACAATATTGCCATTACCAATGAAAATCCCGCTGCTGATCCCGACAAAAATGTCGACACTAAGCGAATCCGTGAAGATAACAGTTCGATCGCCTTACGTTGGTCACAACTGTCTGATAAGTTACCTTTCGATTTAGATGCTGATTTAGGTATTCGATCTGGAGATGACATTTATGCCCGCTTGAAGGCAAAAAAAGATTGGACTCTCGGGAATGATTTTTCCTTTCATGCTGAACAAATCTATCGTTATGGTATAGATAGTGAAAATTATCTAAGAACCAATTTGGAACTCACCCACGCACGTCCAAATGAAGCGTTTATTTCAAATCAGCTTTATCTAACTTATGCAGATGAGCAGGATGATGATTGGACTTGGGATAATCGTACCTATCGCCAACATCAGTTTTTCCATGATAACCGCTTTAACTACGGTATGTATGTGGGTGGTTATTACAACAACGATGATTTACGTATGAACAGTTGGGGACCTTTTGTTTCGTGGCGCCAACCCTTATTCCGCGAATGGTTCTTTGTTCAAGGTGATCTTAACTATTTTAATGACAAGCGTGAAGATCGATCACACTATCCTCGTGCTTTAGTTCGTCTTGAAGCTAGATTTTAGCGCTCGATAATAGTCATAAATCAAGCCCATCATTGATGGGCTTTTTTGGATCTTAGATTCTCAAATGACAGGCTTTTGAATCACGATACGATCATTACGTATAATACGTGTTTTTTTAGGCGCCACTTCAGCTTCAGTTTTAGGTAAAACATAACCGACACGATCTGTGCGTGCGATACGTTTACTATCCACAAAAGGATTAATATCAAACTGTGGAATTTGATGCTTCACCACGGTTACACGATCATTTCGAACAATTTTTTTCACATCTTGTTCTGCATAAGAGACATTGGTTAAGCTCAGACAAAACATGCTAAATGCGAGCATCATTGAAGTTTTCATAGAATATTCCCAATATTTAATGATCGCTATTATAGATTAATTATTGTTTTTTAATATGTTTTACAAATCGAAACTTGGACGTATTTTTTTATCATCAACATCGAAAAAATTTATCTAGTTTAACCCAAAGCTTAAATAGCTCATTTTGCATCCTACGACGGCGCTGCATTAAAAAAGCCTATCCGAAGATAGGCTTTCGATCACAATTTAAAATATGCGCTTATTTCAATAATAAGCTGTTAATGCGTTTTAAATATGCAGCTGGATCTTCTGGTAAACCACCTTCCGCAATCATCGCTTGATCAAAAATCACATTTGCAAGATCGTCAAATTGTGCTGAACCATCCAACTTTTTCACCAATGGATGCTCAGGGTTAATCTCTAAAATTGGCTTGCTTTCTGGGACTGCTTGACCTGCTTGTTTTAACATGCGAATCAACTGTGGAGACAATTCGCCTTCACCAGTTACTAGACACGCTGGAGAATCAACCAAACGAGTGGTTACACGTACTTCTTTGGTTTTGTCTTTTAATGACTCAGACAGCTTTTCAACCACAGGTTTAAACTGCTCAGCCGCCGCTTCTAATGCTTTTTTCTCTTCAGCATCCTGTAAATCACCTAAGTCTACAGCACCTTTTGCGACATTCTGCATTGGTGTCCCGTCAAACTCATGAACAAATTCCATTGCCCATTCATCTACACGTTCAGTCATTAGCAGAACATCGATGCCTTTTTTCTTGAATAACTCAAGTTGTGGCGAGTTTTTAGCAGCGGCTAAGCTTTCCGCCGTTACATAATAAATCGCCTTTTGACCTTCTTTCATTGCTGCTTTGTAGTCAGCCAATGAAGTAGTGACCTCATCATTGTTTGAAGTTGCAAAGCGTAGAAGCTTCAAAATTCGGTCACGATTGGTGAAATCTTCACCCAAACCTTCTTTTAAGACAGACCCAAACTCAGCATAAAACTTCTTAAATTTCTCTTGATCTGCTTCATCTTCAGATTTAGCTAAAGTATCTAAAGTTGTTAAGATTCGACGTGTGTTGCCTTCACGGATGGTTTTAACATCTCGACTTTCTTGAAGTAATTCACGACTCACATTCAACGGTAAGTCTGCGCTATCCACAACACCTTGTACGAAACGTAAATAGTTCGGGATGAGATTATCTGCATCATCCATGATGAAGACACGTTTCACATAGAGCTTGATACCTGCTTTCGCTTCCCGTGAGAAAATGTTGTGCGGTGCTTTACTTGGTATATACAGTAATTGCGTATATTCAGTGCTCCCTTCTACGCGGTTATGCGCCCAAGTAATCGGTGCTTCAAAGTCGTGACTTAAGTTTTTATAAAACTCAATATACTGTTCTTCAGTAATGTCATTCTTACTACGTGTCCACAATGCGCTGGCAGAATTGATCGCCTCCCATTCACCCGTTTTGACATACTGGCCTGGTTTCGCTTCTTCGCCCTCAGCTGCTTCTTCTTGTTGCCATACCTCTTTTTCCATTTGAATTGGTAAACTGATATGGTCTGAATATTTATTGATAATTTGCTTTACTTTATAACTTTGCAAATAATCTAATGCGTCTTCGCGCAAGTGTAGAATAATATCTGTACCGCGACCTTCTTTTGTAATTTGCTCAACTTCAAATTCGCCTGTACCACCACTGATCCAACGTACACCTTCTGAAGCTTCAGCCCCTGCACGACGTGATTCAACTGTGATTTTATCAGCGACAATAAAGCCAGAATAAAAACCGACACCAAACTGACCAATTAACTGTGCATCTGACTTTTGATCACCGGTTAATTTAGACATAAAGTCTTTAGTACCAGATTTAGCAATCGTACCCAAATTATCAATAGCTTCTTGTTGGCTTAAACCAATACCGTTGTCTGAAATGGTGATGGTTTTATTATCTTTATCCAATTGTACGCGTACACGTAAATCTGGATCATTTTCATAGTATTCAGGATGATTAATCCCTTCAAAACGTAATTTATCACATGCGTCTGAAGCGTTTGAAATTAGCTCACGAAGGAAAATTTCTGGATTTGAATAAAGTGAATGCGTCACTAAATGTAAAAGCTGAGCAACTTCCGCTTGGAAACTATGTTTTTGTGTATTCTGCTCGCTCATAAACTACTCCTTAAACACATCAAAACAATTTTTTTGAATGCTTAATGAATGGTGTAGCTTCTAATTTTTTCAATGGTCAAAATTAAATTTTTTTAAAAAGGACCTTGTTTGTAAATTCGATCAAGATGTATTTCTAGTTTTTGCTGACGCATTTGATAGACATGATTTAAGCATTGCAAATTTGCTTGGCATTGATCACGTAATTCCAGCCATTTGACTTGTTCATTCTGAATGATTGATCGCATTCCCATCGGTACTAAACGACGTAGAATTTGATAAGTCGTAGCCATTTTAACATCTGCATCATTCAAGATACGATGTTCACAAATAGCTTTCTCAGTTTCGGACTGCGCCTTTTTGCAATCAAAACTCGCTGCAAATACTGGAACACTTCCACATGCAGCCAGTACAATGATGAGTTTTATGAATTGGTTCTTCATGCATACTACTCGGTTATGAGCTTTCTAGATTATTGAAAAAAATTGTTTTTTTATATGGTATTTTCTACCTGTTATAGTACAACACATAAAAAAAGCCCTATTGAATAATAGGGCTAGGCGCAACTTTATTTTTAGAATTTGTAGCTGTAACCAATGCTATAGATGACTGGATCTATATCTAGCTTGAACTTTGTTGTTCCATCTACATTCACTTCAGGGTTCAAATCTGCATAACGTACGTCAGCGAATACACCCCAGTTTTTTGCATCAGCTGGTTGGAAATTGAAACCTAACTGCGCTGCATAACCAAAATCTTCTTTTACACTTTGAACGCCTTGCTCATCCCAAGCAATAAATGCTGTTGCACCAAGACCAACATAAGGTGTAAATCCCGAGTTATTTTTAAAATGATATTTCGCAGTCAGTGTTGGTGGTAAATGTTTAATCGTCACTGCATCAGCGCCATTAATCAAAACATCATGGCGAACTGGTGTGGCTAATAATAATTCAGCAGAAATTTGATCATTAAAGAAATATTCCACCGAAGGGGTAAAAGCAAATTCATCATCGGCTTCCACTTTAGCTCCTCCTAGAGAGGCCACAGCGGTATCTTGCGTTGGAGAAATTGCAGATGCACCTAACTTAAGTTGCCATTCTCCTGCCAGTGCATTTGCAGACATTCCAAGCAAAACAATCAGTGCAATTTTATTTAACATTATTATAACCTCTGGAAGATTGATCTAAATAAACCACTATTTAAATATAATAAACATGTCAAAAATTAATATGCAACTCTTAAAATTTAAATAAAATACATTGTATTTATAAACAATTGATTACAATGATAATTTATTTTAAATCATACTAATTTAGTCAATTATAAAATCATCAATTATTTTAAATAAATTATTAATCATATTATTTTACTCGGGATTTTTTTATTTAAACCCACTACTTTAATCTGATTTAAAATAAAAAAGGCGATTATATTAATCGCCTTTTATTCAATCATTTTTTAAATATAGTTATAGCACCATTGCCGCGATCCAACCAAAAATCATCAATGGAATATTGAAATGAATAAATGTCGGAATCACACTGTCTTTCATATGATCATGTTGACCATCCATATTCAAGCCTGATGTTGGTCCTAAAGTCGAGTCTGAAGCTGGAGAGCCTGCATCACCTAGAGCTGCAGCAGTACCTATGAGCGCAATTGTTGCTGCTGGACTAAAACCAAACTGAATACATAATGGGACATAAATGATTGCAAGAATTGGCACTGTGGAGAATGATGATCCTATACCTAGTGTAATTAACAATCCGATGAGTAACATCCAGAATGCTGCCCAACCTTGACTATCACCAATCCATGCGACTGAAGCCTCAACTAGCGTTGGAACCTGACCAGTAGCGCCGATCACGGCTGCAAAACCTTGTGCTGCGATCATAATAAAACCCACGAGTGCCATCATACGCATACCAGTAATGATGACATCGTCAGCTTCTTTCCACTTGAAAATACCTGCACAGCTTAGGATCGCCACGCCGACTAAACCAGCTAAAATCATCGAATCAGAATACAATTGCACTGCAAGCGTTGCTAAAACAGCACCCCCCGCCATATAAATCGTAAATTTAGAAACCTCCGGTCTCGCAGAACCTTCTTGAACACCCATTTCACCCGAAATGCTTTGTGGTTGTTCTTCGAGATGAATGTCACGATATTCTCGTGGTTTACGATAGCTATAAAACACTGCGATTAATAAACCTACGAACATCCCAAACACAGGAATCGCCATCGCAGAAGGGATTTGATCATAATCAATTTGGAAGCCAAGTGGTTCACCAAAAGTATTGATGTTTTGACCTAAAATATCATTTAGGAAAATTGCACCAAAACCGACTGGGATCAACATATAAGTTGCACATAAACCAAATGTGAGTAGACATGCAACCAATCGTCGATCAAGCTTTAAATGGTTGAATACCATCAATAATGGTGGAATCAATACAGGAATAAAAGCAATATGCACGGGAATTACGTTTTGAGAACAAACAGCCGCTATTGCAACCGTTGCAAAGATGGCATATTTGACACGATTTTGTATTTTAAGATTAGCCTCACCTTTAAGTGAATTAATCATTTTATATGCTAGAAGATCTGGCAAACCTGAACGAGCCAAAGTTAAGGCAAATGCACCAAGTACACCATAAGCTAAAGCAATCTGGGCACCCTTGCCCAAACCACCATTAAACGCTTCCATAGTGCCTTGTAAACCAAGACCAGCCAATAGGCCTCCTGTTACAGCACCAATGATCAGTGCAAATACCACAGGCACACGAGCCAAAGAGAGGCCAAACATGACCCCAATGGCAGCAAGAATTGCAAACATAAGAAATAGGAATCAGACAAAAAAACTATTTTATCAGAATTTGTTTGTAATAAATCTGCTCATCAGGGGTTGAAACCTTCACTCGTCAGATTCTATTCGCCTTGCGCATTTTTTTTTGCAAATTGTTTAATATACGATGCGATCTCTTGTGCACGACTTAAAACTGCCCAGTGATTCGCATCTACCTCAACACGTTCAAAACCTGTCGCCCATTTTGGAATTTCATCAATCAACTCAGGACTTACATATTTATCACGTTTTAAGACCACCGCTTGAACGGGACAAATCGCATGACGTTGACGAGGCATCGTTAGACGTGGAATAAAGTTCGCGCGATACAGTGCCACACCATACTCACCATCCTTAGAGATATTTTGGTTTACAGGTAAGCCTTTTGTATCTTCAAGAATTTCAAATATTTTGCCCCAGCGATCTGGATTGAGAAAATTCCACATCGTCGGTGCAACTACGGGTAGCTGAAATAGTACGATGTACCAAGACTTAATCAATTGCTTAAAGAACTTTGGTTTTTGATGTTTGAATTGTTCACGCATCCAATAAGCAGCATGGTCCAAGCATGGTCCAGATATAGTGGTATATGAAAGAATACGACCTTTAAATTTAGATTCTGTTACGGATTCCCATGTTTGAATTGAGCCCCAATCGTGTGCTGCCACATGAAAGTTTCGATTTGGCAACAGATGATTTACCACACTCTCCAAATCCAAAGACAGTTGAGCTAATGCATAAGCGCGAATCTTTTTCGGTACGCTCGATTGACCAGCGCCACGCACATCATAAGTTACAACAAAATAATCTTCGATTAAATTCGAAATGATTGGTTCCCATACTTCTTGATTGTCTGGATAACCATGCACAAGCACCAATGCCGGCTTATTCCGATCTCCCCATGTTTTAGCATAGAGTTTTTGTTGATCTGTGGTGTTAATCCAATGCGATTCAAATTGCATAATATGCTCAACCTTTTTTGTTATTGATTGACCGTTTTCTTGGTCTACGATGATTTTCGATCAATGCCAGAATATTTTTTGTACTTTAGTATGCTAACTAATGAAATAAAAATAATTGACCTAAATGAGTATTTTGAAAAAGCTAACGACAATTCCGTTAATCTCCAAGTATATGTTTAATAGCTTTGCACCCTTTCAAGGCGCAGGCATTACTATCGATAAAATCGACTTAAAAAATCATCATATTCGTGTAAAAATGCCACTTACACGAAAAAATAAAAATATTGTGGGTGTCCACTTTGGCGGTAGCCTTTATTCTATGGTTGACCCATTCTATATGACATTACTCATGTATCACTTAGGTGATAAATATATTGTTTGGGATAAGGCTGCAAGCATCGATTTTTTAACTCCTGGTCGTAGCACTGTTTATGCAGATATCCGCATTGATTCCAGTGAAATACAACTCATCAAAGAGCTCGCTAGCAATCATGCTCCTGTTTACCGTAACTATACTGTGAATATTATGGATGAATCAGGCTTACGGATCGCAGAAGTTCACAAAACTGTGTATATCCGTCGCAAGAAGGCAAAAGCCACACGTTTCCGTTAATAAAAAAAGCGCTCTATGAGCGCTTTTTTTATTACTTTAGCAAATTAACGATTATTTTGTTCTATCGCTTTTGCTCTATCGCTGCTCCTGCACCGCCGCCAATTGCACCACCAATTGCAGCGCCAGAGTTACCACCAAAAATACTTTTACCGACTGCAGACCCGATTGCACCGCCTACACCACTATAAGTGGCATTACGATCTGAGCCCCCTTGAGCTTTACTACCTACAGCGGCACCTGCACCACCACCAAGCGTTGCACCAACACCACCACCAACATTATTACCAACACCACCACCAAGTGCACCGCCTGCAGCAGCTGCACCAATACGCTGTTGATTCGGCGTCATGCTTTCACAACCTGCAAGTAGCATTGTAGATACGGTTGCCATCGCCATGACAGCTGTTAACTTTTTCATCTTGATGTCCCTCTTTGTCTATTTATATAAGCATATCGCGATCTAGAGAATAAAATTTTCAATTTCTGTTACAAGACAACGCGAAAATGATGCTATTTGTAAAGAGTTTTTTTCAAAATAGATATTTAGCCTCAAATTCACATTATCAAACTCAATAAAAAAAGGCACCCGTAGGTGCCTTCTTAATTCAGTTTAGATTAAAACTGATCTTCATTTAATGCTTGTGAGAACGCTTGGTCAACTTCAGAGAAGTCATTAACCAATTCGTGTTCAGCAGCTTCTGCTTCTTGACGACGACGCTCTAAGTGGTAAGCCAAACCTGTACCCGCTGGGATCAAGCGACCAACAACCACGTTTTCTTTTAGACCGCGTAAATCATCTTCTTTACCTGTTACAGCAGCTTCAGTTAACACACGTGTTGTTTCCTGGAACGATGCAGCAGAAATGAACGAGTCAGTAGAAAGTGAAGCTTTCGTGATACCCATCAATTGACGTTCAAACTTCGCAGGGAACTTGTTCTGAGCAAGTACTGCTTGGTTTTCTTGGACAACACGGATGTAATCCACTTGCTCGCCTTTGATGAAGCTTGTATCACCACCATCGATGATCTCAACTTTACGCAACATTTGACGTACGATGACTTCAATGTGCTTATCGTTGATTTTTACACCTTGGAGACGATATACGTCTTGAACTTCATTCACGATGTAGTTCGTAAGTGCAACTTCGCCTTTCAAACGTAAGATGTCATGTGGATTTTGCGGACCATCAGAAATCGTTTCACCACGGTTAACATGCTCACCTTCAAACACGTTAATCGTACGCCACTTAGGAATTAACTCTTCGTAAATCTCTGAGCCATCATCCGGTGTGATCACCAAACGATTCTTACCTTTAGTTTCTTTACCAAAGCTTACAACACCTGAAACTTCTGCAAGGATCGCATGTTCTTTCGGCTTACGTGCTTCAAACAAGTCAGCTACACGTGGAAGACCACCGGTAATATCACGAGTACGTGAAGTTTCTTGAGGTACACGACCAATTACATCACCCACACCAATTGTTTCGCCATCTCGGACAGTCACAATTGTATTTTGTGGTAAGAAGTAGAACTGTTCACCACCATCAACTGTATCTAATACAATCGCTGGACGTAAGTCTTTACCAGAAGCTGGACGAGACGTTACAGGTAAAATTTCAACTGTCGTCATACCAGTTGCATCATCTGTTTTCGAGGTTGCAGTTACACCATCAGCGATTTGGCTGAAACGTGCTTTACCAGCAACTTCTGTTACCAATGGATGCGTATGCGGATCCCAAGTCGCTACAATACCGCCAGCTTCTACCGCACCACCATCTTTAATCAAGATTGAGGCACCGTAAGGAAGTTTATAACGCTCACGCTCACGACCGATGTCATCAGTGATACCAATCTCACCAGAACGAGAAACAGACACTAAGTGACCTTTAGCGTGTTGAACTGTCTTCACATTATGGAAACGGACAAAGCCTGCATTACGTACTTGAACACTGTTCGCAGCAGAAGTTCGGCTCGCAGCACCACCCACGTGGAATGTACGCATCGTTAACTGTGTACCTGGCTCACCAATGGATTGAGCAGCCATTACACCCACTGATTCACCTGGATTCACCAAGTGACCACGTGCAAGGTCACGACCATAACATTTCGCACATACACCAAAAGTAGATGCACAGTTTACTACTGAACGCACTTTAACTTCATCGACACCTTGCTCTTCTAGGTAGTTTGCAAGTTTCTCATCGATGAGTGTATTACGTGGCAGTACTACTTCATCAGAACCTGGTCGCTTCGCATCTTCAGCTAATACACGACCAAGCACACGAGTACCTAAGTTCTCGATAACATCACCACCTTGAATGAATGGCGTCATTACGAGACCGTCAAAAGTACCGCAATCTGGCTCAGTAATCACTAAGTCTTGCGCTACGTCTACAAGACGACGTGTCAAGTAACCCGAGTTCGCTGTCTTCAATGCTGTATCGGCCAAACCTTTACGCGCACCGTGTGTTGAAATGAAGTACTGAAGTACTGTCAAACCTTCACGGAAGTTCGCTTTAATTGGTGTCTCAATAATCGAGCCATCCGGTTTTGCCATCAAACCACGCATACCTGCAAGCTGACGAATCTGTGCTGCACTACCACGGGCACCAGAGTCAGACATCATGTAGATGGAGTTGAATGATTTTTGTTTCTCATCTTCGCCCTGTTTGTTCTTAACAGTCGTGTAAGACAAGTTATCCATCATCGCTTTCGCTACTTGGTCGTTTGTACGTGCCCAAATATCGACAACTTTGTTATAACGTTCACCGGCAGTTACGAAACCTTGTTCGAACTGTTGCTCAATTTCACGAACTTCAACTTCAGCTTTCTCGATGATTGAATACTTCGCAGGTGGAATCACCATGTCTTCCATACCAACAGACACGCCTGAACGTGTTGCTTGACGGAAACCGAGGTACATCAATTGGTCAGCAAAAATAACAGTATCTTTCAAACCAAGCTTACGGTAGCAAGAGTTGATCAATTTAGAGATGTTCTTTTTGGTCATCTCAACATTGATTTGCTCGAAGCTTAAACCTTCTGGCACAACTTCCCAAAGTAAACAACGGCCTGGCGTTGTATCAACGATAATCGTTTGTTGCTCACGCTCACCATTTTCATTGATCACAGTTTGATGTACACGAGCTTTAACGCGAGCATGTAAATCAACTTGACCTGTTGCAAGCGCACGGTTTACTTCGTGAGTATCCGCGAACACCATGCCTTCACCTTTGGCATTGATTGCATCACGCGTGATGTAATACAAGCCTAAGACAACGTCTTGCGATGGAACGATGATTGGTTCACCGTTTGCTGGAGACAAGATGTTGTTCGTTGACATCATTAACGCACGAGCTTCTAATTGAGCTTCAAGTGTTAATGGAACGTGTACCGCCATTTGGTCACCATCGAAGTCGGCGTTGAACGCAGCACATACGAGTGGGTGTAGACGGATCGCTTTACCTTCGATCAATACAGGTTCAAATGCTTGAAGACCTAAACGGTGAAGTGTTGGCGCACGGTTCAACATCACTGGATGTTGACGAATCACAGATGCAAGAACGTCCCAAACTTCTGGAGTCTCACGCTCAACCATTTTCTTCGCAGCTTTAATGGTAGTTGCTTGGCCAGATGCTTGTAATTTCGCGAAAATAAACGGCTTGAATAACTCAAGTGCCATTTTCTTAGGAAGACCACATTGGTGAAGACGTAAAGTAGGACCTACAGTAATTACCGAACGACCAGAATAGTCAACACGCTTACCAAGTAAGTTCTGACGGAAACGACCTTGTTTACCTTTGATCATGTCTGCCAAAGATTTAAGAGGACGTTTGTTCGAACCAGTAATTGCACGACCACGACGACCGTTATCTAACAATGCATCTACAGACTCTTGTAACATACGTTTTTCGTTACGTACGATGATATCTGGAGCAGCTAGATCAAGAAGACGCTTTAAACGATTGTTACGGTTAATCACACGACGATAAAGATCGTTCAAATCAGATGTCGCGAAACGACCACCTTCAAGTGGTACAAGCGGACGAAGATCTGGTGGAAGTACTGGAAGTACAGTCAACACCATCCATTCTGGTTTGTTATTCGACTCTTTGAACGCTTCCATTAACTTCAAACGCTTAGATGCTTTCTTAAGCTTCGTTTCAGAAGTTGTATTCGGAATTTCTTCACGTAAACGAGAAATCTCAGCTTCAAGATCGATGTCTTTCAACAAATCTTGAACTGCTTCAGCACCCATTTTCGCAGTGAATTCATCACCGTGCTCTTCTAATGCTGTGAAGTATTCTTCGTCATTCAGAAGTTGGTATTTCTCAAATGGCGTCATACCAGGATCTGTCACAACGTAAGATTCGAAATACAATACACGTTCGATATCACGTAGCGTCATGTCTAAAAGAAGACCGATACGGCTAGGCAGTGATTTTAAGAACCAAATGTGTGCAACTGGTGAAGCAAGCTCAATGTGACCCATACGCTCACGACGAACTTTCGCAGTTGTTACTTCAACGCCACATTTTTCACAAATGACGCCTTTGTATTTCATACGCTTGTATTTACCACACAAGCATTCGTAATCTTTTACTGGACCAAAAATTTTGGCACAGAATAAACCATCACGTTCAGGTTTGAATGTACGATAGTTAATTGTCTCTGGCTTTTTAACTTCACCATGAGACCATGACTTAATCATTTCTGGTGACGCAAGACCAATACGGATGCGATCAAACTCTACAGGAGCATGACCGTCTGAATCCGTCTTTTTGCGCATGATATCGAGCAAGTCTTTCAATTTTTTTCTCCGTGTGTTGTGGAGATTTTCACTTCACAACTGGGTCACAAATATTGTTTTATAACTGAGTAATCCTCCCTCAGTCCCTCATTTTTCTAAGGAAGGAAGCTCCTTCCCTTTCGAGTTGGAACTCCCCCTTTCTCAAAGGGGGCTGGGGGGATTAAATGGAACTAATTAGTCACCATTTTTCAGTTCAATGTTGATACCTAAAGAACGGATCTCTTTGGTCAATACGTTGAACGATTCAGGCATACCTGGGTCCATATAATGGTTACCATCTACAATGTTCTTATAGATACGGGTACGACCCTCAACGTCATCCGACTTCACAGTCAGCATTTCTTGAAGCGTATAAGCTGCGCCATATGCTTCGAGTGCCCAGACCTCCATCTCACCGAAACGCTGACCACCGAATTGTGCTTTACCACCAAGCGGCTGTTGCGTTACAAGCGAGTAAGAACCTGTAGAACGCGCATGCATCTTGTCATCAACCAAGTGGTTCAATTTCAACATGTACATGTAACCTACAGTTACAGGACGGTCAAAACGTTCACCAGTACGGCCATCATACAGTACTGTCTGACCAGTACGTGAAAGACCAGATAGTTCTAATAACTCTTTGATTTGACCTTCTTCGGCACCGTCAAATACTGGTGTTGCAAGTGGAACACCTTTACGGAGGTTGCCTGAAAGTGCCAAGATTTCATCATCAGTTAAGCTATCAAGATCTTCTTGCTCGCCACCAACTTTGTTGTAAATCTTGTCTAAGAATTCACGAAGTTCAAGTACAGTACGTTGTTCTTTCAACATTTGATCGATCTTGTCACCAAGACCTTTCGCAGCCATACCCAAGTGAGTTTCAAGAATCTGACCCACGTTCATACGTGAAGGTACACCTAGTGGGTTCAATACGATATCTACTGGAACACCATTCGCATCATGTGGCATGTCTTCAACTGGCAAGATGTTTGATACAACACCTTTGTTACCATGACGACCCGCCATCTTATCACCAGGCTGAATACGACGTTTTACTGCTAGGTAAACTTTAACAACTTTCAATACGCCAGTTGTTAACTCATCACCTGTAGAAAGCTTGCGTTTTTTCTCAGCGAATTTCTCATCGATTTCAAGACTCTTCTCTTTCAAGAATACTTGAATTTGAGTTAAACGCTCCGCGATGCCTTCATCTACTGGTTGGATATCAAGTAGATCAACAAGTTCTAGATTTGAAAGAACTTCATCAGTTAACTTATCGCCACGTTTTGTTGTACCGCCGCCATTAGACTCTTGACCATTCAACAAACGTACAACACGCTCACGTGCAGCTTCTTCGAAGATTTTGTATTCTTCTTTCAAATCTTTACGGTATGCATCAAGTTGAGCTTTTTCAATCGCTTGAGCACGTTCGTCTTTCTCGATACCATCACGAGTAAACACTTGAACGTCGATGACTGTACCCTTCGTACCAGATGGAACACGAAGTGAAGAGTCTTTCACATCAGCTGCTTTTTCACCAAATATTGCACGAAGCAATTTTTCTTCAGGAGTCAACTGCGTTTCGCCCTTAGGTGTTACTTTACCAACTAAGATGTCGCCAGCAGTTACTTCAGCACCGATATAGACAATACCTGATTCATCAAGCTTAGAAAGTGCAGCCTCACCTACGTTCGGGATATCAGCAGTAATTTCTTCTGAACCAAGTTTAGTATCACGCGCGACACAAGAGAGTTCTTGAATGTGAATAGACGTCAAACGATCTTCTTGAAGAACACGCTCAGATAATAAGATCGAGTCTTCGTAGTTATAACCGTTCCAAGTCATGAACGCGACACGCATGTTTTGACCAAGTGCCAATTCACCGCCATCAGTTGATGGACCATCAGCAAGTACATCACCACGACCAACTTTGTCGCCTAGGTTCACAAGCACTTTTTGGTTAATACATGTGTTTTGGTTTGAACGTGTGTACTTAATCAAGTTGTAGATATCTACACCTGCTTCACCCGCAACCATTTCATCTTCATTCACACGAATAACGACACGAGATGCATCTACGTATTCAATACGCCCGCCACGTTTCGCGATCACACACACGCCTGAGTCATGCGCCACGTTCGCTTCCATACCTGTACCAACAAGAGGCTTGTCAGCAATCAGCGTAGGAACAGCCTGACGTTGCATGTTTGAACCCATCAATGCACGGTTCGCATCATCGTGTTCAAGGAATGGAATCAGTGACGCAGCCACAGAAACAACCTGCTGAGCAGATACGTCCATGTGCGTTACTTTTTCTGGCGGCATACGTACGAAGTCACCTTGGTGACGAACAGATACGAACTCTTCTGTTAAGTTGCCATCTTTATCCAATTGAGAATCGGCCTGTGCAATCACAGTACCTACTTCTTCAATTGCTGATAAATATTCAACTTCATCCGTTACACGACCATCAACAACTTTACGATATGGAGTTTCTAAGAAACCAAAGCTATTCGCTTTCGCATATACAGATAATGAGTTGATCAAACCAATGTTTGGACCTTCAGGCGTTTCAATTGGACAAACACGACCGTAGTGAGTTTGATGTACGTCACGTACTTCGAAGCCCGCACGTTCACGTGTTAAACCACCTGGACCTAATGCTGATACACGACGTTTGTGTGTAATTTCAGACAATGGGTTGTTTTGATCCATGAACTGAGATAACTGACTTGAACCAAAGAATTCTTTGATTGCAGCCGCTACTGGTTTTGCATTGATCAAGTCTTGTGGAGACAAGTTATCTGTCTCTGCTTGTGATAAACGCTCTTTCACAGCACGTTCAACACGAACTAGACCAACACGGAATTGGTTTTCTGTCATTTCGCCAACAGAACGTACGCGACGGTTACCTAGGTGGTCGATATCATCGACTTCACCTTTACCGTTACGGATTTCAACCAGCGTTTTTAATACGTCAATGATGTCATCGTTTGAAAGAATACCTTCAACTTCACGTGACTTCTGATCTGTACCCACTTCGTAAGGACGACCCAAACGACGGTTGAACTTCATACGACCAACTGGTGATAAGTCATAACGTTCAGAAGAGAAGAATAAGTTATTGAATAAGTTTTCTGCAGCTTCTTTCGTTGGTGGCTCACCTGGACGCATTACCTTGTAAATTTCTACAAGCGCTTCTTCACGACCAGAAGTCGTATCAGCACGTAATGAATCAGCTACGAATGAACCACGATCGATGTCATTGGTATAAAGTACGTTAAATTGCTTAACGCCGCCTTCAGCGATTTTAACCATCACTTCATGGCTAAGAACCGTGTTTGCAGCAATCACATCACCATTGTGTAATGTAATATCTTCAGCAGTAATACGCTCATATAAATATTCATCAGGTACTGGAAGTTTAGTTAAGCCTGCAGCTTCCATTTGACGAACATGACGCGCATTAATACGTTTACCTTGCTCAACGATTGTCTTACCGTCATTGTCTGTGATATCAAATTGTGCCATCTCGCCACGCAGACGCTCTGGAACCAAGTCAATTTGATAGCTGCCCATGTCTAGATATACAGGAACCTTTTCATAGAACATGTCTAGAATTTGTTCGTTTGTATAGTTCAAGGCACGAAGAATCACAGTCGCAAGTAACTTACGACGACGGTCAATACGAACGTATACTAAATCTTTAGCATCAAACTCAAAGTCTAACCATGAACCACGGTAAGGAATGATACGTGCTGAATAAAGCACCTTACCACTTGAATGCGTCTTACCCTTGTCATGATCAAAGAACACACCAGGTGAACGATGTAATTGAGATACGATTACACGCTCAGTACCATTGATCACGAACGTACCATTCTGTGTCATAAGTGGCATTTCACCCATGTACACTTCTTGTTCACGTACGTCTTTAATTGATTTCGTTTCGCGATCTTTAATGATCAAACGAATTTTTACGCGCATTGGTGCCGCATAAGTTGAGCCACGAAGAATACATTCGCGAACGTCAAACTCTGGTTTACCAAGGCTATACTCAACGAATTCTAAAGCAGCATTCCCAGAATAACTTTCAATTGGAAAAACTGAACGAAATGCGGCTTGGAGACCGATATCTTCGCGGTTTTTTGGTGTTTTGCCATCTTGAAGGAACGTTCTGTACGAGTCGACTTGAATCGCGAGCAGGTACGGAGCATCCATCACTTGGGGCAATTTACCAAAATTCTTACGGATCCGTTTCTTTTCGGTATATGAGTATGCCATCTGGAGTCCTCGGAAAGTAAACTAAACCCGCCTGCAGAACGGGTCTAGAAGGAATTACGCAGGTCGATATGACCACCACTTTGTTCAAATGCTGCAATGTTCAGTGGTATTAAAACGCTTAACAATATTTTTAAACATGGAAAAATATTGGTAAGCGTTTGATTTTATTCAATTATAGTTAGTATTGATGATTTTTACACCAAGTTAACAAAAATCGAGCCGATAATTGTAACGCAAAAAGGCTGATGACCCAAGAGCCATCAGCCAATTTTTGGGGTCAAATTAATATTGACCCCATGGCGAAATTACTTAACAGTAACTTGAGCACCAGCTTCTTCAAGTTTCTTCTTAAGTTCTTCAGCTTCTTCTTTAGAAACACCTTCTTTAAGAAGAGCTGGAGCGCCTTCAACTAAATCTTTAGCTTCTTTAAGACCAAGACCAGTTGCTTCACGAACTGCTTTAATTACAGCAACTTTGTTAGCACCGAAAGAAGTCAACTCTACGTTGAATTCAGTTTGTTCTTCAGCAGCAGCAGCGCCAGCACCTGGAGCAGCAGCTACAGCTACAGCAGCAGCAGATACATTGAATTTCTCTTCAAAAGCAGAGATAAGTTCAACAAGTTCAAGAACAGTTTTTTCAGCAACTGCGTTTAAGATTTCTTCGTTAGTTAAAGCCATGAGAATAACTCCAAATGGATATTGAATGGTGTGGAAATTGATTTATTAAGCTTAAGCAGCTTCTGACTCGTTTTTCTCTTTGAGCGCAGTAATAAGGCGACCCAATTTCGAAATAGGAGCTTGAAGAACATTTGCAAGCATAGTAAGCGCTTTTTCTTGGTTCGGAAGGTTCGCGATTACGCTAACTTCAGCACCTTGATAAACCTTGCCATCGAATGCAGCAGCTTTAAGTTCAAATGCTTTATTAGTTTTAGCAAATTCTTCAAACAAACGAGCAGCTGCGCCCATGTCGTCTTCAGAAGTCGAGAAAGCTAAAATTGTTGGGCCAACAAGGTTGTCGTTCAAGATATCGAACTGAGTATCTTGAAGAGCACGTTTAGCTAAAGTATTACGCACGATACGTGTAGTAACACCTAGTTTACGAGCTTCAACACGAAGAGCAGTTAATTGCTCAACAGTTAAACCTTGGTAGTCAGCAACAACAGCAGTGAAAGCAGTAGAAGCAACAGCGTTAACTTCAGCTACGATCTGTTTTTTGTCTTCGATAAGAAGAGCCATTGTAAAACCTCCTAACGGTGATTTATGTACTCACGCGAAGTACACTCCCAGTTCGTTAACTCATCACTGAGTCAACACGCGGAGGATGAACTAAATCACACCACCGCGTCTACGCAGGCTGGAATATTAAGAGCGAAGCATAAAACTCCCCTCGCCTGAGGTCTTTGACGCTGATAAATTCTCATTTACCAATTCAAAGTTTGCCTAAGTTCGCAAGAAATCCAAAACCGGTATCTTGCGTAAGATTTGAAGCAGCGCTTCAAATCTTACTCAGGGCTTTAAAATTCTGTCTAAGTTAAACTTAGTTAGAAACGTTAGTTACATCAATAGTAAGACCAGGACCCATAGTTGAGCTTAAAGTGATCTTTTTGATATAAACACCTTTAGAAGTTGCAGGTTTTGCTTTCTTAAGGTCAGCTACAAGAGCTTCAACGTTTTGACGAACAGCTTCAGCAGTGAAACCTACTTGACCGATCGCAGCATGGATGATACCCGCTTTGTCTACACGGTAACGTGCTTGACCAGCTTTTGCATTTTTAACTGCAGTTGCTACGTCAGGAGTTACAGTACCCACTTTAGGGTTTGGCATTAAGCCACGTGGACCAAGGATTGTACCTAACTTACCTACAACGCGCATTGCATCTGGAGCAGCAATCACTACGTCAAAGTCAAGGTTACCCGCTTGAATGCTTTCAGCAAGGTCATCAAAACCAACTACGTCCGCACCTTCAGCTTTAGCAGCTTCAGCAGCAGCGCCTTGAGCAAACACAGCTACACGTACAGTTTTACCAGTACCTGCAGGAAGTGTAGTCGCGCCACGAACAACTTGGTCAGATTTACGAGGATCAACACCTAGATTTACAGCTACATCCAAAGATTCTTTGAATTTAGCAGCTGGAAGGCTAGAAAGTACTGCTACAGCTTCTTCCAAAGTATAAACTTTGTTCGCTTCTACAGCAGCTGCAATCGCTTTTTGACGTTTAGTTAATTTAGCCATGTCTTAAAGCTCCACTTCCAAGCCCATAGAACGTGCAGAACCAGCAATGGTACGTACACGCGCGTCTAAGTCAGCACCAGTTAAATCTGGTTCTTTAGTAGTCGCGATCTCTTCTAATTGAGCACGAGTCAACTTACCAACTTTAGTTTTGTTAGGTACAGCTGAACCCTTTTGGATACCAGCAGCTTTCTTAAGCAGAATAGCAGCAGGTGGAGTTTTCATGATAAATGTGAACGACTTGTCGTTGTACACAGTGATCACTACAGGAATCGGAAGACCAGCTTCAAGTTTTTGTGTAGCAGCATTGAATTCTTTACAGAATGCCATGATGTTTACACCACGTTGACCTAGTGCAGGACCGATTGGTGGAGATGGATTCGCTTTACCAGCTGGAACTTGCAGCTTGATATAGCCGTCAATCTTCTTAGCCATTTCAATTACCTCTGGGTACAAACGCCGATTAAGGCTCCCCAATATTTACAAGTAACGATACCGTTACAACAACAATGCCCGATTAATAAAATCGGGCGTTTTCAACCAATTCAGATTAAATTGTTTTTTCGACTTGGCGAAATTCCAATTCAACTTGAGTTGGTCGATTAAATACATTAATCGTCAACGTTAAGCGTGACTTTTCGTACTGAACTTCTTCCACCACACCTTTAAAGTCTGTGAATGGACCATCAGTAACCAATAATTCTTCGCCTGGCTCGAACATTGTCTTAGGACGAGGTGCTTCGCCAGTATTGCGTACACGTGCAAGAATCGCGTCAGCTTCTTTTTGCGTAATTGGAGCAGGCTTTTCTGCCGTACCACCAATAAATCCGAGTACTTTTGGACATTCTTTAACAATGTGCCAAGTATCGTCATTCATTTCCATTTCAACTAACACATAGCCTGGAAAGAATTTACGCTCTGACTTACGTTTCTTACCATCCTTCATTTCCACCACTTCTTCGGTAGGAACAAGGACTTCACCAAAGCTATCGGCAACAGCGCTACGCTGGATTCGATCATTAAGCGAACGCATCACTTGTTTTTCATAACCTGAATAGGCATGAATAATGTACCAACGTTTCATAGCTCTTTTACCCGATAATAAACTTCATCAACCAACTAATAATGTAATCAAAACACCATAAACCAATAGCGGTGATTACAACAACAAGTAACACTTGCCATGATGCAGTTACTGTTTCTTGCTTTGTTGGCCAAATCACTCGACGCAGTTCAATGCGCGAGTCTTTCAACAAACGAACAAAGCCTTTGCCTTGATGGGTGGCGTATAATAAACCTAAAGCCACAACGATACAAGCCAAAATTACCCCAACACGCACCCAAATATTGTTTGCGGGAACCCAATATGCTGGAAGATGTTGATTTACCATAAGTGCACCAGCAAGTAATGCCAATGCAATAATCCATAAAATCACGTCAACTGGTGAACCAGATTTAACGACTTCAGCGGAATTGTTTCTTTGAGGAATTGGCGCGTCGCTTAATGCGTCACGCGATTTATCATTCGACATTTTTGTACTCGTCGTTGAATTCGCGACTTATTATATGACCAGTTTAGCCAGCATCAAGCTTTTTATCAAAAATAATTTGGCAGGCCAGGAGGGACTCGAACCCCCAACATTCGGTTTTGGAGACCGACGCTCTACCAATTGAACTACTGACCTATAACAAAACCGAGAATCGAAACTCTCGGTTTTCGTTTGTACTTCTATTATGCAGTTACTTTAGCAACAACACCAGCACCAACTGTACGACCACCTTCACGGATCGCAAAACGTAGACCTGGGTCCATTGCGATTGGGTGGATTAATTCTACTGACATTTCTACGTTGTCACCAGGCATAACCATTTCAACGCCTTCTTGCAATTGAATCGCGCCAGTTACGTCAGTTGTACGGAAGTAGAACTGTGGACGGTAACCGTTAAGGAATGGAGTATGACGACCACCTTCTTCTTTAGAAAGTACGTATACTTCTGCATCGAATTTAGTGTGTGGCTTGATCGCACCTGGTTTAGAAAGTACTTGACCACGTTGTACGTCTTCACGCTTAGTACCACGTAATAAGATACCACAGTTCTCGCCCGCACGACCTTCGTCTAGAAGTTTACGGAACATTTCAACGCCAGTTACTGTAGTTTTAACTGTGTCTTTGATACCTACGATTTCAACTTCTTCGCCTACTTTCACGATACCAGCTTCTACACGGCCAGTTACTACTGTACCACGACCAGAAATAGAGAATACATCTTCGATTGGCATTAAGAATGCTTTATCAATAGCACGCTCTGGCTCTGGGATGTAAGTGTCAAGCGCTTCAACAAGAGCAACAACTGCATCTTCACCGAACTGACCAGCTTCACCGTTAAGTGCAGCAAGAGCAGAACCACGGATAACTGGAGTGTCATCACCTGGGAAGTCATAAGTAGAAAGAAGTTCACGAACTTCCATTTCAACCAGCTCAAGAAGCTCTTCGTCGTCTACAAGGTCACATTTGTTTAAGAATACAACGATGTATGGAACACCTACTTGGCGAGAAAGAAGGATGTGTTCACGAGTTTGTGGCATTG
>NZ_JBWYIZ010000005.1:0-168523 GCF_056779995.1 Acinetobacter sp. ANC_7504 | reverse complement strand
CATGGCTGCCATCGATGCGTTGTAGGAAGACTTGGCTATTCAGCTGTGAATGACTGAATTGGATGTGGAGGGCTCTGTTTTGGGCGGTTAGGCCGAACTGTTCAATCGCACGCTGAATATTATTGATGAAATTCTTCATGTCAAAATGAGTTAATCATTATTATTTAGATATTCTTAACTCAAATTGTACACGAAAAAATCAATTTTAAACGATATGAATTGTTTCAATGGTTAATTCACGACGGGCTAACCTTTTTTTACCAAATAATGAAATTCTTTGTTCCCATTGTCATCTAAACGTTCTTCTTGCAACAGCAATTCATGACCAAGATGCATACAGAATTTAGGAATATCCCAAGAAGTTGAATTATCTGTTGCAAATACTTCCACCACATCACCAGACTTAGATTTACGAATGGCTTGATGTAACATCATCACCGGTTCTGGACAACGTAAACCACGTGTATTCAACTGGATTTGAGGTTGAACTTGAGAATCAGACATTCAATATCGCCCTTAAAAGATTGGGCGATTATTTTATCATAATTCAATCTTTTCACTCCCAAATTCAGAAAAAGACTCCAAATACAGTGGTCTATGATCAAATAGATCATTAGGAATCAAAATTTTACCAATAGACAAGCGTATTTTCTTCGGTATGATTAAAACTTATTTTTTCAATTGAAGAGTCTTTAGGAAAGATCATGCAAGAGGAATCAGGTACATCGTGGGGTATGCGTGGCTTACGCAAATGGTTAGGCACAGCCCCAGAAACCCGAGATGAACTGTTAAAAATTGTACAAGATTCACGTCGACTACTCGAACCAGATACAGTAGCGATGCTCGAGGGAATCTTTGACCTTCCAGCGACTAAAATTCGTGAAGTCATGACGCCACGAACTTCAATGGTCAGCTTACAAGAAGATGATGAGTTATTGGATATTCTTGATGTTCTCATCGAGTCAGCACACTCACGTTTCCCTGTATTTTCAACAGATCAACCTGATAACGTCATTGGTATCCTTTTGGCAAAGGACCTCTTACCTTTCTTAAAAGATCGTGATTCGAAAGTAAATGTACATTCGCTGATGCGCCAACCGATCTTTGTGCCTGAAAGCGCGCGTTCTGATCAAGTGCTCCGAATGCTAAAAAACACTCAAACACATATTGCGATTGTGATTGATGAGTACGGTTCTACTTCGGGTTTAGTGACACTTGAGGATATTCTTGAAGAAATTGTGGGTGAAATTGAAGATGAACATGACAATGTCGATGAAGAAGCCAATTTCATTGTTCCAGATCAAACCAGCAACAGCAGTAACACGTGGTTAGTTCAAGCACTTACACCAATTGAACATTTTAACAATGTTTTAAATGCTGAATTTTCCGATGATGAAGTGGAAACTGTGGGTGGACTATTACTGCAAGAAATTGGTTTAGTCAGCGATCTTCAAGGCCAAGTGATTGAATTGGGAGATTGGGAATTTACCATTGTGGAAGCAGATGTCCGTACTATTCATCTGATTCGAGCTGTGCGTAAATGAGAGCCTATTTTCAAAAATTATTGAGTCCTTCAGAAAAACAAAAATCATTACCTTTCATTTATCCACTCCTTATTGCTTTAACAGCAGGTGCGACTTTTAGTCTCGCACTTGCACCTTTTTATTGGTGGTGGCTGGCAATATTATCGCCAGCATTGCTATATGCCACACTCAGTAAGCGAAATCCTAAACAAGCATTCCTCATCGGTTGGACTTACGGTTTTGGTTTATGGTTTGTTGGTGCATTCTGGTTATACACTTCTATCCATGTGTATGGTGATACATCTGCATTTTTAAGTGTCATCATGATTGCGATTATGGCCTTGGTGATGGGGCTATTTACTGCAATACAAACTTGGATATATCGTCGATTCTTTCCAGAAACACCACTTACTTTTGCCCCTTTATGGGTATTCTTTGAATGGGCAAAAACTTGGGTATTTACTGGTTTCCCTTGGTTATTTGCAGGTTATGCTTTTACAGAGCGCTTCTTAGATAGCTATGCACCTTTATTTGGTGTATTTGCCGTTTCTTTCGTGGTCATTCTCATTGCATCTGCACTTGTTGAACTCCTACGAAAACGCTACTTTTGGGCTATTCCAGTTTCAATTGTATTGCTAGGTGCATGGGGCGCATCCCATTTAACTTTTGTTGAAGAAAGAAAATCTGCACCGCTGAGCGTTTCTTTAATCCAGGGTAATATTCCTCAAGATTTAAAGTGGTTAACTGAGTATCAAGTAAAGACACTTGAAATCTATGCACAATTAACACGATCAGAATGGGGACGTGACTTGGTGGTTTGGCCTGAATCATCTATCCCAATGTTTCAATCAGATATTGAACCATTTTTAGATGCAATGGATCAGCAAGCCAAAAGTACCAACACAGCTTGGGTAACAGGCATTCCTTATTGGGATTTAAATGAATCTAAGGCATTGGGTTATCCGCGTTATTACAACTCCATGATAGCATCTGGTGATGAAGCTACAGGCTTATATAAAAAACAGCGTCTCGTTCCTTTTGGTGAATATATTCCGCTGTCTGGCCTGTTAAGTTGGGTGTTACCTGCGCTTCAAAATGATCCTTCAATGAGCGGTTTTTCACGTGGTCCGCAGGATCAAGCTCCTTTTTCAATTCACAACCACAAATTAGCAGCTGCGATTTGTTATGAGGTTGCCTATCCGAACCTAACCCGACGCAATGCACTAAATAGTGATTTCCTCGTCACCGTTTCAAATGATGCGTGGTTTACGGGTACGGCTGGTCCGTGGCAACATTTACAAATGGTACAAATGCGAGCAAAAGAAAATGGACGCTGGTTTATTCGTGCAACCAATACAGGTGTAACTGCTTTTATCAACCACAAAGGGGAAATCGTCAGCCAAGCCCCAATTTATCAAAAAGCGGTTCTTCGTGGTGATCTACCTGCAATGGAAGGGCAAACTTGGTATACGAGATTCAGTGATTGGCCAATATTGGGATTGTCATTGATTTTATTGGTGATGGGTTGGTTCTTTAGACCACGTGTTGTCGATGTCAGTTTTAAATCTCGTCGATAACACTTGGTTCAAATCAAATATACGTTCTATATCAAAAAAACCGAGCAAATATGCTCGGTTTTTTTAAATTTGTGTTGTGAAGTAAGACAGCATTGCCATCAAACTCAACATCGGAATAGATCGATAAATTTTAATGAGCAGCGCTTCAAATGTTGAAGATACATCAGACAGCGTCAAAACAGATGCTTTAAGTGCACTATAAAAACTTAAAATCGTAATCGCACTAAATACACTAATCGCCATAAATCCGATCATGATTTGACTGCTTGCATCTGCATTTGACCAAAGATCAATAAATAGATGACTAATAGGCAATAAGCTCAGAATAAGCAGTGCAGACTTGAGCACAGTCCAATGAAATAAATTGATTTCATCTGACAATATTAATGCTTTCATCATTCCCCCTTATTATCAAGCTAATCTGTTGGCTCCATTATGCAGGGAAAAATTAAAATAAAAAGCCTAATTTTCTTCATATTTTCTGTTTCTTGTAACCATTAAATATGGGAATAATTCTTATTATAAATCTCAAAAACCAATTATTTATAAACATTATAATTATCAATGATTTGGGTTAATATTTACAAATAATAAAGATTATCACTTCACTCAATATTTATTAATTCGATTAAGTGAAGTGATTAATACCATGAATGGTTTTTAATAATGATTTTCATTTATGGTGTGTAAAAGATATCAGCATCATTTCCTTCACCACCCTGCTTTCCATCTGCGCCGAATGAATAAAGATCATATGCACGACCTTCCGAACCAGGGATCACATATTGCAAATCATTATCCCAACTATCTTTAGGATAACCACCCTTCACATAACCACCAGGTAACCAATTTTTTGCTGAAGCTGGTTGATTGACTAAGGCATCCAAGCCACCATCTTGCATCGATGGATATTGGTTATTGTCTAATTTGTATTGATCTAATGCACCTGCAACACCTTTCAGCGTAATGATTGTGGTATCAACCTTAGCTTTCTCACCACGACCCATGACATTAGGCACAATCAGTGCTGCAAGCACACCTAAAATCACAATCACTACCATCACTTCGATCAGGGTAAAACCAGATTGTTTTCGCATTTTCATCTTGTTTCGCATATTTTCACTCGCTATTTCATTCATTATTAGAATTTATTGAATCTGTTTAAATCATATTGTTCATGTTGACGATTGGCAACATGACAGCAATCACGATCACCAATACAATCGCAGCCATTAACACCAACATTAGTGGCTCCAACAACGCCAATAATGTCGAAATTAATGTGGTAACTTCTCGATCTTGCATCGTCGAAGCTCTTTCTAACATTCGATCCAACTCACCCGAGGCTTCACCACTTTTGATCATTTGCACCATCATCGGTGGAAAATAACCACAGCGTTCAAGTTGCGTCGCCAAATTTCCACCCTCTGTGACCTTTTCAGCCGCGACATTGACTGCATCTCGAATAACCCAATTGCTACTTACTGCTGCACCAATTTTCAACGCGTCGACCAAAGGAACACCAGATTGCGTTAAGATAGATAAGGTACTTGAAAAGCGGGCGGCATTAATACCTCGTGATAGTTTTCCAAATAATGGCAACTTCAACGTGAGACGATCAAAAGCATAATGCCCTGCGGCAGTCCTTAAAAAACGCACCAATAGAAAGAATCCCAACGCCGATGCAACCAATACAAATGGCCAAGCTTGACGTATAAAATCACTAGCTTTCATTAAAGCAACCGTAATCCAAGGTAGCGCATCTTTACTTTGGTCAAAAGTTTTAACGATATCTGGTACTACATAGGTCATGAGTCCCATTACGATACCGAAAGACATCAACATCAAAATAATAGGATAAATCATTGCACCTTGAATCTTCTTTTGCATCGCAAAGCGATTTTCAGTGTAATCAGCCAATTGATCGAGAATAAGATCTAAGTGTCCTGATCGCTCACCAGCAGCAATCGTTGCAATATAAAGTTCAGGGAATCTGCCAGATTGTTGCATCCCTTGAGCCAAGGAATGACCTTCTAAAACCTTTGATCTTACAGATAACATCAAATTTTGCACGTGAGCTTTTTCGCTTTGTTTGGCAACTGCTCTTAATGCTTCCTCAAGTGGGATCCCCGCAGCAACTAATACGGATAATTGGCGAGTCATCAAAGCTAAGTCATAAGCTGTAAACTTTTTTTGAAAAAAACCACCAGTTCGATGCTTGTCTTTTTGTTCTACAGCATCAACTTGTACTGGAATCCATTGTTTATCCCGAAGCTGTTGTCGAATCTGTCGGGCTGAATCACCTTCTAGCACACCCTTTTGCTGCTTTCCTGAAGCATCGATGGCAGTATATTGATATGCGGGCATGATAATGCTCTAATTTTCCTAATTATGATGTCTTAAGAGTTGCCTTAGACCGTTCTCTTCATTCATATTGATCACTTGCAACAACTTGAACACTCTATCACAAGCATTGGTTATCCACGATAAGTTTTCACCATATTGATTGACGACTATATATGACAAATATTTCAGAATTAAGCCAAATTGTTTATCGAGTGCGCATCGCGGTGCCAGTTTATCTATATGATTGTTTTGATTATGAAGTTTCTGCAGAACAATACCAAACTATACACATAGGTTGCCGTGTTCTTGTTTCGTTTGGTCGTCAAAACTTAGTCGGAATCGTACTCGAAAAGATCGCACCGGAAACGCCATTAGATCCGAAAATCAAACTGAAACCCATCACTGAAATCTTGGATCTGCAACCCATACTCAATGATACGATCATTCAGCTCGCGCAGTGGTCTGCTCAATATTATCAATTCCCCATTGGGGAAGTCATGCATACCACTTTGCCGACATTTTTAAGGCAGGGTAAACCCTATAATTTATTAGCTCACTCTTGGAAAGTTTTAAATTTAGACGCTGAAAAGAAAGTGGCTCGATCTTTAAAACAACAAGAGGCTTATAAAATTTTAAAGCTACACCCTCAAGGGACTGCCGAGACGATACTGAATTTGAGTGGTGTGGAAACAGCAACATTAAAAGCGCTTGAAAAGAAAGAAATCGTCGAATGTAAATTGATTCAGCAGGACTTTAGTCCTGAACCTGTACAGCTGGCTCAAATGCCATTGACTGCAAATGATGATCAAAAAAAAGCAATTCAATCCATTTTAAAAGCACAAAATCGCTATCAAGCATTTTTACTCGATGGTTTAACTGGAAGCGGAAAAACTGAAGTTTATTTGCAAGTCATGCAAGAGGTTTTACAAAAAGGTCAGCAAGTATTGGTACTGGTACCAGAAATTGGCTTAACCCCTCAAACTATCAGTCGGTTTCAATCTCGCTTTCACTGCAATATTGTCTTGTTGCATTCCGGACTGAATGACACAAAGCGCCTCCAAGCTTGGCAATATGCTCAAACAGGAAAGGCCTCCATTATTCTTGGTACACGCTCTGCGATTTACACCCCCATGCCAAATTTAGGGCTCATTATCTTAGATGAGGAGCATGACCTGTCATTCAAACAACAAGAAGGTTTTCGCTACCATGCACGTGATGTTGCTCTCTATCGCGCTTATTTAGAGCAATGCCCCATTGTCCTTGGCTCAGCAACACCAAGTATTGACTCATATCATTTGGTGGAGCAAAAAAAATTAACGATTCTGAAACTCGATGAACGTGCTGCAGGTGCAAGCTTACCTAAAATTCATTTAATTGATCTAAAGATTGCTCAAAAACAGCATGGTATAAGCGAACAACTCATTAAAGAAATTCAAAAAAGACTCAATCAAGAAGAACAGGTACTGATCTTTTTAAACAGACGTGGTTATGCACCTGTCCTGATCTGCGAAAGCTGTGGATGGCAAGCCAATTGTCCCCATTGTGATGCACATTTTACGCTTCATAAAAAACCATATGAGCACCTGCATTGCCATCACTGTGGGACAATTAATCGACTGCCTGATCAATGCCCCTCTTGTCAGCAACACACCTTGAAGCCTATTGGAATGGGCACGGCAAAAGTTGAAGAGAATTTACAACATTTATTTCCAGACTTTCCTGTGGTCAGAGTAGATCGTGATTCCACGAGCCGTGTCGGTAGTTGGCAAAAAATTTACGAGCAAATTCATCAAAGTAAACCGATGATTTTACTTGGTACGCAAATGTTAGCCAAAGGTCATCACTTTCCGTATGTAACCTTAGTTGCAATCTTAGATATTGATAGTGGCCTACTCAGTGTTGATTTCAGAGCAACGGAACGAACAGCCCAATTGATTGTTCAAGTTGCAGGTCGTGCAGGACGAGGTGAAAAAAAAGGTGAGGTTTATCTACAAACTTTACGACCTGATCACCCTCTACTCAACACGCTCATTAATAAAGACTATCGTGCTTTTGCTCGTGAAACACTTCATGATCGTCAATCTGCTTTACTCCCTCCAATGCGCTATGCAGCATTAATACGTTGTGAATCGCGTAGTCAGGAAGAAAATCTCAATTTTTTAACCAATATGACACAATCGCTCCAACAACATACTGGTGAGCTGATTGAGATTTGGGGTCCAATTCCTGCGCCAATGGAGCGAAAGGCTGGGCGTTATCAGGCACATGTGGTTTTATTGTCATCAGATCGTGCAAAAATGCATTTCTATATACGAGAATGGTGGCCATTTGTGCTTCAACAAAAACCTTCAACGATGAAGCTCAGTATTGATATAGATCCTCAAGAGCTAAGCTAATCATGAATAGAGTTAAATTATCAAAGTCGAAGACCTGAATTAAATTTACACAGCTAAAGCAGACACGATTACAATTTCATCAGTCCAACATTCCACTTTAGGGAAGGCCAATGCCATTGTTGTTACAAATCACAATTTTTCTAGCTGCCGCATTAATTTTTGTTCCGCTCGGAAAAAAAATTGGTATTGCGACAGTCTTAGGTTATTTGTTTACAGGAATATTACTTGGTCCAAGTGCATTGAATGTGACCAATGATGCCGAAACATTAATGAAATTAGCTGAGTACGGCGTGATTTTTTTGATGTTCTTAATCGGCCTAGAATTACGCCCTCAGCGCTTGTGGAATATGCGTCACTCTATATTTGTGATTGGAAGTGCTCAAGTCTTGATCACAGGTATAATTCTTGTCGCAACCATTTGGCTGTTCTTCCAACAGCATCTTGCTGCTAGTGTCGTAATTGGTCTTGCCCTTGCTTTATCATCTACAGCATTTGTCATGCAATTACTTGCAGAAAAGCAGCAGCTGAATACCGCGCATGGTCAGCAATCTTTCTCTATTTTACTGTTTCAAGATATTGCCGCTATTCCTTTACTCGCCCTGATTCCCCTACTCGCGGGAAATCAGTCTACACATCATGGTATTGCTTATTTTGCCGCTGTTGTTGCAACGTTTACTGGCTTATTTTTATTTAGTCGCTATGTGATGCGACCATTTTTTAGATTCATTGTACAGAGTGGTGCCACTGAACTCATTACGGCTGCTGGACTCTTCATTGTTTTGGCTGTCGTTCTGTTTATGGATATGCTCGGATTAAGCACCACGCTCGGTGCTTTTCTGACAGGTGTATTACTCGCGGATTCTGAGTTTCGCCATGAACTGGAATCGAGCATTCAACCCTTCAAAGGGTTATTACTCGGTTTATTCTTTATGAGCGTAGGCATGATGACACCGATTGATCTCCTCGTAGATCAGCCGCTATTCATTTTTGGTGGGGCATTCGTGCTGATCATCATAAAAATATTAAGCATGGTTGCAATCGCGCGATATTTTAAATTTCAATGCAAAACCAGTGTATTGATTGCCATTTGTCTTGCTCAAGGAGGAGAATTTGCTTATGTGATCTTAGCTGTTGCGAATACCGAAGGTTTAATTACTCAAGCAGTGTTATCCCCTACGATTCTGATCATTGCAATTTCGATGGCACTCACCCCTGTCATTTTCTGGCTTGCACAACGATGGCTCATTCCATATCTTGATCGAAAGACTGATAGCGCTGAAGATGTCCCATTACCAGACACTCATTCAACATTAATCATTGCAGGTTTTGGACGCGTCGGACAAATAGTGGCGCGCGTTGCTTATCTCAATCATGTCAGCTTTACAGCCATTGATAATAATTTAGAAAAAATTGATTTTGTGAGAAAGTACGGTGGTAAAATTTATTATGGAGATGCCTCCTCCCCTGATTTATTGAGATCTGCAGGCATCGAGCATGCTAAGGCATTTGTACTTGCTGTAGACGATGTGGAAATGTCGATGAATATTGCTCGCCATTTACGTTTGAATTATCCAACGCTCAAACTCATCGTCCGTGCCCGTGATCGACATCATATGCATTTACTTAAAGACTTAGGCATTGAGCATATTTGGCGTGAAACTTTTCTATCTTCACTCGGTATGGCATTTCGCACCTTAACCGCGTTAGGTTTAAGTCAAGAACATGCTCAACATAGTATTGAAATATTTAGAGACTATGATGAGCGTCTATTAGCTGAGCAACAACGCATCTATACGGATGATCAAAAAGTCTTTGAAAGCTATCGAAATTTCTTAGCGGAACTCGAACAAATTTTTGAAAATGATGCGCAACAACATCAACCACTTTTAGAAAGTTTAGATGAAACCATTGATTCTGAAGTAAGTTCTGTAGAACGACGCGCTAAGCACTCGCAAAACCAAATTAATGTTTGTCGAGATGAAGAATTTTAACTTGTGATTTACAATATCGTCACCATCTAGACAGGGATTTGGAGAATTTTATGTCTGATTTACGTCAACGTTTTTTTATTGATAACAGCCCTGTTCGTGGTGAAGTCGTACATCTTGAAGATACGCTTAAAACAATTTTAGCGCAACGCGCCTATGCACCTGCGATTCAAATTTTATTGGGCGAAATGCTCAGTGCAACTGCATTGTTGGCCAGCACACTTAAAATTAAGGGACGTATTAGCCTCCAAATTCAAGCTTCTGGCACCTTAAAATGGGCTATGGCTGAATGTAATCACCTCGGTGAAGTACGCGGATTAGCTGAATATGAAGCTGATCCACGTTTTGAAGAAGCATCAGACAGCAGCATCGTTCTGAAAACTTTGGTCAGTCCAGTTTTATTTATTAATATTGAACCTGAATTTGGCGAACGCTATCAGGGTATAGTGCCTTTAGATCAGCCGAATTTAGCTAAATGCCTCATGCAGTATTATGATTTATCTGCCCAAATTCCAACCAAGATCGTTTTAGCTAGTACTGCTCAACGCGCTGGTGGTCTTTTGATTCAATTATTACCGCGTAACAATGATGAAGAGCAGCAAAAGGTTGATGAAGATATCTGGCCTCGTCTAACCATGCTCACTGAAACTTTAAAAACAGATGAACTTACTGAGCTGGATGCGCAAGAAATTTTGTATCGCTTATATAATGAAGAAGAAGTCAGACTACCTGAAGCTGAACAACTTCAATTTGGCTGTACATGTTCTAAAGAGCGTTGCTCTACAGCATTAATTCAGGTGGGTGCTGAATCTGTGCGTGAAATTTTAGAACAACAGAACCCTATTACCATGGACTGTCAATTCTGTAACACTCAATACAGATTTACTGCTGAAGAAGCTCTTGGTCTATTCGGCGAGCACCTCAGTTAATCCTAAACAGTTCTCTTCGAAAATCAGCAAGTTTTACTTGCTGATTTTTTTTGTTGTAAGAAATTGAAACAATTATTCACCATCTGAACATATTGTAGTCTTCGAAAGTCTGCTCATAATGATTAAAAGTTAATCAACGGTTATTTTTGCTTAATGGCAAATAATTATTATGAGGAACTCGGACTAGATCGCGATGCGAGTCCTGAGGAAATAAAAAAATCATATCGAAAACTGGCTCGGAAATACCATCCCGATATCAGTCAAGCACCTGATGCCGAAAAAAAAATGCAGGCGATTAATACGGCTTATGACACATTAAGTGATCCTTTAAAAAAACAAGAGTACGATCAACAACTCGATCAGTTGAATAGTCAGTCTCCTTTCTCGGATAGTGAAAACCATACAAATCATGAATTTTCTGGCTTTGAAGATTTGTTTGGGCGTTTTGGAACAGGTTTTGGTGGAGGTTATGCACAGCGCTCACACCAATATAAATCCCAGCCGATTCGTGGTGAAGATCAACATGCCAGTATAGAAGTGCCCTTACAAGTCGCTTTTGAAGGTGTCACTCAATCCATCCAATTGCGTATACCCACTTTTAATGCATATGGACAACCTGAAGTTCAGCGAAAAACCCTTGAAATTAGAATCCCGAAAGGGATGAAAAACGGTCAACAAATTCGACTCAAAGGTCAAGGACAAGCTGGTTTATCGGGCGGTGAAAATGGAGATCTTTATATACAGATCCATTATCAAACCACTGACAGCATATATGTCGATCAGGCAGACATTTACTATCACATTAATATTAGTCCTTGGGAAGCTGCTTTAGGCCAAGACATCGAGCTAAAAACCCCCTCTGGAAAGATCAAAGTCAGCATTCCTCAACATACAATTTATGGCAAACAACTCCGTATTAAAGAAAAAGGGATTCCCTCTTCCCCCCCGGGACACCTTTATCTAATCCTGAATATTGTTTATCCAAGAGCAGAATCCCCGCAGCAAAAACAGGCATATGAGCAATTTGCTCAAGCATTTACACATTTCAACCCTCGTGATGAAGGAGGTGAATCATGACAACGATTCAGTACCGAGAAGTGTACAAAAATGGATATTTAGAGGCTGAAATCATTGATGACCAATGTATTTTTGATTTAAAGCATTTTGCCCAAGCATGCGGACAAAGTCCTGAATGGGTTTTGCAATTACTTGAATATGAAATTCTACCAGCTCGTTCTGAGCAAAAAATCCATCAATTTTTTGGTGAAGAACTTACTCGAGCACGGAGAGCTTATCTCTTGCAACGGGATTTTGAAGCAAGTCTCCCTGCCGTCGCCATGATGATGGATCTGATAGATGAAGTACAACAATTGCGCAAGCAAGTGAAATACTTCAAATAAAGCAA
This sequence comes from Acinetobacter sp. ANC_7504, assembly GCF_056779995.1. Taxonomy (NCBI): domain Bacteria; kingdom Pseudomonadati; phylum Pseudomonadota; class Gammaproteobacteria; order Moraxellales; family Moraxellaceae; genus Acinetobacter; species Acinetobacter sp. ANC_7504. The sequence goes on along the minus strand of NZ_JBWYIZ010000005.1, from coordinate 156,359 downwards.
GCCCACATAAATGCATGTACTGTTACATGCATTTATTTTTTATTGATTAGAATGAAAGGATTAAACCATCAATGAAAGTTAAAGAATGCAATAAAAAGCTGAAAAACCTTTTCCCTGAGTTCCGTGAACTTATTCAGCCTTTAAGAGAAGAAAACCCTCACTTCGCTAAAATTTTCGAGGAACATGAAACGCTAGATCATGAAATTACGCATTTGGAACTAAATCCAGTTAATGTAATTAATGATGATATTGAGTTTCTAAAGCGAAAAAAACTTAAATTAAAAGATGAAATGTATCGTTTGCTCAAACAAGCGCAGATGAACCTTACCCAGTAATTTCAATTTAATATTATAAAATAACGGTGAATCTGGCACTTATCATTCTGACTTAAAGCATAAGTGCCTTATGTGACGTTGACTATTTCAATCGAGTCCAACGTCCCATTTCTCGGAGCGTACCTTTCAATGTTTTTTGAATCGGTTCATACTCCAAAAATGCAAACAAACCGAGTTGTTGCTGCTGGTTTTGTTGAGCCAACAATTCCATCACACTTTTTTCACCGCGCCCGACCATTTGTCTACGATAAAAATACCAAATTAACAAAAGTGTTGTCACACACATGGCTGTGAGCATATACCAAAAGCCATGCGGTGAGTTTAATCCTGGAATAAATTCAAAATTCATTCCGTAAATACCTGTAAGAAGAGTCAGTGGTGCAAATACAGCGGTGATAATTGCTAAAATTCTCATATTTTCATTGGTTTGATTGGCCACTGCTGAAAAGTGCAAATCGATGGCGGCTTGTACTGCATGGTTTAACCGAACACTGTGCTTTTGTATTCTTTCAATATGGCTAATTAAATCATCCATTCGGACGAGCATTAAATTTTGCTTCTCTGCCTTACGTTTAGCTTTAATATGATGATAATTTTCGACAATTTCATCTCTTAATTCTTGTAGGCATTCAACCTGTTCTTCACACAAATTTTCAACTTGTTGAAAAGCGGTGATCTCTTGCAGCAGTTGATTCCATCGATTAAATTTTTGATTTCCTTGTAATAGTTCTTTTTGCCAAAATTCCACACGTTTGGTCAGTGGCGCACGTAAACCTAAATAGCCATCCACCATCATATTCAGTAATCTAAGCACAATATCTACAGGGCTCTGTGCTAGTTTTCGTGGAATATTCTGTTGCTCTATAGGTCGTGTTTGAATCGCCTGCACTCTTTCAAGATATGTTTCAAATACACGATTACCTCGTTCATGCACTGTGATTAAAACATTTGATGTCATGACAAAACTTACCGGCGTTGTAACAATGTCCGCAGTTTGTTGTTCAGCTGAATGACCATTTTGAATTTGAATATGGTCATCTGGGGTGATTAATTTTTTAAATATCAACAAATCATAATCATCCAATGCATCAAATACGCAAGGATGCTCAAGGTTTTGAATATCTTTAAGATGAAATTCGTTCAACAGAATTCCAGCGTTCTCAAAAATATATCGTTGCCACGTCTCTGTATTTTGAATCAATTCGTGGCGTTCAAAACTCAACCATATAAATTCTGCATCAACATCAGTCGATAATTCTTCACTCAGATAAATATACCCGTCACCTTGATGATAATAATAATTAAACTTTTGCATTTTAGTTATTTTTAAATGAGAACATTTTGATCATGCCATAAAAAAAGCCTTGTGTAACAATCGTTTAAACGAAGCACCACACAAGGCTTGGAATTAGCTTAAATGATTAAGCTTGTTCAATGTCTTTCATTGTAAGTTTGATACGACCACGGTTATCAACATCCGCAACTTGTACCTTAACTTCTTGACCTTCAGTAAGAACGTCTGTCACATTCGCAATACGCTCATTCGAGATTTGTGAAATGTGAAGCAAGCCATCAGTACCAGGAAGAATATTGACGAACGCACCGAATTCAACGATACGAATGACTTTACCTGTGTAAATTGTACCTGGTTCAATTTCTGCTGTAAGCGCTTGGATTTTCGCTACTGCAGCCATTGCCGCTGCTTTAGTTTCACCAAATACACGTACTGTACCGTTATCTTCGATATCGATCGCTGCTTTGGTTTCTTCAGTGATTTGACGAATAGTTGCGCCGCCTTTACCAATCACGTCACGGATCTTATCAGGATTGATGCTGATCACTTGGAATGTTGGTGCGTGCATTGAGATTTCAGGACGAGCACGTGAAATCACTTGATTCATCTCATTCAAGATATGCATACGACCTGCATACGCTTGATTCAATGCAACTTCCATGATCTCTTCAGTAATACCTTCGATCTTGATGTCCATTTGAAGTGCAGTAATACCGTTTGCAGAACCTGCTACTTTAAAGTCCATGTCGCCAAGGTGATCCTCGTCGCCTAGAATGTCTGAAAGAACTGCGAAACGTTCACCTTCTTTCACTAGACCCATTGCAATACCTGCAACTGGCGCTTTAAGTGGAACACCTGCATCCATAAGTGATAAAGAAGCACCACACACAGACGCCATTGAAGACGAACCATTCGATTCAGTGATGTCAGATACGATACGAATCACGTACGGGAAGCGATCAGCTGGTGGAAGAACTGCTTGAACACCACGACGTGCCAAACGACCATGACCAATTTCACGACGTTTAGGACCAGATTCACGACCAGTTTCACCTACAGAGTATGCAGGGAAGTTGTAGTGAAGCATGAAGTTATCAGTTTTTGTACCCGCTAAGGTATCTACCATCAAGGCATCACGTGTATTACCTAAAGTCGTCGTTACTAACGCTTGAGTTTCACCACGTGTGAACAATGCAGAACCGTGCGCACGATCTAACACGCCAACTTGTACGTCGATTGCACGAACAGTTTTAGTATCACGACCATCAATACGTGGTTTACCAGACAAGATATTGTCACGAACTGTACGATATTTAAGGTCTTCAAATAATTCGTTCACTTCATCAGCAATACCTGTTTCATCATTTTCAGGAACGAATTGCGCAATTGCTTCAGCATGAAGTGCATCAAGTGCTGCATAACGGTCTTGCTTAACCGCAATCGTGTATGCTTCAGAGATTTTCGCTTCAAATGCTTCTTTTAATTTTGCTTGAAGTTCTTCATTTTTAGTTGGTGCAGTCCAAGTAGACTCTGTTGCACCCGCTGCTGCTGCGAATTCTTTGATTGCTTGAATTGCAATTTGCATTTCGTCATGACCAAAAAGAACTGCGCCCAACATTTGGTCTTCAGAAAGTTCTTTCGCTTCTGATTCAACCATAAGTACAGCAGCTTCAGTACCCGCAACGACAAGATCAAGATCAGATTGAGCAAGTTGTTCGTGGCTTGGGTTAAGAACGTATTCACCGTTGATTAAACCGACACGTGCAGCACCAATTGGACCACGGAAAGGTGTACCTGCAATTGCAAGTGCAGCAGAAGTACCTAACATTGCAGCAATGTCAGCTTCCATTGTTTTGTCAGATGATACAACTGTCGCAGTCACTTGGATTTCGTTGTAATAACCTTCTGGGAACAACGGACGAATTGGGCGGTCGATCAAACGTGAAATTAAAGTTTCAGCTTCAGATGCACGGCCTTCACGCTTACCATAACCACCTGGGATACGACCTGCAGCATATTGTTTTTCTTGGTAGTTAACAGTCAATGGGAAAAAGTCTTGACCTGCTTTCGCAGTCGGTTGAGCAACAACAGCAACCAATACAGTCACACCACCCATGGTAATCACTACTGTATTTGCTTGACGCGCCACACGGCCTGTTTCAAGCACAACTTGGTGCTGACCGAATTGGAATTCTTTACGAATAATATTAAACATCGACATGTTCTATTTTTTCCTGATTTTATTCTAGTGGAGACCCCTAAGGTTTGGCATTCACAACACAGGTTTTAAATGACAAAGCTTAGAAGCCGACCTCACTAGAAACACTATTTTTAAACACAAAGAAGGAGCGAAACTATTCGCCCCTTCCCCATGATCTAGTCGAAACTAGATCGCCTTTAGTTTTCAGCAATACAGCATTCAACATGCAATAATCCGAAAATAAAGTTTAAATCGAATTAACGACGTAAACCTAAAGCAGCAATCAAATCGCTGTAACGAGTAGCATCTTTACCTTTAAGGTAGTCAAGAAGCTTACGACGTTGGTTAACCATACGGATAAGACCGCGACGGCTATGGTGGTCGTGTTTGTGCTCTTTGAAGTGACCTTGTAAGTCATTGATTTGAGCAGATAAAAGAGCTACTTGAACTTCTGGTGAACCAGTGTCGTTTTCAGCGCGAGCAAATTTAGCAATGATCTCTGCGCGATCTGCGTTTGTTAAAGCCATTCGATTTCTCCGAGATGCTTATTTAAAAGTATTTGATACAAATCAATGACGCTCTTCAAAGCGGAATTGACTGCCGTGCATCACTACAGCAGCGTGCTATTTTAAAGGAACCCCCCTCAAAAAGCAAAATTATCCGCTCAATAACTTCTGGCAGAAACAATCATCAATTCATGTCGTTAAAGATACTGACTTTTGTTTTTTGGCAGGGCAAACTTGCCTGTTATAAAAACAATGAAACATGGAATGAACGTGAAATTACTCTCTACAAATACGTGCATAGCACCAAAAGACTTAACTACGATCACTCGTCATAAAGACGAAGTTGCGCCAGAACTTGGGGGAATGACGCAACAGCAAATTGATAAAATTTGGCACAGTGTTGAAGCACTTTATCGTACTGGCAATCATCCAATGATCAGTATGTGTTTACGTCGCAAGGGTCAGATATTAATTAATCGCAGTATTGGTTACACAGAACTTGGTCCAAACTATCAAACAGACCCTTCTAAAGTTGCGACACCAGAAACACCGGTCTGTATGTTTTCTGCCTCTAAAATCGTTAATGCCATGTTAGTGCATTTGTTAGATCAACAAGGGAAAATTAACTTACTTGATCCAGTGAGTCGCTATATTCCAGAGTTTGGTGTTAACGGTAAACGACGCGCCACCATATTTCATTTGTTATCACACCGTGGCGGTATTCCTAAAATTGAAACTGAGGTCACTCCAGAGCTTTTATTTGATCGTCAAGGGATCCTGGAGCATCTTTATGCAGCAAAACCGATTGCACCCGTAGGCTCGCAACTCTCTTATCATGCTGTAACTGCTGGATATATTTTAGGAGAATTGGTTGAACGTGTAACAGGACAAGATATTCGTGATTACTTGCACGAACATATTGAAAAACCAATGAATTTACCTTTCTTCAACTATGGTTTAAAACCAGAACTACGTCATTTAGTTGCAAAAAATTATCCAACTGGGATTCACCCTGTTTTGGGGACTGACCTATATCTCAATCGTGTATTAGGCGGAGGACTGCAACTGGCAGTGGATGTCACCAATGATCCCCGTTTTATGGATACCGTCTGCCCTGCAGGAAATATTTATACCAGTGCTGAACAAGCCAATCGTTTTTTTGAAATGTTACTTAATGGTGGTCGTTATCAAGATCAGCAAATTATCAATTCAGAAACGGTCTTCAGAGCAACACTCCCTACATCCAATACAACAATAGACCGTAACCTTTTAGCACCTATGCGTTATGCACTTGGTCCGATGTTAGGCAGTAATCCAATCGGTGTATTTGGCCCAAATACTGGACAAGCTTTTGGTCATCTAGGTTTCTCGAATATTTTATGTTGGGCAGATCCTCAACGGGATATCAGTGTATCGTTCTTAAATACAGGGAAATCTGTGTTAGGCACACATTTAGCCGCTTTAGCAAAAGTGCTATATCAAATATCCAACCAATGCCCAAGTATTCCTAAGGAAAAAAGACGCGCGTTATTTGGAACTGATCAATCTGAAACTGAACGTGTTTAATATCAATGTAAAAAAGGCATCATTTAGATGCCTTTTTTTAAAGTTTTCATCTATTAGCTATTAATTAACCACTACAGATTGTCACAAATAAGAAAGTACGACAGTTACGTTGTGGTGCTGGAGTTGGTGTTGGCGTAGGAGTTGGCGTCACTACAGGTGGCTCAACAACAGGGGGTTGTGGTGCTGGAGTAGATGGAGCACCATTTAACGCAGCAATTAAATTCAAACGAGGTGTGCGAATTGAGTTACGATGATCCGTAACCAAAGCTCCCGTAGACGTCATACGTGCAACAATTTGATCCAATGATTCATTCGGGAAAGCATTATTCGCACGTAACACAGCAACAGCCCCAGCGACGTGAGGTGCAGCCATTGAAGTACCATCCATTGTATATCCGCCAGCGGTAATACGTGAACCAGGCGCCAATAAAGTTAAATTACGACTCGAGTTACTGAAACACGTTACTTTGTCGCTATAAGTTGCACTGTCAGAGCAATTTTTAAATCCAATTGAACCTACATTAGCATCATAAACCGCTCCTACACTGACCGCACCCGCAGTACATGCTGGATAGGATATACCACTCAGATGGCTATCATTACCAGATGCAACAACTGGTAATACCCCATAGCCTCTCAACTTCGAAAAAGAATCTGTAAGTACGGAACTAGTACAAGTTGAGGAATAACTACGTCCATTACCAATGCTTAAGTTTACAGATTTAATGTTTTTGCTTTGGGAGTGGTTCGCCACCCAATTCAAGGCAGCCACTAGATCATAATCGTATGCCGGCCCCCCATCTCTAGAGGTACTACCAGTGAAGACATCAAGCATGACAATTTTTGCACCTGGTGCAACTTTAGAAGCAATTGCTGCAACGTTAGTTCCATGTCCATTAACATCTAACTGATAGTCTTCTCGAGCAACCTCGACAGTTTCTAAAACTTTACAAGTCGATGATGGTACACCTGGCGCTGTACAATTACCAAAATCTGAATGTCGGTAATTAATACCTGTATCTAAGATAGCAATTGTTGTCCCCTCACCAGTATAGCCTTGCGCAGCCGCAGGTACTTGACCAATTAATGGTAGACTTTGAGATGCTGTCGTATAAGAAACATTATTTGGATAAACTGCTTTTACATTCGGGTCATTCAATAAGCTTACGAGCGTGTCACGCTTTTGAACGCGATGAAAGCTATATGGTAAAGCATTATAATCACGTAGTAATTGAATACCACCTAAACGTATAAACCGCGATTGAATCGATTGCTTCTTTTGAGCAAGATGTTCACGAAGTTGAGTGCGATTATTTTCTAAATGATTAGTGTCAACATGATATTCAACGATTAAATCATTTGAACTGTTGTTCAGTAATGCCGACAGATTAATACCACCTTTCGACACTTTTTGTTTTGCCTGATTGTTCAATTGAGCGTTAGCTGCTACAGGACTCATCTGAGCCATCGCAGTTCCGACCATCAAAACACTCAGACATGCGCTTAATGATAAAGTTTTAAACATAATTATTCTCCGTTGTTATGTTTTTAGTGCGCAGGTTAAAAATTACACTTGATTGGCTGGATCAGTTTCTGGATCAATAGGCTTAATCGAAAAATCGCTCTTCGGATCTACTAAATCTGGAGAATCAGTAACAGGCATCTTCTCAGACTCATTTAAATCTTCGACTTGATCTTCGTTAGGCGATATTGGCGTTTGCTGTCCACTCTCAGAAGCAGATAGAGAATCAATCTGAGCGACTGAGGAAGTATTTTGATCTGCAGGCTTAAAACATTTATACAACCCAAACAGAACAACACTCACCAAAATGATTAAAATTATGAATTTTTTCATGGTTTTTTTGTAAAGTGATAATTTTTACGCACTTTAATAGAATCGTTAAGTCAAAACAAGTATAAAGATGCCTAAAAATTAAGATTGAGATAAACGGTTAAAAAAGGCCCTATGACAAGTCATAGGGCCTTTTTTGCGCTGTAGATTCTTATATTTTAGTTATGATTCTGTTATTTATATTTTTATTGTAAGTGCTGCACACACATTTATTATTAATACGGTCCTTGTTCTTAAGGTTTCATTTCCTTATATGACTATTTTGCCAGATTCATTATGCAACACAAGTCGCAGTTTTCTGATCTTTATGTAAGAAATTGCGTACATTATGTAATCAATTTAATCTTATATGTATATAAAAAAGCCCTGTAGTCTCTCCCAAAACTACAAGGCTTAGCGGCTGTAAGTTTCCTCTTTTATCACTTACATCATTGTAAGTTCGCAGTCTCTCGACTATAAATTATTGTAATTATGCGATATTGCTCAACTTTCCGTGTTGAACCTTTTATGTAAGCAATCATCGCAAAAAATTGTACGAAGCTCTATGCGCCAATTTCTCGAATCCTTGTAAGATATTTCCTACAAAGGTTTTCTATTTTCAACCAATCGTTAAATATTAGATATAAATAAAGTGTTTAATTTATTCAATAAACCTGTTTTTCTTATTGTTTTAATGTTTATTGCCTCAAATAAAGCATCAGTATCCACCAATAAACTGACTGCTTTTTTTGCCCTCGTAATCGCGGTATACAATAATTCTTGGCTCAATAGACGTGACGCAAACTCATCTAATACAACTGCAGTGTGTTTAAATTCAGAACCTTGCGACTTATGAATGCTCAGCGCATAACAGGTTTGCATTGACTTTGGTAAACGTGATGCTGGAAACCATTGTTCAAGACTTGGAAAATATACTTCAAATTGATCAGCAAACTGGCGATGTCTGAGACATATCCCAATATCACCATTAGAAAGCCCGAGTTGATAATCGTTATATGTCATCATGACAGGGCGACCAATATACCAAAGGTCGTGTCGTGATATCCGCATGTGCTGAAATAGCTCCCTTTCAATTTCATCATTCAAACGATTCAATCCCAAATGTCCATGTCTCACTGCAGCTAAGATCCTATAATCATCAAATTTTTGGATAATTTCAGCTACATCCTGCTGCTGATATCCATTTCTGACATAAAGGTTGAGTGCTTTAAAGTAATCCGTAAACCCCGAGCTTAATTTAAGGTAATAGGCTTTTAAATCTTGATCTGAATATTCTTTATTCAAATACTCTAGTTGAACAAGATCCTCTTGAAGCTCAGCTAAATTAATCTGTTGGATTTCAGATGCTCTACAAATCTCCTTCTCAAATTTAGCCAATACCTCAACTTTCGAGCTTTGTGGTAAGCATTGATGTGACTGGATGAACCTTGCCAAATCACCGATTTTTGCACCTGCTTTGAATCTTCGACTGGTCACTAAATTGACGTGATGGTCTTTAAGCGCTTTTACTTGTTGTAAATCCGCCAATACCATCCCCACATCAACCGAGGCCAACTGCTGTGCATCCCCTAACAAGATCAAACGACATTGGTCTGGAATCGCTTCAAAAAGCATCGTCGCGAGATTGAGATCGAGCATTGAGGCTTCATCAATCACCACCACATCATAGGGTAATGGCTTTTTCAGACTGTATTTAGGTTGAGCGCTATGCCCTAAACCCAGAAGACGGTGAATCGTTAACGTATTTTGCTGCTTTAAGTGGGCAATATCCAAACCCATATTGAGCATTGCATCGTCATTTAATGAGTTTTGCAATGCTTCTTTCATTCGCTGTGCAGCTTTCCCTGTCGGTGCAGCCATTGCGATTCTTAACTGATGATTCGACTCATTTAATACGGCAATAATACGCGCTAGAGTATACGTTTTCCCTGTACCCGGACCACCTGTAATCATACTCAGCGCTTGCCTTGATACTATTTCTAAGGCTTGCTTTTGAAATGGATCGATTAATAATTTTTCATATTTTGTGCAATCTACAGGCACTATCGTTTGCTGCTTTAAACGATAAACTTGTTGAGCTAAACGCTGCTCTAATTGCCAATAGCGATATAAATACAAATAGTTCTGATCATAAACAAAAGGCGCGACCTGTTGTTCTGCAAGCTCTGCGCTCACGAGCAACTTACTCAGATCTTGGATAACCTCCCCTTTCAAATCAATACAACTATCGCCGACAGTAGATGCCATCAGAACTTGTTCAATGGTGTTAATGGATTGTTCATTTAAATCATCTGATGAAAGATACTGATTTAGGATATATTCAGCCCAAGTTGTTACCCATTGAGGAACATCAACTTTTTCATTCTGATTAATTTCCACACAGTTATCCTCATAGTTATCTACACATTTATCATCAATATTATCCACAAGATAAATTAATGATTAATAATAAATTCATTTAAATATTCATGCTATTTTGCTGTTTTTATCCTCAGCAAAATAGCCCAATATTGCATCTAATCTTAGAATAAATTCTGAACTAGGACGCCAATAATTAAATCCATATTGGTCAGTGCCATTCATCCCACGTAAATATAAATAACTGGCACCACCAAGATCTCGATCGATGTTGTAGTCATCAATATGAATACTTAAATAGCGATGTAATGCCACCAAATATAGGGCTGCTTGTAGCCAATAACTTGCATGCGTCATGCTCAGCTGAATAGCTTGAGCTGAATAGTCTTCCACATGATTTCCGAGATAATTACTCTTATAGTCGGCAATGTGATAGCGCTCCCCATCATAATAAACCAAGTCAATTGAACCATTGAGGTAACGTGCTGAATTTGCAGCATTGAATTCGGGCATATTAAGCCCAAACTCTAAAAATAATTGCTGAATACGCTGAATACCAAATATTCGGTCTGCTAAAGCCAAATAGAATGGAAATTCAGCCAAATGTGCTTCAGGTACTAATTGTTTGAGTCGAAATTCAGGTTGAATAGGTGTCTCTAAAACCTCTGCTAACCATTCAGCCATCATTTCTAACAGATGTTGCTCGGCATCATGATGTTGAGGAAAATCTGATTGAAATTTAGCGAATAATTGCTCCCATAAACTCGAATAGGCATTTTTAAAACGGCGGCGAATTTCTAATGTCCAATCTCGGCGATCTTGAAAATCGATATGTTCAAAAATTTCATGTAGGAAATTTCCAGCTAATGTTCCCATCGGAAAATGAGCACGAATCCAACTCAAAGGTTGTTGATGATCCAAATCCTCAAATTGATATGGAGTCACGAGCGTCACAGCATTGACCTCATCACTCGCATGATGTTCAATCATATCTTGAGCCGCCATACGATCTTTAATTTGTTGATGACTCAAATGTTGTGCGAGATAACTAAAACTGGTTTTGGCTCTAGGATAAAAATGAACTTGAGGATATTTCTGCGCAATCATTTGAACAGTATGATGTTCTTTTTTTGCGATTACTTTCTCAGGGCATTGCTCTAAACATGGCTCATCTAAACTGAAAGCATGCTGAAATTGGTTCGCACCATGACCACGCCAAAACGCCAAACCATAAATAGATTGCCCTTTTTGATCACTCATCATTGAATAAACGCGGTGTTGTGCTCGAGTTAAGGCCACATACCATAATCGTCGATGCTCTGCCAAAGCACGTTGGTCATGTTGCTCAACCTCTAATGGTTCCAATAATTCTTCACGCTTTAACGCCACGACACGTTGTGCGACGGACTTTCCAGTTCCATGATCCTGCACTTCACGAATTGAAAAGTTAAGTTCGCTTCGATCTGACAGTTTACGATCTGCGCCAAGCAAGAATACAATCTTAAACTCCAATCCTTTAGATTGGTGAATAGTTAAAAGGTGAACGCCCGCTTGATTACTCAACTGTCTTTCAATTTCCCACTCTCTTTCCATCGGATTTGAAAGCTGCCGCATATACCAATGATAAAGGGTATGCATACCTCTTAACTCATCACTGTTTTGGCTCAACAACTCTGAAATGTGTCGTAGATTGACCACTTCGCGTTCATTGTCATAGCTGAATTGCTCAACCAAGTTTGTCCAAACTTTGAATTCTGTGAGGAAACTTTGCCATGCTGTTAAAAAGCCTTGGCCCATCCACATTTCACGAATTTCTTCAAATTTCGTGATAAATAAACTTAAGCCATCTGCTTGAATTTGAAGTTGCAAAAAACGATGTAAATTAAAACCCATCAATCGTGTAAGTAAAGCTCTCTTTAATTTAGCTTCATCAAATGGATTCATGATGGCTGTCAAAATTGCACCAACATCTCGAGCAATTCCACTTTTGAAGACACTTTTTCGTGAAGGTCGATTTACAGGAATGCCTAACATCAATAAGTGATGATGAACTTTATCTAAATCAGGATTGTTACGAGACAAAACAGCGATATCATCTGCCTGAAGCTCAATACGTTGCCCCTGCTTTTCGAAATATAGCTGACTTTGGGCAGCCTGATTGAGCAAATCAAGTATCTTCCAAGCAACCTGCTCTAACTCGTGTTCCTTATCATTTACTTGAACCCAACGAAGCGGAGCATAATTTTCTAAACCGGATTGGATCAATAATGGATGCGATCGAGTACCTGCTGTAACAGGCGTATATTCAACTTGTTCACCAAAATCCATTTGTTGTTGAAACAATGCATCGACGACTTCGACCAATGGTTTCACTGAGCGATGATTATGCACAAGTTGGTAAAAACGCCCTGCTTTAGTTTCAACATCTTGATATGCTTTTAGGAACGTGAGCATGTCTCCACCGCGGAAACCGTAGATCGCTTGCTTACGGTCTCCCACCATAATCATACAACCCTGCTTCACACGACTTGGATGTCTCCAAATCTGCGCCAACATATCATCTTGATCTTGGTTGGTATCCTGAAACTCATCCACTAAAATAAGTGGGTAACGCGCGTGAACGTACTTTGCAAACTCCTGACCTTGCGCTCCCTGCAGTGCTTCGGCCAAAGTTCGAATTTGCTGTGAAAATGTGGTTTCGGATTTTTGCTGTAGCAATTCTGGCAGACGTTGTTTTACTTGCTGCGCTAAATAATATTGTAAATAACTCTCCAAATGCTCGAGTTGTTGGTTGAGCTTATCAAAGTGTTTAAAAAACTCAGCAAGTTCAACAATAATAGGATGTTGCTCAAATGCCGCCAAAACATCGACGGGACATTTATTGAGAACTTTTTTTCTCAATTCATTCAACTGACTAAGATGAGTGCTGAGATGCGACGCAAAAATGACTTCAATGCCTTGGGATTTAACTTGATCAAGGAATTCAGGCAACAACTGCGTGAGTGTAATTTTTAATTTATCTTGATCGCGCCACTTCTTTGCGACTACAGCATAATACTGCCCTTCAGGATCATAAAAGTCTGTTAATGAATCTAGCGTTTCAAGCTCGATCTGTATGAAGCGCTCTGCATGAGTTCTGAAAGCGTCTACATCTATGGTCGGCGCTGGCACTGCTTTGAAATAAGCAGAGGAAAAATTCAAACTCGTTTCAATTAAATCGATATAAGCATCTTGTGACTTAATTTTTTTCTTAAGCAGCAAATAATCTACAGTTGATTGAGGCTGCTGTTGAATCCATGCCCGTAATTCATCATGAATTAACTGAACCGTATATTGTTTTGCATCATTGGTGATTTGCATTCGTTCAATTTTACCGCTCTCAAATGCAAATTCACGAAGAAGCTTTTGGCTAAAGCTATCCAAGGTCCCAACAAAGAGTTCTTCAAGCTGATCTATCACCAATTTTAAACGTGCACATGCATGTGCAATCAAGCCAGAAAATTGATTTAAAATCACTTGATATAAAATATCTGATTCTAATTTTGCACGCGCCTGAACTTGATCTTGAGTTAGCTCACGACATGACTCTAAAAGTCCAAGTACCTCGATTAAACGTGCACGAATTCGACTTTTCAATTCAGCCGCTGCTTTGCGTGTAAATGTCGTCGCAATAATCTGCTTTGGTAAATATTCTTCTAATAAAATTCTGACCATGAGGCTGGAGAGCGTATACGTTTTTCCAGTCCCCGCAGAAGCCTCAATCCAATGCAATCCAGTGAAATGCATATCCACAATTGGCTGATATGAGACTATAGGCTTTTGACTCATATTTCAGCCTCCGATTGATACATATATATCGGCTGATATAAGACATAAGCAAACTGATCACACGCTTGTTTTAATAAGTGCTCAGCATCTAAATCCTGTAAAATATACTGCCAATCTCGGTGCAAATGACTTTCTTCACTGTCATTTAAACTATAACTCAGAAAGGCATCGCTTTTATTCCACTCATTTAATAGCTTATCGAAGTTATTTAACTGCTGATGACCCTCTTCATCAGTGACCCATTCTAATGCTTTTCCATCTACAGCAAGTTTCATCAGCAATGCTGCAGGTAAAACGAGAGGCTCTATTTGCGCTTGTTTATATACCCGAATCCATTGAGAAAGCATATCTTGAGCTTGTTTCGTCGTCAGGCCAGTACACATGATCGTTTTATCGCTAAAGATTTGGATGCGCTGCATTTCAGTTGCAAGGTGATCTGGTAAGTCTCGATAACTTAACCAAAGTAAGTATTCTAACCACACATGTGCTCGTCGTTGTGCTCGTGCACTGGATGTTGAAACACTCACCCAACTCGTCTCATCCCCTTGAGGAACGGTCACTTGAAGCTGTATATCATCTATTGCTATGACGTGCTGAGTGATTTTGGTCGGCTCATCAACATAGCACTTTTGCCTTTTTAATAACTGTTGATGCTCTAACAGACTCATTTTCAAACTGACTTCTTGTAATTTGCCGACAGGAAGCTGGTCACTGAGTAATTCAGTCTGAAGCTTCGAAACATTTGGCTGCTGTTGTAAAAAGTCACGAATAGAGTATCGCGCCAATCCATCTAATAACAACGGCTCATTCACCTCAGGTAAATCCTGATCCTTTAAATTAGATACGCCCAAGGTTTTTAAATAAAGACGCGCAGGAAAACAGATATCTTTGATCCATTGTTCAGCATCCAAGACCATGATGTCCTGATTCAATTCAAGCGTGGTATTAATCCAAGCCTCTCTATGACCACGTTGATCCTGACGATTGAGGTTAGAAGCCACGGCATACCATTCATCTTCATAGCGCTGATGCTGTTGCTGAAAACCATCAGGATCAAAGGGTTGCAAAGGATGTACCGTGTAGAGTGTGCTCAAATTCTGATGAACTTGAATGCCATCAATATCAATGAGAGGATTCGAGGAAGATTGATCTGATGTTTTTATGATCCACGCGAGATGTTGGAGTAATTCCTGAACACTACTCGATGGATCTCGTACTTCACCATCGGCTACATCAAAACCATTATAGAATAGCCAGAGATTATCTTTGGCCAACAACAAAGCATCTAAAAAAGCACCTTGATCATCGTCTAAACGTGATCGATCACCGATCATGGGCTTGAGTAAATCCATTAAATCAAAAGGTAAATGACTCTCCCGATTTGGAAACTTCCCCCCATCTAAATTCATCATGACGATTAACTTATACGGTATTGGCCGAATCAAACCAATTTGACTAAATGTAATTTGTCCAGTTGGCAATGCATAATCAAGTTGCGATTCAAGGGTGCTTTGGATTTCAGTCAGAATATAGCTCAAAGGCAAACGTATGTTTTTAAGAATGGCTTGATCATGTTCTTCATAGAAACTTGCCAGCGTTAGCATTCTTATTTGCTTTTGAATAATCTCTTTAATCATCTCTAACGAGCTTACACCAGCGCTTTCAAACTCATTAACTTCTAAAATTAAACGATTGAGCCAAAATTCAACATGCTCTGACGTCTCTTGTTCACTTTCGATTTCAATCGTCGTGAGCCAATCTCGACGCTCTGTAAAGTGCTTATATATTTCAATGAGCGTGGCGATTAAGTGAAAATCACCCGAGCCCACTAGATGAGAACTTAAGGTCTCCTCAAACATCGCATGAACTGGAACAGCCACACCCAGCGCCAAACGATCTAAGGCATACTTAAAACTGAACCGATAGTCTTGATCATACTCCGCCAATGTTTTTTGCAGATGTTGCTCATCCAAACCTCGTCGAAATCCCGCTTGTCTCAACAACGATAAGATGCGCTCAGTCCCGTTAATGTCTAAGCAATATCTCACCTGGGTCGCTGCTAAGTTCAACCAATCAGCAAAATCATCAATGGTAAATCGACTTTGTATCAGTTCAATTCGCCCTAACACTGAACGCCATGCCAATACTGTATCTAACTGCGTGATACCAGCTAGCTTTACTGGCAGATAAACACCTGTTGCAGTATTTTTTTGCGGAAACACACTCCGTATCAAAGGCTCAATTTGCTTCAGATCAGGCGCAAGAACTAAAATATCACTCGGACGGCGTGGTGCTTCTGCTGTTGACTGAGCAAGCCATCGGGTCAATTGATCTTTTAAGACTTCAAGCTGTCGTACAGCGGAATGACAAACATGAATGTGGATTGAATCGTCTGCTGGATCTAATACATAACTTTGAGCTTGAGGTTCAACCAAATGTAAAATATCTGATTGCAATTGGCTCAGTAAATGCTGCGGTGCTTCATCCACAAAAGCATCTATCCATTGCCCCTCATCACCCGAGGAAAGGTTAGACAACAGAGAAAAGTGATCACGTGCCTGCTTTCCCATTCGTGTTAATAAGGGATGTCTGGACTCACGTGCCAGCCCATTAAAGCTCAGACTAAAATTCTCAAAAAACTGCTCAACTTCATTATCAGCTGGTTTTCTTTGATGCTTTTGCTGAAACTTTTCGATATATCGCTCTTTGAGCTTTAAGTCATATTGTTTTTTCCAATTCGGATCGACACTATCCGCCCAATATTCTTGTGAGGGATTGTAATGCAAAATCAACACATCAATGTACTGACCCAAACGGCGCAAAAACTGTAATTGACTTGGTGGTAAATCCAAGAGTGTAAAAACGATCAGTTGCTGTGGTAGTTTTTTGAGGGCTATTTTCTGTTGCTGTTCATCACGAAGTACACCCCAAAAATCATGATCAATACTTTGCATTTCAACAAAGTCTTCATGAAAAATATTGAGCCATAACCAACGTTGCCAAGCCTCTAATTGTTGTGCCTGCGAAAATTTAAAACTGGAATCTTGATCGTTTAGATATTGTAATTGTTGTTCAATATTGAGTGCTTCATTACGCCCCCATACCTGAATCCAATTTTCAGGACAACGACAATCATATTCACATGCTCGGCGACAATCTGCTCGATAAATCATGTAATTGCTGAACAATTTTGACACTTGATCAGACACCCAATACAACATGCTCATTTTTTTTCGATATTGTTCATTTGACTGTTCAATACGTGCTGCGCTGTCATAGATACGTGTGATTAATGGGAATAAAGGATGTTCAACCTCAAGCTGATTATGCGCACGCTGTATAAAAGGTTTGAGTGCTTGGAAAATACGCCACTTCATAATCAGACGTGGAATATTCGCTTTACGTACTTTATCTTTGTCACTCAAAATTTGCTGGTAGGCATACCATTGAAAGCCACGAATACGTTGATGGAAAAATGTATTTGCACTGATGCCTTGGTGCTCAGATAACCGTTGGGTTAACCACTCTTGCATTGCCGCAGAAGGCACCACAAAATGTTGTTGCTGTAGGACTGCAAATGGGTTGTTCGTGGGACGCTTTTGAGTCGTGATGATGCCTTGTACCAGAACTTCAATGCGCTGACTTTGAATTACATGAATTCCCATAAGGTCCCTTTCACCATACAACGAACACGTTATGAAGTTGTGTGAACAAAATCATAAACATAAATTACTATACATCTTAATCTGACTATGTCACTTTTACTTTATGACTTTAATAAAACTTTCATCTCGCGCTATGTTCATCATGTGATGGATCGAGAACCATAGACTTTGATTAGGTGATAAATAAATGAAAATTGATAAAATTCCAGAAACAATCGACCCAAATTTAAATTTAGAACAAATTCGAGATGAATGTCTTGAACTCGTCAAAAAACGCTCTTATGTTTCAGCAGGTGTTGCTGTCATTCCTGTGCCCTTTTTAGATGTTGTGATTGACGTAGGTATGTTGTCAATTTTAATTCCAGAAATTAATGCTCGCTTTGGCTTAGCTCCTGAACAAATCAGCGTTTTTGATCCTCAAACCAAAAAAATCCATTGGAACGAACTACGCAAACGCGGTTTCGAGTTTTCTGGTCTAGTCGTGGCTCGTACTGCCGCTAAAGCTTCGCTGAACAATATGGCAGCCAAAGTGTTGACCAAGCAAGTGACTAAGTTTATTCCATTGGGCGGTTCAATTATTGCAGCTAGCTTGGGTTATATTGTCATGAAAAAAGTGGCTGAGGCTCATGTTGAAGAAAGCTATAAACTTGCCAAAAGCATTCAACAAAAACAACAAGCAAATGTTGTGAAATACGCTTAACCCATAAAACCTTATACGTATAAATAAAGCCCTGTAAGGGCTTTATTTATACCTCTCACCAGCTCTAAACATCTACTTTTAATTGTTTCAAAATTGCCTTCAAAATTTCAAGGCGTGCAGTATATTTATCATTGGTAGCAATGATATACCACGGCGCATCTTCGGTATTTGTTCGGTGGAGCATGTCTGCTGCAGCCAATAAATAATCATCCCAACGTTTGCGATTACGCCAATCTTCAGCCGTAATTTTAAAACGCTTATGCGGTGTTTCCTCTCGTGCTTTGAAACGATTGGCTTGCTCTTCTTGACTGATGGCCAACCAAAACTTAATAACGACTGTTTGCGTATCTACTAGATCTTTTTCAAAGCGATTAATCTCATCATATGCACGTTTCCACTCCACATCCGTTGCAAAACCTTCAACTCTTTCCACCAATACACGACCATACCAAGAGCGATCGAAAATCGAGATTTTTTCATCTTCAAGCAGTTTATTCCAAAAACGCCAGAGATAAGGCCGCGCCAATTCATACTTTTCGGGCGCAGAAATGTTATAAATTCCATATTCTCTTGGATCCAGCTTTTTCACAATACGCTTGATCGCACCACCTTTACCTGCGGCATCCATCCCCTCAAAAACGATCACCGTTTTTTGTCCTTCTGCGCGTAATGCTTCAGCGACCTTCTTGGTCAGTTTCTTGAGTTCAGCCTTATACTGATCTTTTTCAAGTACTGCTTCATTGGGGGACGTTAAAATTTCTGGGATATCCGCTTGATGCCATTTTTGGCGCATTTTTTGAGGATGATTTGGCAAATCTTTCAGTCGCGCTAATACAATTTCTGCGAATTTCTGATCACGACATACTTCATCTTCACAATCGATAATGACCCAGTCTTGGGTAAATTTTTGACGCAATCGTTGTACATTTTCATATTGTTTTTTATTGCGCCAATCCAGCCCATGCAATTTATGCCAACGCTGCTCCGAAGGTTCAATTTTATCTAAACGCTTCTGTAATGATTTCCACGATAAATCAAACCAAACTTTCACGACATCAACATGATTATTTTTTAAATCCTGCTCAAAGCTTTGCATTTGCTGCAAATAATTTTCGAACATGGTTTCATCAAATGGTTTTGAAACATGTAAGGATGTGGCTAAAAGATCACTATACCAATTTCCAAACATGACGATCATTTGTCCTTCAGCAGGAATATAACGTGCATAAGGTTGCCAATATGGGATATTCGGCTGAATAAGGTGAGGAGGGTCAGCTTTGACTTTCAAATATCGTGGATCAACCCATTCTCTTAATTGCTTAACCGATTCTCCTTTACCTGCTAACTCAATGCCACTTACCAACACCACTAAGCTTTTGGCATTTTTCTTACCACGTGTATCTTTGAGAGCATATTGCGCTTCAATTAAGTCTAAATTGATCTGATCTGCATCAAATATTTTGTTCTTATCTTCGGGTTGATCAGTATTTTTATCAAATTGTTGTTTTGGTTCAGACATAGCCCACTCAAAATTATTGTATTTTCGACAGTATACGCAAGGAACAGTATCAACTTAAATCTTCAGGTACAATTTATTGCAATTGTCTTTTCATCCATGACTGACCTGAAAGGTTTTATTTTAGATTTCAACAGTCATAGTCGAGCGCAATCCAACCTATTATGCTTTTTTCAGTCCTTTTAATTGAGCTAGAACATGTCCAAACTTGCTGCATTAGATCAACTTTTAGAACAATACAAACAACTCAATTATCATCAGGATCCGGCACTTAAACAAAGGTTAAATGATGCTCAAAATTGGCTAAAACAGCGCATACTTCACACACATGCTGAGTTATTCGCTGAAGACAAAAATAAGCTGATGGCTCAATATTTTATTAACCGTCTTTATGGTGGCCCTGAATTTGATGACCTAGCATTGCAAATCGAACGTTTACTAAAATACGCACACAAAGCTGAAAAAATCATTCCAGAAAATGCCATTAAAACTGGGTTAAAATCTGTAGGACTGGCGGTCTTGGCGATGCAACTGGATGAACAAGTTGCACAGTATTTACTCCAACATTATCCAAAAGACCAACCCATTACTGATGAAATGATGCGTGAAACTCTAGTGGCTTTAGATCAAGAGCAAGCGCGCCATGAACAACTCAATCTGTTGGATGAGCTCGGTCTGAGTCTGGACAAATACATGCGTTCATTCATCATGCACACAGCGTTTAAAATGTGTAAAGGTGCAGCAAGCAAATATAATTTTGAACTGATGTATGACTTTATTGGTGAAGGCTTTGTCGCTATGAAACCAATGAAATCGGCTGCGACCTTCATTCGGAGTTTTACAGAAAAAGAGCGAATCATCGTGAATAATGTCCACACAGGGAAAGAAAATCCCTTCCAAATCGCTTAATTAAAATTCATCAGCCAAGATTCTGATCAGCCGAAAAAGCGTAAAAGCGTCTGGTCAGAATATCGAAAATAAAAGAACATCTTCTCATTTCATGGATGAAACTTCGCTTTAATTCTGTATATTATTCATATCAATTGCATAATCTAGACTGAAAAAAACTGAAGAATCTGTCATTATGCAGTTTAATTCAGATTTAATATTATTTGTGTTCAGGAGTGACTCGAATGTCTAATGAAAATCAACAGCCTCATGCTCAGGTTGAGCCGGCAAATAATAAAGACAACGTGAGTCCTTTTTTAACAGATCCATTACCAACTGGCGCA
This sequence comes from Acinetobacter sp. ANC_7504, assembly GCF_056779995.1. Lineage (NCBI taxonomy): Bacteria > Pseudomonadati > Pseudomonadota > Gammaproteobacteria > Moraxellales > Moraxellaceae > Acinetobacter > Acinetobacter sp. ANC_7504. The sequence goes on along the minus strand of NZ_JBWYIZ010000005.1, from coordinate 135,307 downwards.
CCTCAAGGTCAGCAACAATCACTACAAGAGCAACTGACAGATACGCCAGTACATTCTTCAGTACCGAAATATAATTTGCCACGTGGTGCGAATACTGGAAACGTTGGACCAACGACACACTTCGGTTATAAAACCGTAAATTCTGAAGATAAAGCGCAAAAAGTCGCTGAAGTTTTCCATTCAGTTGCCGCAAAATACGACATTATGAATGACTTAATGTCATTTGGTATTCATCGTTTGTGGAAACGTTTTGCCATTAATATGTCTGGCGTTCGCCGTGGGCAACGCGTTTTAGATATCGCTGGTGGTACTGGTGATTTAGCGAAAGTATTTAGCCGTGAAGTTGGTCCTACTGGGCATGTTGTATTATCTGATATTAATGAATCCATGCTGAATGTAGGTCGCGACCGTCTGATCGACGCGGGTTGTACCAACGTTGATTTTGTACTGGCAAATGCTGAAACCCTCGAGCCTTTCGAAGACAACAGTTTTGATTTACTCACCATCAGTTTTGGTCTACGTAATGTAACAGACAAAGATGCAGCACTTGCAGCAATGTATCGTGTACTTAAACCAGGTGGTCGCTTACTTGTATTAGAGTTTTCAAAACCAGTCTTTGAGCCTTTCTCAAAACTCTATGATTTGTACTCATTCACTGCTTTACCAATCATGGGTAAAATTGTGGCAAATGATGCTGAAAGCTATAAATATCTTGCTGAATCAATTCGTATGCACCCAGACCAACGCACATTGAAAAGCATGATGGAAAATGCGGGCTTCCAAAACTGCGATTATCACAATTTAACAGGTGGTATTGTTGCAGTTCACCGTGGTTTTAAACTCTAACCGCAGGTAGCACTTCGTCATGTGGTCAATCTTAGCACTGGGTGCAGTTGAAAAAACCATAGATCATTGGATTAATTTGGATGCGATTACTCGTATCCAATTTAACCAACTACAAGGGAAAATACTTCGTGTTGTGATTGATACACCACAACTTTCCGTTGATGTGTTTTTTGATGAAAATAAAGTTCGTTTAGAACCAACAGTAACAGGTCATAGCACTCAACCCTCTATTTTCGAACAGCGGCCTTGGGAGCAAGCTCACACGATTACTGAAGCAGATTCCACATTGCATGTTAATAATGTGGTCGACTTGTGCAAACTATTTCTAGCAGATGACATTGGCAATATCCCCGTTCAAGGTGACTATCACCTTCTGCAAGACATTCAAAAAATTATACAAAATGCTGAGCCAGACCTCGCTTCGCAATTGAGTGATTGGATCGGACCTAATCTTGCAAGTCAAATCGGCAAGGTTCAATTAGCACCACAACATTTAATTAAGTCACTTGAATCTCATCTTTTTTTTGCGGAAGACTTTTTAAAAGAAGATACCGGACTATTCGCACCACGTTGGCAAATGGACGATCTTCTCCACGGAACTCGCCAGCTTAATCAAGATATTGATCGACTAGAAGCAAAAATTCAGCTTTTAAAATCAAAATTTAACCCTTCGTAGATTTCAGGTAATTGCATATATGATTCCGCACATTAGACGTTTAATCGAACTTTGGCGTATAGCTGCGCACTATAGACTCGACACGTTGGTTCCTGCGGAAGATATTCCTGCAAAGGTTCGCCCCCTACTGAATCTTATACGTTTGCATCCTGCTGCACTTTCTAGTCGAGAACGTAAAAATCCTTTAAAGCTTAAAGAAGCTTTAGAAGAAATGGGGCCACTCGCAATTAAATTAGGGCAGCTCCTCTCTACGCGTCGCGATCTAATTCCACCAGAAATATTACAACAATTGGTGTTATTACAAGATCGTGTTAAACCTTTCGATCTTGGAGTGGCTAAGCAAAGAATTCAAGATTCGCTTAAAGCAGATGTTTCCACATTATTTGCGCGCTTCGATGATAAGCCGCTAGCTGCTGCTTCAATTGCTCAAGTACATACCGCTGCTCTTCACAATGGTCGTGAAGTTGTCGTGAAAGTAACTCGCCCGAATATACGTGCTCAAATTATTCAAGATTTTGAAATTTTAGAATGGCTTGGCCACTATTTAGAAAAAAGGCTAGAAGCTGCCCGTGCTTTACATCTATCAGAAATTATTCAAGATTATCGTCAAATCATTTTAAATGAACTCGACTTGACTCTTGAAGCCGAAAATACACGACGTATGCGCCATTATTTTACTGGCTCAAGCATGATGTATGTGCCTGAAGTGTATATGGATAGTCTGGATGTGATGGTGGCAGAGCGCATCACCGGTGTGCCTATATCAGATACTGCGACCTTTGATCGTTTAGGAATGAATCGTGCCGACTTAGCAGAAAAAGGCTTAACAATCTTCTTTACTCAAGTGTTTCGCGATAATTTTTTCCATGCAGATATGCATCCGGGTAATGTTTTCGTAGAAACGATTAATCCGCAAAATCCAAGATTTATTGCGCTCGATTGCGCCATCATGGGCGAGCTTTCCAAGCACGATCAAATGACGATAGCACGTATGTTGCTGGCAGTCATGAACAGTGATTTCATGCAATTGATTCAGATTGTGCATCAAGCAGGTTGGATTCCACCAGGCACGGATCAAGATGCTTTAGCACGTGAAATGCGTCGTACAGTAGGACCTATGGTTTCGAAACCGATGCATGAGTTAGATTTCGCAGGCATATTGATCCAAGTGATGGACATCGCTCGACGTTTTCATCTAGAAATTCCACCACAACTGATGTTATTGCTTAAAACCTTAGTACATGTTGAAGGCTTAGGTACAGACCTTTATCCTGAATTAGATATTTGGAAGTTAGCAAAGCCAATTCTAACGGATTGGGTTAAAGCCCAAATGAATCCTCAAAAAAATATTAAAGAATTAGGACAAAAAATCCCAGACTTGTTATTGGGCGCTCAGGATTTACCGACTTTACTGATTGACAGTCTTAACGGTTTAAAAAATCAGTCTGCATGGCATGCTAAACAATTGAATGAACTTCAAACGCTGCGCTTGCAAATGGAGCATCAGCAAAAGCGTAGTTGGATTTTCGGAAGTGTAATCGCAATTCTGCTCTCAATCGCTGTGATCGCACCATGGTTTATTTCCATGATTTTAATTGTATTGGCATCCTTTATTGCCATTTGGCGTATGGTGAAATAAGTTCACTATTTCATGTCAAAACTTGCTACCTCAATAGGTTTTAGTCGCTGAATTGCTTATGACACATATCCTCAAGAACACTCAACCTTGCTTGAATATTCATGTAGGTTATAAAGCAAAACAGGTCATTGAAGAACAAGGTTTACAAGCCAGTGCGGTTGATTTTGTTCCTGGAGCAGCAGGTGGTCCTAAAGGTATTGGAATTCAAGGATTGGACCAAGCTGTTTTTGGTGAATTCTTTGCTCAAGCACCGAAAAAGCGAACTTTAATAGGCTCATCCATTGGGAGTTGGCGTTTTGCAAGTATTGCAGCGCATGGTGCACAAGCAGGCACATCCAAATTAGCAGACTTATATACCCATCTTGAATTTCGACCTAAGATGAATATTCTTGAAGTTGGAGATGTCTGTCGCGGCATGCTTAAAGCCCTCCTTCAAGGTAAAACCAATCAAATTATTGATCATCCCGACTACCATTTGGCTATTTTGTCAGTAAAGTCATCGAAAAAATTTCAAAGTGATCATCCTCTTATGCTTGCCCGTGCAGTTGCTGGCATTATCGGTCTCAATACTTTTTCGAGAGCTAAAATTGGGCACTTCATGCAACGTACAATTGCCCAACCACACAACGCTTCACGACTTTCACTCATCAAAAATGAATTCGAACATCTTGATTATGCGTTGACTGAAAAAAATTTAGAAGATTGGTTAATGGCATCTGCATCCATTCCATTTTTGATGCCGGCGGTCAGAAATATCGAAGGTGCAGATGTCGCTGCTTATCGTGATGGCGGGCTAATCGATTATCATATTGATCTACCTTTACCGAGTCATGGGATTGTCCTATACCCTCATTTTACAGATCAAATAACACCAGGTTGGTTCGATAAGTTCCTCAAAAAACGTAGATCTAATGCTGAATATCAAGCACGAACCGTATTGATTTCACCCTCTGAGTCTTATTTAAGATCACTTCCTTTAGGACGTCTTCCTGATCGCAAAGATTTCACACTGAAAGGGCTTGATCAAAAAAAACGAATCGAGCTTTGGAAACAGTCTGTAGCTGAAAGTCAACGATTAGGGGATGCATTCCTAGAAATGATCCATAAGCAAAACTTTGAAGAATACATGCAAGATCTTAAATAAATTAATTTCTACTCTCCCCTACAAAGATTTATTCGCTTAAACTAATGACCTACAATTTTGTAGTGTCTCATTTAATTCTGGTGAAATCCTTATGAACAATACGCAATGGCTCGATGAAGTAAAATTTAACGAACAAGGTTTAATCCCTGCCATTGCTCAGCATCATCAAACAGGTCGAGTCTTGATGGTGGCTTGGATGAATCGTGAGTCTTTGGCACTTACAGCAGAAAAAAATCAAGCTGTTTATTACTCTCGTTCACGCAGCAAATTGTGGCATAAAGGCGAAGAATCAGGTCACTTCCAAACTGTGCATGAAATTCGTTTAGATTGTGATGCTGATGTGATCGTTCTTCAAATTGAGCAACATGGTGGCATTGCTTGCCATACGGGACGTGAATCATGTTTTTATCGCCGCTTAACATCAAACGGTTGGGAAATTGTAGACGCTCAATTGAAAGATCCGAACCAAATTTATGGCGAAAAGTCTGAGAATGCGCATAGTAAAGTGATGAATGCATCAACAGCTCAAGCTGAGCAAGTCGATGTATTACATTATCTTGGTCAAATGATGGCAGAACGTAAATCTGCAGATCCTGACTCTTCTTATGTGGCAAAGCTTTATCATAAAGGTCTCAATAAAATATTAGAAAAAATTGGTGAAGAAAGTTTTGAAACGGTAATTGCTGCTAAAGATTTCAAACAAGAAGCGACGCTGGATCACCAAAATGATTTAATTTATGAAGTTGCTGATGTTTGGTTCCATACCATAGTCATGCTGGGTTACTTCGATCTTGATATTCAACTCGTTTTAAATGAGCTTGCACGACGTCAGGGTCTATCAGGACTTGTTGAAAAAGCGAATCGCACGCATTAATTTACTCTTATAAAGCCATGTTCAAACATGGCTTTTTTATTTAATTCGGCTTTTTAAGTCGCCGAAGACTCCCCATCCAAAAAGAAGAAGATAGAACTCTCCCCTTTGTAAATTCTTGCTATACTCACTGATCATTTTTAAAACCATTGAAGATTTATTAACCTGTGTCTGTCATTGTCAAACCTACCTTAGAACAAGAAATTGCGATTCAACAAGCGCAATCTGGTCAATCCTTCAAAGTGATTGCCTATGCAGGTACAGGTAAAACAACAACGCTTAAATTAGTCAGTGATGCGATGCAACAGCGTCGCGGTATGTATCTTGCCTTTAACAAAGCGATTGCCAGCGAGGCTCAACAAAAATTTCATCAGCGCGTGGATTGTCGTACATTCCACTCTTTAGCATTTCGAAGCGTTCCACGTGGAGTGACAGATAAACTTAGACTCCCACGCTTGAGCCCGAGCTTTATTGCCAAAGAATACCGTTTGCAACCTATCACATTACGCCGACTCATGGGGGGGCGTTACGAAAAATATGCGCTTATGCCTAGTCGTTTGGCGGGCTTAGTTGCAAATGCTGTTAGTTATTTCTGTTCAACAAGCTCGCAATATCCTGCACCCCGACATATTCAAGCACCAAGTTGGCTACATGCTGACGATATTGCGGTATTACAGCAACACCTCTATCCTGCAGTCGAACGTCGTTGGTTAGAATCAATCGACCCTAATCATCAGGCTGGCATTGGGCATGATATCTATCTCAAATTATGGGCTTTATCAGATCCTTTTATACCCGCAGACTATGTATTGTTTGATGAAGCACAGGATGCTGACCCACTCATGCTAGGGATTTTACTCAAGCAAAAAAGTACGCAAGTCATCTATGTCGGCGATGCACATCAACAAATTTATGCATGGCGTGGGGCAGTCAATGCGATGCAACAAATGCCTTTACCCGAATCGCGCCTAACCACTTCATTCCGTTTTGGTGATGATATCGCTGAAGTTGCTAATCACTTATTAGGCGCACTCAATGAGACTGTTCCGTTGATTGGCAACCCCGAACTCCAATCAAAAGTCGTCAACAAGCCTCATACCAAAATGCGAGATGCGATTTTGTGCCGTACTAACGCACGCGCAATGGAACTTTTACTCTCAGGATTAGTTCAAGGGGACAAAGTGAGCCTGCAAGCCGATCATGCGAAATTAAATCGCTTTGTTGACGCTGCAAGCTTACTTAAACAAGGTAAAAGAGTAACGGACGTTCCAGAGTTAGCTTGGTTTAACTCTTGGCATGATGTGCATGAATATTGTGAAACAAATGATGGTAGCGACATCAAGCCTTTGGTTAAATTGGTTGATGAACATGGTACAGATCCACTCAAACGAGCTCTTGCCAAAATCACACCCATTGAACAAGCGGACTATGTAATCTCAACCGCTCATAAAGCCAAAGGTTTAGAGTGGAATCGTGTGCATTTAGAAGATGATTACCAATTTAAAATTAATGGACTAGAACATAAAATTAGCGATGAAGAATTACGTTTACTTTATGTTGCATGTACACGAGCAAAAAGCAGCTTAAATATTCATCATATTTATGATTTAATACAACAACTCAAACTTAAATCCACGATTAAAACGAAAGCAACAGCATAATCCCCTACGATAAGTTGCAGGCAAAATATGAAAGTTCAATCTATTCAGTTACGTCACTGTTATCATTTTTCAGATATAAAAATTAAATTTGATCCAACTCAACGACCAATATCTATTATTTTAGGTGATCAGGCCTCTGGTAAAACTGCGATAATTAAAAATATTTATCAAGCTTTAACGTGGTTTGCTGCACGTGCCAAAGATTTAAGAACTGCTGGTGTAGTCATGCTTGATTCGGATATTAAGCACAAACACATTCAAGCCAAAATAGATATTTGTGTTCAATATCCCACGGATATTGGATCTATTGAACAGGCTGCGACCGTGCAACACAATGAAGAGGGTTTGTGCGAATGGCAACTCTATAAAACATTAACCAGCAAAGGTGTAGGTCATAGTAAAGCGCTAACGACTCAATTAGAATCACTCGTTCATCTTTATCAACAAGCGATCAAACAAGATCCTGCTCAAGGCATGCCTATGGTGGCCTACTATCCTTCTGATCGCTTTATCAACGAAGTGAATTTGCTAAGCAAAAATAATCCTGCTGTATTACAAACACACGCAGCCTATGAACTTGCAGCACTCCCTTATACAACCTTTGCTCGGTTCTTCGAATGGTTTCGTGAAATTAGCGACATCGAAAATGCACGATTAGCACAAGTTTTTCAAAAAATTCAAACCAATCAAAAATTATCCTCTCATCATGACCAAGAGGATTTAGTTGCAAAATTATTGAATCTTGAAGCAGAGATGCAACTACCATCACTCAAAGCACTCAAGAAAGCCATCCAGACAATATTCCCATCGATCAGTGACATTTATATTGAATACACGCCCAAGATCCAATTGATGCTGGTACAAAATGGTCAAGAAATTCCTTTTTCGCAATTATCTAATTCGTATCGTCAATGGTTGTGTTTAGTAGGTGATATTGTCAGACGACTTTGTCTCCTGAATCCTCATAGTATTGACCCATGCCTTGATGGTGAAGGCATTCTATTAATTGACAATATTGATGCTCAAGTAGATGAAGATTTTGTGCAAAACGTACTCAGCCGTTTGCATGAAGCATTCCCGCAAATTCAAATTATCGCATCTGCATGCTCTGAATTGATTTTAAACAATGACGTAGATCTACAACATTTTAAATTAGAAAATCGAAAAGTTGTTGAAATAGAACAAAACCAAATCAGGGAACAATATGATGAACTATTTGCTCAACTCATGGCTAATGATTTACAAGATGGCCAAATCTCTGAAGTGAATCGAACTACTGATACGCTTGATAGCTTGCGTTTGTTTGAACACTTCAAAAATTTATCAGCGTCAGAAAAACAGCGCTTCATTGAGTATCTCCAAGCTGGTGACTTATCGAGTATTTCCTTACCCTAATTGATTGGAAATAGATGAATTAATCGGGTATGACTCACTCAATTTAAACAGAAATTTAAGCTTTTTTTCGCTATAATTCTGAATTGTGTAGCTAAAAAGTTTGATGTAATTTTATACATGTAATAAAATCTACTCATTCATTTTTTAATCAAAAAGTGTCTATTTCTTTGCATTAGCTTTCCAAGTTGCGCAACACAACTTGTTTTTGTTTTTAAAATTCGTTCGGCTTTCAAAGTTTAAGTAGTTGGATGACTCTTTGCCATCCTCAAGCTTTTGAAAGATAAAACTCATCATAGGTTCCGGCCTACAACTCTATGGATACGAGTGTGCTACCGATTATTATATTGTTACCATTAATACTTGGCACTTTTCTTGTCCTCTGGCTGCAAAAAATCTCTCGCGGGGCGACAGCATTAGGGGCAATTGGAGTCAGCTTAACAAGTTTTATCTTGTTGCTGACTCAAGCCAAAGACGTCTTTCAAGGTCAAGTCATCTCTGAACACTGGTCATGGTTACCACAGTTTGGTATCGACTTAAGCTTTAGACTTGATGCATTAGGCTTGATCTTCTCCCTCCTTATTACAGGGATTGGGACGCTCATTTATATTTATGCTTATTATTATTTAAATCATAAAAACTCTTTAAGTAAGCTATATTTCTTACTGATGCTGTTCATGGCCGCCATGCTCGGCATTTCACTTTCCAATAATTTACTTATTCTTCTTGTCTTTTGGGAAATGACCAGTATTTCGTCATTCCTTTTAGTGGGTTATTGGAGTAACTACGAAGCAGCACAGCGTGGCTCAAGAATGGCCTTAACCATCACGGGTATGGGTGGTTTAGCCATGCTCGGTGGTTTTATTCTATTAGGTCAAATTACTGGCACATATCAAATTGATCAAATCCTCAATATGACGACGCAGATTCAATCGAGTCATTTATTTGTGCCAGCCTTGCTCCTTATTCTTTTAGGTGCATTCACCAAAAGTGCTCAATTTCCTTTCCATTTTTGGTTGCCAAATGCAATGGCTGCTCCAACACCCGTGTCAGCTTATTTGCATTCAGCGACAATGGTTAAAGCCGGAATTTTCTTACTGGCGCGCTTAATGCCGATCTTTGTTGGTTCTGCTCTGTATCACAACCTTGTCACCTTTGTTGGTTTATTCACCTTATGTATGGCCGCGTTCTTTGCCATTTTTAAGGAAGATCTGAAAGGTTTGCTCGCCTACTCCACCATTAGTCATTTAGGCTTGATCGTTTGCTTACTGGGGATTGGTTCACCACTCGCTGTGGCTGCAGCTATTTTTCACATCATTAATCATGCGACCTTTAAAGCCGCATTATTCATGATCGCTGGTATTATCGACCATGAAACAGGTACACGTGATTTACGAAAACTCAGTGGAGTATGGCAGTTACTTCCATTTACAGCGACTTTAACCATGATCACAGCAGCCTCAATGGCTGGTGTACCACTGACCAATGGATTCTTATCTAAAGAAATGTTCTTTACTGAACTATTAGCGAATCTCTCAGGTGGTATAGGTGTCTTCGCAGCAATTATTGCAACACTCGCGGGTCTGTTTGCTGTCGCGTATTCTGTTCGTTTAGTTCATGGCGTATTTTTTGATGGTGATTTAGGCAAAGCGATTCCAAATAAAGATGCGCATGAACCACCAATTGGTATGCGTGCACCTGCAATTTTATTAGCTACATTATGTATTGCAGTTGGTCTATTACCAGCGCTCTTAGTAGGCGATATCGTCAATGCTGGTGCACGAGCAAGCACCAACCTTCCAGCTTTTGAAGGCGTACATCTAGCAATCTGGCACGGCTTTAACGTGCCTTTATTGATGAGTGCGATTGCATTGATTGGCGGTATTATTTTTTATTTTAGTCTTGCGAAGAACAGTAGAATTCGTGACATTGACCTTGATCCAATACTTGGCAAACTTCAAGGTAAAGTCCTATTTGATCTCTTTCTCAAACATTTGCTCTTAAATTCGCGAAAATTAAAAAGAGCCACAGAAACAGGTTCTCTACAAAACTATTTATTGTGGATATTAATTTTTGCTGTTGCTTTAGTCTCCATGCCTCTCATTGGTCAAGGTATTTATGCAGGTACACGCGAACTGACGCATGCACCATTGGTTGCAATCGTGCTTTGGTTATTACTGTTTTCAGCCTGCTGGATGATGCTTTGGTTTCACCATGAACGAATTAAAGCCGTTCTCATCAGTGGAGCCATTGGTCTTGTCGTAACGATGGTCTTTGTTACGATGTCAGCACCAGACCTGGCACTTACACAAATCACAGTCGATGTTGTCACAACTGTTTTACTCCTGATGAGTCTATCCCTCTTACCGCAACTCACACCTTATGAATCTTCACGCACTCGTCGTTGGAGAGATGCGGTGATTGCAATCATCGGAGGTCTAGGAATCGGGTGGATCACTTGGATGATTCTGACGCGTGATCACAATTCAATCTCATGGTTCTTTGTTCAACAATCTCTACCGCTCGGTGGTGGTTCAAATATTGTGAACGTGATTTTGGTCGATTTCCGTGGATTTGATACTTTCGGTGAAATTGCCGTTCTCGGTATTGCAGCGATTGGGACACTGTGTTTAATGGATGGAATGCGTGCTCATGGTACGACCATTACACAAGGCTTAACCTATCGCTTTAATCCATCACCGTTGATGTTCCGAATGACCGCATCTTGGGTCCTACCGATTGCCTTAGTCGTCAGCTTATATATTTTCTTACGCGGACATAATCTTCCAGGTGGTGGATTTATCGCAGGTCTTATTACATCCATGGCGCTTGTGATTCAGTACATTGCGCTAGGTCAAGATCATACTGAAAAACTCTTACGAGCAAAGTCTGGTCGTCTTTACGAAATTTGGATTGGTACTGGCTTAACCGTTGCTGGTTTGACTGGTGTCGCTGCGTGGTTCTGGGGTCGACCATTCCTGACCAGCGCTCATATTTATGTAGAGCCGATCATTCTCGGAAAAATGCATTTGCCATCTGCTGCAGCATTTGATGTTGGTGTCTATGTCACAGTCGTTGGTGCAACAATGCTCATGATTTCCGTTTTAGGCGACTCACGCAACTCAAGCATCACCGGCCCTGTACCGAAGGAGTAAAGAATGATTAGTTTAGAATTTTTACTCGCCTCCGCTATTGGATTATTGGTTGCCACTGGTATTTATCTGATTTTGCGTGCCCGTACTTTCCCTGTGGTATTAGGTTTGGCCATGATTGGCTATGCAGTGAATATGTTTTTATTCGCTATGGGGAGAATCCACCTCAATGCACCTGCTATTTTAACCAATGCCACACAGGTTACAGATCCATTACCTCAAGCATTAGTTTTGACCGCAATTGTAATTGGTTTTGCAACCACTGCTTTTATCGTTCAACTGGCGCTAAGAAGTCGTTATGAATCTGGTACTGATCACGTCGACTCAAAAGAAGAGATTATTAATACAGACCCACGCGAGGATGAGCCTTAATGATGAATTTTTATGATTTATGGCTCACTCACTCGCCAATTTTAAGTATTTTAATTCCGACATTTACTGCATTTATTTTGGTGCTACTGGGTAACCCTGGTTCAGGGTCTTTAGCACATGACTGGCGTCAACCTTGGCGTCGTGGAATCAGTTTAACATCGGTTTTCCTTGGTTTAGTAACTGCAATTATCTACTTAATTCAGGCGAGCTCTGGTCAAATCTTTGTTTATAACTTAGGTGAGTGGTCTGCCCCTTTCGGTATTGTACTTGTACTAGATCGTTTGGCAGCTTTTATGCTCGTGCTCACCTATGCCCTTGCGACACCCATTATTTGGTTTGCAAGTAAAGAGTGGGATGAACGTGGACGCTATTTCCATGCGATGAGCCATTTTTTACTCATGGGATTATGTGGAGCATTTCTAACAGGCGACTTATTTAACCTGTTTGTTTTCTTTGAAGTGCTGTTGATGGCTTCATATGTATTGCTTCTACATGGTCAAGGCAAAGCACGTTTCCAACTTGGTATTCACTATGTAACGATCAACCTATTAGCGTCTGCATTCTTTTTGATTGGCTTAGGGATGATTTATGGTAATACTGGTAGCCTGAATATGGCTGATGTGGGTCGAATTGTACGTACACTCGAAGGTGATCAGTACAATATGGCTGTTGCAGGTGGATTAATGCTGTTTGTAGTCTTTGGTATCAAGGCTGCAATCCTCCCTGTCGGACTATGGCTACCTAAAACTTATGCCGTCGCCACGACCCCTGTAGCCGCATTATTCACCATCATGACCAAAGTGGGGATCTATGCCATTTTACGTGTGAATGGAACCGTATTCACCGATGAGCTTTCGCGAGAAATTCTCAGTACTTGGCTGCTTCCAATTGGTTTAATTACGACTATTTATGGTGTAATTGGTGCGATTGGTGCAGAGCGCATGCGTCGTTTTGTTGGCTTTATGATCCTATCGTCTATAGGAACGATTGCAATCGCACTTTCCCTGATGACAGCAGATGCTTGGGCAGCAGCACTATATTACCTCGTGCATAGTACGATTATTGCCGCTGCATTCTACTTACTATGCGGTTGGATTACTTCACAACGTGGGGCATTTAAAGATCATCTAAAAATCGCACCAATCATGAAGCAGCAGACGCTAGTTTCGATTTGCTTCTTCATTATTGCGCTCATGATGGCAGGTCTTCCACCTTTCAGTGGTTTTTTAGGTAAGATCTTTATTCTGCAAGCGGCTTCTGTATCTAGCTATCAATTGATCATTATTATTGTCATTCTGATTGTGAGCTTGCTTAGTATCATTGCTTTTACGCGCTTAGGATTTGTCATTTTCTGGCGTTCTGCAACTCCTGAAAACAATCCTAAAGAAGAAGCATATTTGGAATATCAAAAATTACCAAATCAGGCACCACCTCGTAATCACACCACGATTTATATTTTCCTGATTGGCCTTATTGCTTATGTGGCTTTCGCAAATCCAATTACTCAGTATATTCAATATACCGCAGTCCAACTGAATGATTCTGAGCAATATATTGCAGCTGTCCTGAAAAAAGATGAACAAGGCAAAGTGATTAGTGTGCAACAATTTGATCCAAATTATCTGCCAGAAACAAAATATGGCGGGGAATCTGCAGACCAAAATGCGCATTATATTCCACATATCGTAAGCGAGAAGGCACTCGAAGGAGAACATATCTCTGAGTACAAGCAACGTCAAATTAAAGAGCAAGAATTGAATCAGCTTCAGCCTGAAGAAGTTCAATCTAAACTTCAACCGATGGAGCAATAAATGAAACAACAAAGTTCTCTACTCGATCGAGTTTTCCCGCATCCTTTTGTTTCTGTGATTGTGGGAATAAGTTGGCTAATGCTGGCACAAAGCGCTCAGTTTTTTGATATTTTAGTTGCCATTGTGATTGGTTTAGTCATCCCAAAATTGGTACAACCTTTTATCGTTCGCACACCCAATATTCATTGGGATTTAGCGTGCAAATTAATTTTGGTCGTACTTTGGGACATTATCATCAGTAATATCCGTGTCGCTAAGCAAGTGCTTGGACCAACTGACCGTCTTCATCCCAAGTGGTATCGTGTTCCATTAGATACTGATCATGATCAGGTCAACAGCTTATTGGCAATGATCATTACGACTACACCTGGCACAGTAAGTGCTGGAATCGACCAAGAACGCGGTGACATTTTGGTTCATTCAATTAACTCAGATGATCCCGAAGCTGATATTTTGGAAATCAAACAACGCTATGAAGCACCACTTATGGCGATTTTCCATGTGAAACAAGGAGATTCAGCATGACGATCTTACTTTATGCATTGGGAATTAGTTTGATTGGAATTACGATTTCAATGCTGCTCTGCTTAATACGTTTAGTCATTGGTCCTTCTATGGTAGATCGACTACTCGCACTAGATACTTTATTTCTGAATGCAACCTGCTTGGTCGTGGTACTTGGAATTTTTTGGGCAAGTACTTCATTGTTCGAAGGTGCATTGTTGGTGGCAATGCTTGGATTCGTATCCACAGCAGCATTGGCTCGTTATTTTACGACAGGCCATGTGGTGGACTAGGAGAACAATATGAATACTCAGCTCATCATGGAAATCTTAGTTTCATTCTTCCTTCTTACCGGTGCCTTCTTTACCCTTGTAGGTGGAATTGGAATCGTAAAGTTACCCGATCTGTTCATGCGTCTGCATGCCCCTACAAAGTCGAGCACACTAGGCTTAGGTAGTTTTTTAATAGCAGCTATGATTTATTCAGCTTTTCATAGTCGCTTTGGGTTTGCTGAACTACTGATTACATTACTTGCCTTTATTACGGCGCCTGTATCGGCAAATTTAATTGCACAAGCTGCATTACATTTACGTTTACGCTCTACATCAGGCGATGTCCCCGAAGCACTAGACCGCCCTCTCCCTTGGCAGCGCCAAAGAAGAATGCGTCAGTTTAATCAAGACTCATCTAAGTAATAAAAAACCTAGCTTTCGCTAGGTTTTTTTTGTTAGCTATATAGTACAGGTTGGGGATGCTCTTGGAAGCCTTCCACTTGATATTCTTCAGCTAATTTTGCCTTCCAATGATTCACGATATCCGTATAGTCAATTTCAGAAGGATGAAAATCTTCTTTGTAATATGATAAATATTCTGGAATTAGCTCGATCATCATTTTAGAAATTAAGTAAATACCATATAAGTTTCCACTGACCTTCGGTAAGCTTTTTCGACGATCTTGCCAAAATAATCGAGTTGCCGAATAAAATGTAAGACTCGCAAAACCTGTGGTTACGCTACGCATAATATTGCGGCGCACTTTGGTATCTTTATATACCGCTTGGTAGACATCAAATGCAACTGCTCGATGCTCGATTTCCTCAATTGCATGCCACACCCAAAGCTTAGTTGCATCTTCATCTAAGGTCGACAGCACTTCAGGATGACGAAGAATATAACCACCCAATAACGCTGTAAAATGCTCAAAAGCACAGGTAATTGCTAACTGCAATTTTGGATGGGTAGTACGAATAAATTCATCGCGTCGCGCTAACCATGCTTGAAAGTTATCAAGTTGATAATCATCACGGCGCCAAGCGTCATTAAATTCCGCATGTGCTTTTGAATGCATCGCCTCTTGACCAATAAAGGCTGCAATCTGCGCTTGTAATTTTTCATCTTTCACTTTATCTCGTACATTACGAACACTATGAACAAAAAATTGTTCACCAATTGGAAAGGTAGAAGAAAGTGCTGTCAACAAATGTGACATGACTGGAGAATTCGCGAAAAAATGGCGTCGAATGGCTTTAGGATTATAATTTAAACGTCGTACGGTAATCCCAATCGCTTTTGGACGATTTAAATAAGATTTATCTTTGGCGATTTGTGTAGTTGTCATTTTAGAGCCTATATGGATATAGCATTTCTTACTCATACTGTCAGAATAAATCAGATTTAATATTGCAAAAATAACCACACAGACAAATAAATTATATTTTTTGCCAATAAAGTCGCAAATTCAATTACAACTCCATTCTCTTTTTTAATTTAATTACATGATTCTTAAGATAGTTCTTAAATTGGATACTTTCGAATATTCAATAAGTGATTGTCAAACAAGTCATGCATATAAATGAAAAATCCTACCGAAGTAGGATTTTTTGTAAGGCGTGTTCTCGTTTAAACATCAAGATAATCTAAAATACCTTCAGCAGCTTGACGTCCTTCCCAAATCGCAGTTACGACCAAGTCAGAACCACGCACCATATCTCCACCGGCAAAGATTTTCGGATTAGAAGTTTGGAACTTGTATTGTTGCTGCTCAGGAGCAACGACACGACCTGAACCATCTAAATTAATACTTACATCATTAAACCATTCTGCAGGGCTTGTACGGAAACCAAAGGCCAACAGCACTGCATCAGCAGGTAAGATTTCCTCTGAACCTGGGATCGGTTCAGGACTGCGACGACCACGACTATCAGGCTCACTGAGTTGAGTCGTCACAAATTTAACACCTGTGACCTTTCCATTCTCACCCACGATTTCGATCGGCTGACGATTGAACTGAAATTCAACACCTTCTTCTCGCGCATTTTTAACTTCACGGCGTGAACCTGGCATGTTTTCTTCATCGCGGCGGTATGCACAAGTGACAGATGTTGCACCTTGGCGGATTGAAGTACGGTTACAGTCCATAGCAGTATCACCGCCACCGAGTACAATAACTTTCTTACCTTCCACACTGATAAATTCTGAAGGATCTTTCTCCCAACCTTGGCAACGATTCACATTGGCAATTAAGAAATCAAGCGCATCATAAACACCTTCCAAATCTTCACCTGCGAAACCACCTTTCATGTATGTGTATGTTCCCATACCCATGAAGACAGCGTCATAATCAGCAAGCAATTGATCAATAGTGATGTCTGTGCCAATTTCTGTATTTAAACGGAATTCAATCCCCATGCCTGTAAAGATTTCACGACGACGTTTCATCACGTCCTTTTCCATCTTAAATTCAGGAATACCAAAGGTCAGCAAACCACCAATTTCTGGGCGCTTATCAAATACGACAGGTTTAACACCATTGCGCACCAAAATGTCCGCACAACCTAGACCTGCAGGGCCTGCACCAATAATCGCGACTTTTTTATCTGTCCATTTGACATGAGACATGTCAGGACGCCAGCCCAATGCAAATGCCGTATCATTAATATACTTTTCAGCATTTCCAATGGTCACCGCACCAAACCCATCATTTAGTGTACATGCACCTTCACACAAACGGTCTTGAGGACAAACTCGACCACACACCTCCGGTAGAGTATTGGTTTGGTGGCAAAGCTCTGCTGCTTGAAAAATACGACCTTCAGCAATCAGTTTTAACCAGTTTGGAATATAGTTATGTACTGGACATTTCCATTCACAGTAAGGGTTACCACAACCTAAACAGCGATGTGTTTGGTTTTTCGCAACTTCAGCTGTAAAGGGTTTATAAATTTCCACAAACTCAGCTTTGCGGACGTTGAGATCTTTTTTCTCTGGATCTTGGCGTGCGACATCCAGGAATTGAAAGTCATTATTAAGGCGTTCTGCCATGTCTCTCTCCGTGGGTAGATGCAGTCTATTGTTAGTTCAGCTGCATCTGCCTATATATCTGCAGTAGTGGAATTATTGAGGATCAGCTTGAGTTGTTTTTAATAAAGTCTGCAAGTTTGCAGCTTTTGGTTTCACCAACCAGAATTTACGGCTGTAGAAATCAAACTCGTTACGGATCTTGTACGCCCAAGCACTACCAGTTTCCTTAATATGCTCATCTAAAATGCGGCTTAAGAACTCTTTATGTTCTTCCATTGATTCGGTCGAAATACGATTAAGCTCGATCAACTCGTGGTTATAATGATCAACAAAGTCATTATCTAAATCAAGTACATAAGCAAAACCACCTGTCATACCTGCACCGAAGTTATGACCAACTTTACCCAGTACCGTCACAATACCACCTGTCATGTATTCACAACAGTGATCTCCAGCACCCTCAATCACCGCGAACGCACCTGAGTTACGAACAGCAAAACGTTCACCAGCTGTACCTGCAGCAAATAATTTACCGCCTGTTGCACCATATAAACATGTGTTACCAATGATCGCTGTTTCTTGTGTTTGGAATGGAGAACCCTTCGGTGGGAAAATTGAGATACGACCACCCGCCATACCTTTACCCACATAGTCATTCGCATCACCCTCAAGCTTGATATGCAGACCACCCGCATTCCATACACCAAGTGATTGTCCAGCAGTACCTGTCAAATTCACTTTAACAGGGTGTGCTTCCATACTTAAGTTACCATAGCGACGAGCGATCTCACCTGAAACACGTGCCCCAATAGAACGGTCACAGTTACCAATGCTAAAACTGTATTCACCACCTGTACCAGCTTCAATCGCAGGCAATATTTCTGCGATCATAGACTCAGCCAAAACACCTTTATCAAATGGTGCATTTCCTTCGACTTCGCAATATTGAGCTTTGCCTTCAGCAGCTGGATGTGATTCAAGTAAAGCACTTAAATCTAGGTGAGCATGCTTATCTGTTTCACCAGGTAGCATTTCTAGTAAATCGGTACGACCAATCAAGTCTTTCAAACTTGATACACCTAATGCAGCCAACCACTCACGTGTTTCTTCAGCAATAAAGGTGAAGAAGTTAATGAGCATTTGTGGTTCACCGATATAGTGCTCTTGACGCAAATGATCTTGCTGAGTCGCTACACCAGTCGCACAGTTATTTAAGTGGCAGATACGGAGGTATTTACAACCCAACGCAATCATTGGTGTAGAACCAAAACCGAAGCTTTCCGCACCTAAAATAGCTGCTTTCACGACATCTAGACCCGTTTTTAAACCACCATCCGTTTGAACGCGAACTTTACCACGCAAATCATTTACACGAAGGGCTTGATGCGCTTCAGAAAGACCAAGCTCCCATGGCGAACCCGCATGATGAATCGAAGACAATGGCGATGCTGCTGTACCACCGTCATAACCAGAGATGGTAATAAAGTCAGCATAGGCTTTTGCAACACCCGCAGCAATCGTACCCACACCTGGCTCGGATACCAGTTTTACAGAGACCATCGCTTGAGGGTTAACTTGTTTTAAATCAAAAATTAACTGCGATAAATCTTCGATTGAATAAATATCGTGGTGCGGTGGTGGAGAAATTAATGTCACACCCGGTACAGAGTAGCGTAAACGTGCAATTAAGCCATTCACTTTACCACCTGGCAACTGACCACCTTCACCCGGTTTTGCACCTTGTGCCACTTTAATTTGCAGTACTTCTGCAGAAGTTAAGTAAGCAGGCGTTACACCAAAACGACCTGATGCGATTTGTTTGATTTTTGAGTTCCGGATTGTGCCGTAACGCGCTGGATCTTCACCCCCCTCACCTGAGTTCGAACGACCACCAATTGTATTCATTGCAATGGCAATCGCTTCATGTGCTTCTGGTGATAATGCCCCTAAAGACATCCCTGCAGAGTCAAAACGCGGAAGAATCGCTTCTACAGATTCAACTTGATCCAGTGGAATTGAATTTTCTGTTTTGAGTTTAAATAAATCACGAATGGTTGCCACTGGACGATTATTTACAAGCTCAGCATATTCTTTGAAATCTTCATATTTCCCAGAACGTACAGATTTATGTAGAGCATTAATTACATCAGGATTAAAAGCGTGATATTCCTTATCAAATACAAATTTCAGCAAACCACCTTGCTCAATTGGCTTACGTGATTTCCAAGCGGTTTCTGCTAATTTTTTCAAATCATTTTCAAGATCAACAAAAGTAGCACCTTTAATACGGCTTGGAACACCTGTGAAGCATTTATTAACAACTTCTTCAGATAAACCGACAGCTTCAAATAACTGCCCACCACGATATGAAGCAACAGTCGAAATACCCATTTTTGAAAGGACTTTCAGCAATCCTTTTTCAATCCCTTTACGGAAATTCGCTTGTGCATGAATCGGATCACCTAACAACTCACCTTTCGCAATTAAATCATTAATGACGTCATATGCAAGATATGGGTAAATTGCTGTTGCGCCAAAGCCAAGCATTACGGCAAACTGGTGTGGATCACGCGCTAAAGCTGTTTCAACAATAATGTTTGCATCTGTACGTAAACCTGCATGGATGAGGTAATGGTGGATAGCACCCGTTACCATCGCTGCATTGGCTGGTAAGAACCCTTCACGGATTTTCTTATCTGAAATCACCAATAGGGTTTTGCCATCACGAATTGCTTGCGCTGCTTCTTCACAAATACGTGTAATCGCGGCTTCTAGACCTTCAGTCTCTGCATAGTTTAGATCAATATCTGCAATCTCATAGCCCTTACGACCTAAAGTGCGAATTTGATGCATTTTAGAGTTTGACAGTACAGGACTTGAAATAATTAATCGATCCGCATGCTCTGGACCTTGTTCAAATACATTTTGTTCACGACCCAAACATGTTTCTAAAGACATTACGATCGATTCACGTAATGGATCGATTGGTGGGTTAGTTACTTGAGCAAACTGTTGACGGAAGTAATCTGTTACATGGCGTACTTGACGAGACAATACTGCCATCGGCGTATCATCGCCCATCGAACCTACTGCTTCTTGACCACTTTCAGCGATTGGACGTAATAACTGATCTCGCTCTTCAAATGTCACCATAAACATTTTTTGCGCTGCTTTTAAAGCATCGCCTTTTAAGCCTTGATCACATAGATATTCTTCTAACTCAGGGCTGCCTTGGATACGCACTGAATTTTCACGCAACCATTGACGATAAGGACGCATTTTTTTCAGATGATTACTGACGTCTTTAGTATCCAGCAATTTACCAGTGAAAGTGTCAATGACTAAGATCTGACCTGGTCCAACACGACCTTTAGAGACCACATCTTCTGGTTCATAACCCCAGACACCAATTTCTGATGCAAGTGTGATGTAACCATTTTTAGTAATTACCCAACGTGCAGGACGTAAGCCATTACGGTCAAGCATACAAATCGCATGACGACCATCTTGAATCACAAGACCTGCTGGCCCGTCCCATGCTTCCATATGTTTAGAGTTGAACTCATAGAATGCACGTAAATCAGCATCTAAAGTTTCAACGTTTTGCCATGCTGGTGGAACGAGCATGCGTAGTGCACGGAATAAATCCATACCTCCACCAACCAAGATCTCGAGCATGTTGTCTAAACTTGAAGAGTCAGAGCCAGTACGATTTACGATTGGGTTGAGCTCAGTTAAACCAGGTAAGAGCGGGTTTTCAAACTTTGGTGTACGTGCCATCGCCCAGTTACGGTTTGCTGTAATGGTATTAATTTCACCATTGTGCGCTAAGTAACGGAAAGGTTGTGCCAATGGCCAACGTGGCAATGTATTGGTTGAGAAACGCTGATGGAACACTACAATGTGTGATTCCAAACGTGGATCAGCTAAATCTGTATAAAAATCTGCAATCGCTTCAGGCATCATTAAGCCTTTATAAGAGATCACAGTTGAACAAAGTGTTGTAACGTAGAATGAACTATCTTGACTTAATTTTTGTTCAGCACGACGTCGAGCCAAGAATAACTTACGGTTAAACTCAACTTCTTCAACACCCATTGGACAGTTAACAATTACTTGTTCAAAAGCTGGCAAAGACTGCATCGCAATTGAGCCTAATGCTTTATTATTGGTTGGCACTAAGCGCCATGCAATTACACGCAAACCTTCTGATTCGATTTCTTTAGTCAGCACTTGTTTTGCATGTGCAGCAATTGCAGGATCTAGGCTAAGAAAAACTGTACCTACTGCAAAAATTTCACTGAGTGTAATATCACTTAAACGTTTTGCTTCTTCACGGAAGAATTGCTTAGGCATAGCCAACAGTAGACCACATCCATCACCCGTCTTACCATCTGCAGCAATACCACCGCGGTGCGTCATACAACTTAAACTATGAATCGCGGTCTTGACCAAGTCATGACTCGCATCACCTTGCATATGGGCGATTAATCCGAAACCACAGTTATCTTTAAACTCATCCGGTTGGTATAGACCTTTAGCGGGAGCTACAGTATTAGGCGATGGCATGTGCATAGCGTACCCTTCATCAACATGGCCCTCATTGGGCAAAACTTATCTATTCTTCAAATACGATTTCTTTATAAAACAAAGACATGATTCTGTATGTCTTTCGTTATTGAACGTCTTTTCTGATTTAATTTCACAAATGTACGAGACGATTTGCACCCATTTAAAGCAGATCAATTTGACTAAATCGCACACTAAATTAAGGTCTTCGCTCCAAAATAGGGACAATTTACTTAATCAGCGCACCAATAAAAGCAAAATCTATGCCAATATTTATTTATTCCGTGCAAGCGTTTTATTTCAATTATTTTGTCATTATTAACCGAAAAGGCACCAAATTAGAACCACTTTATCGCACCAATGATGTGCAAATTTATTATGCTTTCGTTTAATTTTGCGCCATTTTATACCATTTTAATTAAATGGATCACTAATTTGAGCCTCTTGATTCCGTTTATCCGTATTATTCTTTGAATTATCGCTCGAAATAGGGTCAACATTCGATTGCGAACGTCTCACATCAACCACATTTCCTGACTGATCTTTTCTTGTAATAGTCACATTGGTTGTTGCCTTAGCAGGATCAGCCACAGGGGTTGGCTTAGGACGAACCAGCAATGACTCATCAATCAATGGTACCGCTGCAGGTCGTAATTTAATTTCGTATAATTTTGCAGTTGTTAGTTCTTCAGAACCCATGTCATTGACTTGACCCACAAACTGATTAAAGCCAGCAACTTTAGGCGCTACAGAAGGTGGTAACTTTAAATCCAATCCATTTAAAGTTGTCTTGGCAGCACCTTCCCCCATAAACAGCCCATAACCCAAAATGTACTGTTCAACTTGATCCTCACCACTCAAACGAAAATAAATGTATGGTTTACGATCAGTTTGCTTATTAAGAAAACTTTTAATTACATCTTCATTGGTAACGCGAAATAGTTCGATAAAATAATTATTTTTATTGTCTTGAATAAACTTTGTGCCTCTAAATTCAGGCAAATGGTTTCCTGAAGCCACTTTACGCGCAGTTAATTCCAAAGGTCGCACTTGATCAGTCAGCCCGCCCAAATAATTTGTTGCTGCCACCTTTTCAGGTTGAATCTGGACTTGAGTTTCTTCAATTTGCTTAGACTGAGTAACCAACTCTTTGCTATCAGTCAAAATCCAGAATACAAAAGATGCGACTAAAAACAGTATGCCACCGATCAACCAAATATATTGTTGCGCTGTGCGTGGGGATGAGTGGCGTACCGTCATGAGAAAACCTAAGATTATGCTTGATTACGTAAAATCGCTTGTTTCATTAATTCCACATCAAACTCTTTGGTAATTACTGCTTGCCCTAGCGACTTCAAGAGCACTAAACGTAATTGACCATTCAGGACTTTTTTGTCATGAGACATATATGCCAAAAATTCATCAAGTGGAATTTGAGGACATTTTATCGGTAATTTCGCACGTTGAATGATAATTTTTGTACGTTCAAGGTCAGCTTCTGTGATCCACCCCATTAAATAAGATAAATCTGCCGCCATCACCATTCCCGTCGCCACAGCCTCACCATGTAACCACTCACCATATCCCAGATAAGATTCAATTGCATGTCCAAAGGTATGACCTAAATTCAGTAATGCACGCTCACCCTGTTCTTTCTCGTCATTGGCCACAATTCGCGCTTTGTGTGCACAAGAGCGGTAGACTGCTTCAGCAAGTAATTCTGGATGTTGGGCAACGAGTCCATCCATGTTTTCCTCAAGCCATGCAAGAAAATCAACATCTCCTAATAGGGCATACTTAATGACTTCAGCCAAACCTGCTGATAACTCACGCTCAGGCAATGTTTTAAGTTGCGCCATATCCGCAAGTACGACCTGTGGCTGCTGGAATGCGCCAATCATGTTTTTGCCTAATGAGTGGTTGATTCCAGTTTTACCGCCAACGCTCGAATCGACTTGCGATAGCAGCGTGGTCGGGACTTGAATAAAATACACTCCGCGTTGGAAACAAGCTGATGCAAATCCAGCCATGTCACCAATCACCCCTCCACCCAAGGCAAGCACTGTACAATCGCGGTTAAATCCTGCCTCAAGCAAGGCATCAAAAATTAAATTCAAATGTTCAATATTTTTATAACATTCACCATCAGGTAGAACACATGTCCCAACTTTTTTACCTAAACCTTTCACAGCTGATACATAGTGATCTAAATACAACGGTTTAACCGTTTCATTGGTGACAATCATGACCTGTTGCCCATGAATATAGGGTTCAAGTAATTGTTGCGGATCTAAATCACTACCAATGAAAATAGGATAACGGCGTTCACCGAGTTCAACGAATAAGGTTTGCATGATGTTATAAGCCAATAAAACAAATTTAATTCAATTCTTTTGCGACAATCACATTAAGAATACGTTGTGCCAAATCACGCGCTGCGCCTTGATTCGTTTCAATAATATGATGTGCAACTTCACGATACAGCGGATCACGAATATTCAATAATTCACGTAATTTCTGTTCAGGATTTTCGACTTGTAATAAAGGTCGATTTTTATCACGGTAGGTTCTTTGAAGTTGTATTTCTACGGGAGTATAAAGGTAAATCACAATACCTCGATCTTTTAGATAAGATCGATTAATCGACTGAGTAACTGCACCGCCACCCGTCGCAACAACTAAATTTTGTTTTGATGTTAAATCATCAATTACCAGTGATTCACGATGTCTGAATCCCTGTTCACCCTCTTTCTCAAAAATCCATGGGATGGTCGCCCCAGTTTTTCTTTCTATCTCATGATCACTATCAAGAAACTCTCGATGAAGTAAATCTGCAAGATGTCGACCAACGGTTGTTTTACCAGCTCCCATGGGCCCTACCAAATAAATATTCGGTAGGGTTTCAAACTCTTTGCTTGGCAAGGAGTCACCTATTGAATTGCTTTCATTGAAACTATATTAATTGTTTCTAGTTTGCCTGTCATTAACAATTCTTGGTGTCACAAAGATTAATAACTCACGCTTATTCTCTGTTTTACTGTCTTTTCGGAATAGACGACCAACAGCAGGAATATCACCAAAGAAAGGCACCTTGGTTTGGTTAAAAATCGTTTCTTGCTCGAAAATACCACCTAGCACCACAGTTTCACCGTTGTTCACAAGCACATTGGTATCAATTTGATTTTTATTCAAAATGATTTCCCCATTCTGTGCATAACCTGCTGGTGAATCACTGGTAATGTTCAATTTCATTTGAATTTTACCATCAGGCGTAATACTTGGTGTTACCTCTAAGCTTAACAACGCTTCTTTAAAGGAAGTCGTCGCCGTTGCAGCACCACCTGCAGTTTCAGTGGTTTGGTAAGGGATTTCCTGACCTGAAGCAACTTTCGCTTGTTGCTTATCAGCAGTGAGAACTTTAGGGGTAGAAATAACTTCACCGTAGCCATCAGCTTGTAGTGCCGACAACTCAAGGTCCAGCATAAAATCAGACATATTGATTAAACCAAATGCAATTTTACCTGCAGCCCCAGCCACACCTAAATCCACATTTAAGTTATCAGGACGTTGAATATTATAACGACCATCCTCACTTGGTGATTTTAAATCCCACAGCGTTTGATCACTACCACCAACCAAAAGATCATTATTGGTTGCAACACCTTTCGATACTACCCCCCATTTCACACCCATTTCTTTAGTGAAATCTGTTGTCGCGCGTACAATACGAGCTTCGATCATGACTTGTTTTACAGAAACATCCAATAAATCAATCATCTTGCGAATTTGATCAATTTTTTGAACTGTATCATTAATGATCAATGTATTAGTGCGTGGATCAATTGAAACTGTACCACGTGGACTTAATAATGACCCGACACTGTCCCCCAATGGGTCAGTTGTTGAGTTTGTATTATTACCATTGGATGAACGGCTGTTACGACCTTCAGTAATCAACTTTTCAATATCTTCAACTTTGGCATAGCTCAATTGAATATATTCGGTTTGTAATGGTGCTAATTTCACACTTTGTGCAATGGCTTTCGCCTCTTCTTCTTCGGCTTTAATCAATTCTGGAACAGGTGCAATCCAAATCACGTTTCCGTTGCGACGCTTATCCAAGTTCTTGGTTTTCATTACAATATCAAGCGCTTGATCCCAAGGCACATCTTTTAAGCGTAATGTAATATTCCCTTGAACTGAATCCGAAGTCACCATATTAATGCCGGTAAAATCAGCCAACAATTGTAATACGCGGCGCACTTCAATGTCTTGGAAGTCGAGAGAAATCTTGTTACCTGTATATTTAGGTGTACGATTTTGGCTGCTTAAGCCTTTTTTCTCTTCTGGGCGTTTTAAACTGATCGTTAACTTACCATCTGTTTGATAAGCCATATATTCGAAGCTACCACTCGACTGAATGGAAATTACACCATTCGATTTATCATTATAAGCGTCTACTGTAGAGACAGGCGTGGCAAAATCATTAACGTTTAAACGGCGCACCAAATGCGATGGAATTTTGTTACCGAGGAAACGCACCACAACTTTGCTACCTTGCTGTTGTACATCTACTGGTGTATCTGCTGTTTTTAAATTCAGTACAACTTGTCCCTCACCTGCACTACCGCGCTCAAAACCAATATCTTGCAGTCCTTGTTGTACTGCTTGATAAGCGACAGGTGCTGGCGGTGTATACGCAACAGGCTGCTGATAAACAGGAGCTACTGGAGGTGGTACAGGTGCTGCAACTTGCTGACGAACCACTGGTGCAGGTGGAGCGGCAGGTCTTAAAACCGTAGGCGTTGGTGCAGTTGGTTTCAATACCTGCTGTGCTGCAACAGGAATCACAGGTGTTGGCGTTACAGGTGTCGTTGCCACAGTTGTAGCCGCAACAGGTGTAACGTTATTCGTCAGATTAGGACGTATGACTGGCTTTAAAACACTTGTTTTAGGCGCTGGTTCTGCTGCTTTGGCTTGTGTAACCTCTGGCGCCGCTGGTGTTGCCACTTTCGCAGAGTTTGGATTATTTATTTTTAAAATAAAGGTATTGCCTTCAACACGTGTCGTGTAGCTCCCCTTCTGCGTTAAATTGACAGTTAACCGTGAACGCTGATCATTAGAAATGACTTCCACTGAGTTTGCTTCAGTGGTCGACACAGGTATTTTAGTATTCGCCAGTGTTTGACCTGCCTGCATAAAATCCAAAACGAGTCGAGATGGATTTTCCAATTGATACGACTGTGGCTGTGGAGGTAATCCGTTAAACATGACACGGATTTCTGTTCCTTGACCTGGCACCTGCAAAGGCACAATATTGGTCATCGTAGTTTTAGCCGCCGCTGCCTGCATAACAGCTATAGAAACAGTGGTCATAGCGAATTGACGAAGAAAACGGTTCATATACTGTCGATCCCCACCCCAAAAATTTTGCATACTCTTTTTCATTGTTATTCCTTAACTCGTCTTAACCAACAGGCCCAAGCAACACTAAGCTTCTCGGTCTTTCGATATAACCATCTCGACCATCTGAAACAATTTCAATCAGATCGATTTGAGTCGGCGTTATCTTCACGATGCGCCCTTGGTTCATCCCCATGTAATTACCACGTTGCACACGCTCAATCTCACCATCAGGGGTTTGAATCAAAGCGAGAATCTGGCCATTGTTACGTTTTAAACTTCCTTTGAAGTTTAACGTTTCCAATGCATAGCTTTCTAAAGGCTGTGGTTGACGATTAAAATTAGGATAAACACGTTTACCCGACATGATTCTTAGCTCTGTTGCCAATGAGTTTGGCAAGAATGGACTTCGAAGTTGATGTGCCGAGTAAAGAAAGTTTGGAACTGGATTAAATACAGGTGCCGGTTCTATGGGTAAAGGCGGCTGGCTACGAATATTCGCCATTTCTTGATTGACCGCATCAATACGCGAATCACATCCCACCAAAGTCGTTGCAATAATTAATCCGCACAAAAGCTTAAATGATTTCATTATTGTCCTCCTGCTGGCATATCAGCTGGTGGAACAACCGCTGAACCTACCGTATCTTCAGTCGATGCAACATAACGATATGTTTTGGCTTTTAATGAATAATTGATCAGTGGAATATCAGATTTTTTATCTGTACTTGGCGTCGCTGTAATCACAAAATCATGTAAGGTCACGATACGCGGTAAAGACGCAATTCCACTCACAAAACGCCCAAATGAATGATAATCACCTGTCGTTTCTATCGAAATTGGCTGCTCAATGAAGAATTCTTGAGCCACTTCATTTTCGAGACGGATATTTTTAAATTTGAGCCCTGAATTCACACCTGTTAAGTTGATGTCCTCAACTAAACTTGGAATTTCTGTTTCTTTTGGCAATTGTTGTAATTGCTCATTGAAATTCATTTCCATTTGTTGCAACTGTGCTTGGTATTGCTGCAAATTACGGAGCTTAGAATCCTTTTCTTTAAACTCTGTCAGTAAATTTGCCTCTTGTGCTTTAGCAAGATCAATGGATTCAAGTTTTGGTTTAATCACCAAAAAGTAACCAATAGCACAAACAAATAGGAAAATAAAAATCCAACAGGTAATTTTTACAGACAGTGGCCAACTACCGTAGTTATTGGAGTCCAAAGTATTAAATTGCTGAAAGAACTTTTCAACAGTCATGGACTTCTTTTTAGGTACAGTGACATCTGAATCAAAATCATTTAAATCATTACGACTCATGGTGCACCTCCCACATTATTCGCGTCCATCTCTGATGTCGGTTGAGCAATTGTACCCAAGTCGACAGTCACGATAAATGTACCGTAAGACTCTTCAACTCGAGGGATTACCGAACTTGGTGCTTTTTCCTTCACTTCTGGCGCAGCCAAGAATGAATTCATAAATGCATTTCGGTACCACTGGGAAGCTTCTAAACCACGTAATAACTCTGCTACCGCATTCGGACTTTCAGCTTTACCTTCGATGGTAAATTTATTACCAGTACGGGTAAATTTCGTCAGATACACTGTTTCAGGAACAACACGTACCAATTCATCTACTAAACGCACAGTAACAGGTCGTTGACCTTCAAGACCTTGAATCAGTTTCATCCGCTCAATCACTGCATTTCGACGTTCTTGCAATCCTTCCAAGGATTTTAATTGAACGTCTAAACTTTGATTGGTGCTTACAATAAGTTGGTTTGCTTGTTCTTGGTCTTGCAATTTATGATTCAAGAAGAACCAAGCTGCTAAAACCGATAAAATCGCAAGTAATACCACTGCGATACAGATATAAACAAATTGCTTTTTTCGCTGTTCTCTTAGCTCTTCGCGCCAAGGGAGTAAATTAATTTTAGCCATTAATCAAAACTCCTCAATGCCAAGCCACACGCCACCAATAATGATGGTGCATCATTTTCTATTTTTTTCAGGTCGATTTGAGGAGAAAAGCCCATTTGTAAAAATGGATTAGCAATAGTGACGCGATATCCCAATTTTTGTTGCATCATTTTTGCAAGACCTGGGATATTGGCATTACCACCCGCCAATAAAATATGATCAATCTCGTTAAATTGAGAAGAAGAGAAAAAGAACTGTAATGAACGCGCTGCTTGTTGAATCACTGCATCAAGGAATGGCATTAAAACTTCTGTTTCAAAGTCATCTGGTAAGGTGTTGTCTTTTTTAGCACGCCCAGCTTCATCATAAGATAAGCCATAACGATTTTGCACATCTTGAGTCAATTGCTTACCGCCAAACACTTGTTCGCGCGTGTAAATAATTTTGCCATTTTGCATAACGGATAAAGTCGTCATGGTATGACCAATATCAAGAACACCAACAAGATTTGCACCAATCGGCAATGTATCTGCAAAGACTTCAAAACTACGTTCCAGTGCATAGCTTTCAACATCGGCAACTTTTGGGGTAAGCCCGACCAAATCCAATACTTCAATACGAGAGTCCACGTTTTCAGTACGTGTCGCAACGAGTAAAACGTTCACTCTGTTTGGATTGTTTAATCGCTCAGGAAGCACTTCAAAGTCTAAACTGACTTCGTCAAGTGGGAATGGTATATATTGCTCAGCATCCATACGAATCTGAACTTCACGCTCATCATCGCTCATGTCGGCATCCATCTCGATGACCTTGTGAATCACCATAGACGTAGGCACTGCAAAAGCAGCATTCGTTGATTGCGGATTTGCAATATTAATCGCGCGCTCTAAAGCATCAGCCACGTTATCCTGATTGAGGATGTTTTTTTCAACAACACTCCCATCAACCAATGGACTTAACCCGTAACTTTCAACCCAATAGCGACCGTTTTTAACTGATAGCTCTAATAGCTTAACAGAGGTCGAACTAACATCTACCCCCACTAACCCCTTATTTGGCTTACGATATAGTCTAAGCACAATGCAATTCCTATTATTTTTTTGTCCCCAACAACAGCACAATACAAACTAACTACACTTGGTCTAATTTTTTTGCGGATATAATAACTCAACTAACATTCTGTTAAATGAGAAGCTATACTGACCTTCTATTAGTTTGCCTTTAGCACCTATTAAAACTTACTTGTTATGAAAAAGCTATCTTGTTGTGGACAGATTCACCCTTTTTTTTTGCTGATTATCATTATCTTAGTCACAATTCCAATGGGCTTTTATGGAATGTATCTCTATATTGCACCATCTTTGCCAGAGATGACTGCTTTTAAGAAGGCTCCATTATTAAAACCGCTGCAAGTTTATACAGCAGATAACCAATTAATCGCAGAATATGGTGGCAAACTTTCTGTTCCAGTTGAATATGAGCAAATCCCACAAGATTTTATTCATGCTTTTTTAGCTGCAGAAGACTCTTCTTTTTTTGAGCATAGCGGTATTAGTTTTAAAAGTTTAGGACGTGCAGTCAGTGAATCGATCACGGGTTCTGACATTCAAACTGGTGGTTCTACAATTACCATGCAGGTGGCTAAAAACTATTATTTAACACCAGAACGGACTCTCAAGCGCAAACTCACCGAAATTTTCTTAGCACGTAAAATTGAACAAAAATTATCTAAAGAAGAAATTCTTACTCTCTACGTCAATAAAATTTTCCTCGGTAAAAATGCTTATGGCATCGCCGCAGCAGCAAAAATTTATTACAACAAGAATTTAGACGATCTTTCAATTGCCCAAATGGCAATGATTGCAGGATTACCTAAAGCACCCTCTAAGTATAATCCTGTGGCCAATCCTGAACGTGCGTTAGAACGTCGCAATTGGATTTTAGGTCGTATGCTACAGTTGGGTTATATTAGTCAAATTGAATATGAAGATGCAGTATCAGAGCCTATCGCTTTGGACATGCCTGATCGCGGTATTAACAATAAATTCCCTTATGTCGGTGAAATGGTTCGTTCTGAACTCGTCAAAAAATTTGGCGATCTCGCGATCGATTCAGGATATAAGGTTTACACCACTATTGATTACAATCGTCAAGCCTTTGCCGAAGAAGCAGTTCGTATTGGTTTAGAAAGTTATGACCGTCGTCATGGATGGCGTGGCCCAGAAGCCCATGACAAACCCTTAAAAGACTTTGTACCATTTGCAAACACCTACCCTGCTGAAGTCACTAAAGTTTTAAGTAATTCTTTTGAAGCAACTTTACAAGATGGTTCATCAGTCACTGTTCCTTGGTCTGGCATGTCTTGGGCGAGAAGCTATCGCAATGCCAATAGTGTGGGTGGTGCACCTAGCAATGCCTCACAAATTGTAAAAGTCAAAGATATTGTTCGTCTACGTCCAAATCAAAATCGTAGTATGTGGTCCTTGGTACAGGTGCCTCGTGTACAAGGTCAGTTAATTGCACTTAACCCAAATGATGGTTCCATTGTCGCGATCGTTGGTGGATATAATTTTTATCAATCGAAATTTAACCGTGCACTGCAAGGTTGGCGTCAACCTGGCTCTATTATCAAACCATTTGTCTACTCGCTTGCACTTGAACGAGGTATGACACCGCATACCATGGTTAGTGATAATCCCATTACCATTGGTAAATGGTCACCACGCAATTCTGATGGGCGCTATCTGGGGATGATTCCATTACGTCGGGCTTTATATTTGTCACGTAATACTGTCTCTGTTCGCCTTTTACAAACAGTCGGTCTAGAACGTACTCGCCAATTGTTTATGGATTTTGGTTTGCAAGATGATCAGATTCCACGTAACTACACGATTGCATTAGGAACACCTCAAGTACTCCCTGTTCAAATGGCAACAGGCTATGCCGCAATTGCCAATGGCGGTTTCCGCGTGCAACCTCACTTCATTAGCCGTATTGAGGATGCTTACGGCAAAGTGATTTATCAAGCCAATCCTGAATACGCATGTATTTCATGTATTAAATCTCAGAAGCAAGATACAACCTCTGCTGAAGCAACAACACCAGACGACGAAATTATTGAAGTTACCAATCAGTCTTTAGAGGATAAGCAACCCACTTTAACCGATGAAGAGCGTAGCCAATATCGTCAAGCACATCGAATTTTAAAATCCAGTTCAGCATTTGATATGGCGAATATTTTACGAGACGTAATTCAGCATGGTACTGGTCGCGCAGCATTAAAAATTGGTCGTGGTGATTTAGGAGGTAAAACAGGAACAACCAATGATGCAAAAGATGCTTGGTTCGCTGGCTTTAACGGCAATCTAGTCGCAGTTTCATGGGTAGGTTTCGACCAACCGACTACGCTAGGTCGTCGTGAATATGGGGGTATCGCTGCTCTTCCAATTTGGAGTGACTTTATGGAGAAGTCGCTTGCCAATACACCATATGCTTGGGTAAGTTTAGATAAAAATGCAAAAGCTCCTTTAACTCGAGAACAACGTGGTCGTGTACATACATTAAACCATGAGCAAAAAGATAAAACTCCACCTTTAGCTCGTCCAATTTATCGCCCTGCTCCAGTGGTAGCACCAACGAATGATCGCGATTTTGATGATCTACCAGATACCGATCAACCGTTAACTCCGACGTCGTCGACACCACCGGATATGAATTCAACACCACAAGTTAAACGAGATTCAATCGAAAATTTGATTGATCAAGTTCAATAACCAAAATAATGCCCTCTAAAAGAGGGCTTCTTTTAACTTTTCTTTTTTAAAATATAGATCTGAAACTCTGCACTCAGTTCAAATTTTTCAACTTGCTCTAATTTCTCACGCCGTTCAGGCTTGGCCTTATAAGCATATGGCGTCATTTCGATAAGACACTTTAGGTCATTTTGGTTCAACACCAATGGTGCCTGAATTAAGCTTTCATCAATTAACTCAAAGTGCTCGCTCAACTGCTCTACAAATTTATGTGGCTCATGTGCCTTAACTTCTTCAAATAGTGCTTCTCGCATTTTATATAAATGTTGTGGACCTGGGGTAACAACCATTAAATACCCCGATGGTTTTAATACACGTAATATTTCCGCCTCGGGAATAGGACTAAATAAACTGGTACATAAATCGATAGTCTCGCTTAAAACAGGCAACACAGCCCCCGTACCCACAACCCAAGTGACATTTTGATTTAATTTTGCTGCTACCTGAACTGCAGTTTTAGCAATATCTACCCCTACAACTTGTATCGCTTCAGCTTCCATTGCATTGGTGTAATATCCTTCACCGCAACCAATATCTAGAAGATTTTCAATACGTAATTCTCGTATTTTAGCAACGACAGCTTGCTGTAATGGCGCATAGAATCCCGCTGATAAAAATGACCGTCTAGCTTGAACAGACTCGGGGGTATCCCCAGGATTTTTACTATGTTTATGCTGTACGACATGCAAATTCACATAACCTTGCTTTGCAATATCGTAACTATGATTACTCTTGCAGCGCCATGTTTTCCCCTCAAGCGCCAATGCCTCGCGACAAACAGGACACATCAACAGATTCATCATTTTCTCCAAAAAATTTTAGCGATGAAAAAAGCCGGCATAAGCCGACTTGATCTCATTTGATTCTTGCTTAGCGCAATTTTAAGGTCATTAGACCTAAAACTACCAGCATAATTGTGATAATCCAGAAACGGATGACCACCTGTGTTTCACGCCATCCTTTCTTTTCATAGTGATGATGTAACGGCGCCATAAGGAAAACACGTTTATTTCGCATACGAAGCGAACCGATTTGTAAGAATACAGAAACTGCTTCGACTACAAATACACCCGCCATAATTGCAAATACAATTTCCTGACGTACCATCACCGCAATAGTTCCCAACATCGCTCCAAGCGACAAGGCACCAACATCTCCCATAAATACTTGTGCAGGATGCGCGTTATACCAAAGGAATGCTAAACCTGCACCTATCATTGCAGCACAAATAACAACGAGTTCAGATGAATATTTCACATAGGGAATATGTAAATAATTTGCAAAACGAACATCACCCGCCAAATAAGCAAACACCCCTAGGCCCGCCGCAACCAATACAATTGGCATAATTGCAAGACCATCTAAACCGTCAGTCAGGTTAACAGCATTCGACGCACCGTTAATCACTAAATAAGTGAATATGATAAAACCGATCCCTAAAGGGATTACCGATAAAGGAATTGTAAGATCTTTAAAGAAAGGGATCAGCAAATCCAACATATTCGCAGTGTGTACAGGATTAGTTTGCTGAGTCGCAATTACGTAGAGTGATATCCCTGCACCCAAAGAAGCGACAGATGTCCAAAAAAACTTCTTACGCGCTGGCAAACCTGCATTGTCTTTATAACGGATTTTAATCCAGTCATCAGCCCAACCTACGGCACCAAATATCACCATCACGCCAAGCACAATCCAAACATAAGGGTTTGAAAGGTCTGCCCAAAGTAAAGTTGAAATCCCAATAGAAAGCAAAATAAGGAGACCACCCATGGTTGGTGTTCCCATTTTTTTGGCATGGTTTTCCGGAGCGAAAGAACTTACCGCTTGGCCATATTTTAAAGCTTGTAACTTACGGATCATAACAGGACCAAGAACTAGGCCTATCGTGAGTGCTGTCAAGACACTGAGCAGCGCACGTAATGTTAAATAACGAACCACTTGGAACGAGCTGTGATAGCCGGAAAGTTGTTCAAATAACCATAACAGCATTTAGAGTTTCTCCATCAAATCTGCCATCAACGTTTCCATATGGGTATAACGAGAACCTTTGAATAAGAAACTCATTTTTTGCGGTTGATGTGTTTCGATTAGACTAATTAAAAATGGTAGAGCTTGCTCTTGATTGAGGAAAGCTTGTAACTTTTTCCCGTACTGAGTACTACGTGCGCCTTCCTGTGTTGCTGGTGCAAACTCACCAACAGCAACGACAAAGTTGAGTCCGCGAATCGAAACCAAATCTCGCCCGAGTAAATAATGTTGTTGAGCAGCAGTCGGACCTAACTCACCAATATCCCCAATCACCATGACACGAATACCTTCTTGCTGTGCAAGCACTTCACCCGCTGCACGCATCGACGTCGGATTGGCATTGTATGTATCATCGATAAATAAAAAATCATTTTTTTGAATAAAATTCAAACGCCCCTTTGCACCCACAGCTTGTTCTAAACCCGTGACAATATCATCCAAGCTGATATTTAATGACAATGCAAATGCAGCAGCTGCCAAAGCATTTTGAACATTATGCTCACCAGCAAAAGGTAAATCCACGGGTTGGACACCTACAGGCGTATGTAATTTAAATTGAGCACTTTTTGGATTCAGCTGAATATCTGAAGCATAGACATCGCCACCTTCTCCAAAACTTAAGGTTTTTGTTGTTTTTACACTTTGACGGATCTGGTCTATATAATCATCAGCTGCTGGCACGATCGAAGTTTCTGAAACATGACCATAGATTTCAGATTTAGCTTTACAAATTCCGTCACGCCCACCGAACTCACCAAGATGAGCCGTACCGATATTAATAATACCCGCAACATGAGGTTGAACAAGCTGCGAGGTATAGTCAATTTCTCCTTGATGACTAGCTCCGAGCTCCATCACTGCATATTCATGATCTGGTCGAAGCTCCAATAGCATCATAGGCACACCCAGATCATTATTGAGATTACCTCGCGTGATCAATGTCGGTGCTTTGCGAGCAAGAATACTACCAAGCATTTCTTTAGTCGTCGTTTTGCCACTACTACCAGTCAGCGCTATAACTTTTAATTGCGTATGCTGAGCGCGACGAAATGCACCAAGCATACCTAATGCTAATCTCGTATCTGTTACCACCAACTGATAAATATCGATATCTAAAGGCCGCTCAACAATCGCAATCTGACAGCCTTTTTCAGCCACTTGTTGAACAAAGTCATGCGCATCAAAACGCTCACCTTTCAAGGCTAAAAAAGCATCCCCCAACTCCGCATGACGTGAATCTGTCAAAATACGCTTTACTTCTCCAGTCGGTTTTTTATCATTCAACCAATACCCTTGAGTTGCGGCAACAAGATCAGACAAAGTCCATGGGACAAGTGTCGCAGTACTTGTAGTAGATGTGTGCATAATGATTCCTTAGTCTGCTGGATAAGATGCTGGCTCAGTCGCATGCTGACCCTTAATGGCTGCTTGGACTTCTACCACATCATCAAACCAATGACGAACACCATCAATCTCTTGATAATTTTCGTGGCCTTTGCCTGCAATCACAACAATGTCACCTGCTTTTGCTGTTTTCACTACAAACTTAATCGCTTCACGACGATCATGAATTTCATGAACCTCTCTGTTCGAAAATTCAATTCCAGCCTTCATGTCAGCAAAAATTTGTTCTGGGTTTTCAGTACGTGGATTATCTGAGGTAAGCAATACAACATCTGCATGATCTAAAGCAGCCTGTGTCATTAATGGTCGTTTACCGCGATCACGATCACCACCGCACCCAAACACAGCCCACAATTGCTGTGAAATATGACGTTTTAATGTTTGAAGAACCTGAATTAATGCATCAGGAGTGTGGGCATAATCCACGACAAACAAACGATCTCGATCACGCAATACTTGCATACGCCCTGGCGCGCCTTTTAACTGAGGAACTAAAGCGACTAACTGAGATAAATCTAAACCCGCCTGTTCAACAGAGATTAAGCTCGCAACGACATTTTCAATATTAAAGTGACCTAATAACGGACTATGCACTAAATAGCTTTGGGTCTTGGTCACCAATTTAAAATGAACACCGTCTAAACTATATTGAATCTCTTCAACATGGTAATCCGCGGGTCGAGTGGTGGAATAAGTCAAAATTTTAGGTTTTGCTGGATTTTGCTCCGCCGCTTTGAGCATGATATTTGCGTAAGCATCATCGATATTGATAATTGCAACTTTAAGACTCTCAAACTGAAATAAGCGTGATTTTGCCTCAGCATAGGCCTCTAAAGTCTTGTGATAATCCAAATGATCGCGACTTAAATTACTGTAAGCTGCAACTTCAATTGGCGTTCCATTGAGACGCCCCTGTTCAAGACCATGGGAGCTGGCTTCAATAGCAGCAAACTTAGCCCCCTGCTGAGCATAAGCATGCAATTGATTTTGCATATGCAATGCATCTAACGTGGTATGTGTAGATGCTTCAAGGTGGGGCAAAATCCCATTCCCTGTCGTCCCCATCACAGCACATGGGTACTTACTTAACATCAGTAGCTCTGCAACAAGCCTTGAAATGGTCGTTTTACCATTGGTTCCCGTGACAGCCAATACTCGAAGTGGATTTACTGGCTGTGTCTGTTGCAAATAATCTTTCTGCCATTGTCCCATGAGCATACGCACATTCGGAACGATCAAACTTGGCGTTAAACCTAAGTCTTGTTCTGAAATAATAGCCAAAGCACCAAGATCTAATGCCTTCTGTGCATACTCTGCAGTTTTTTCAGGTTGAGAAAGACTAGTCAAAGCAATAAACACTTGTCCCGCTTCAACTTTACGACTATCTAATTGGAAGCCATTAAATGCTTGTTGCATCCATTCTGCTGGATGATCTACAGCGTAGATTTGTTGAAATGTAATCGACATTCATCACCTATGGAATGGATTTTGGAGTATCTAAGGGTTTATCCAATGGTACGTTTAATAGTCTCAGCGATTCCTGCATTACTTTTGCGAAAACAGGTGCTGAGACAGTACCACCGTAATATGTGCCTTTTGGATTTTCGACCACGACGACCATCGCCAAACGTGGATCACTTACAGGTGCAACACCTGCAAATAAAGCTCGATATTCATTGGTCGAATAACCTTTACGGTCAGCACGTAATTTGTGTGCTGTACCCGTTTTACCTGCAACGCGATAACCTGGTATTTGAGCACGAGTCGCTGTACCGCCTGGTAATGTTGCTGTCTCCATCATTAACAAGACTTGATCCGCAATTTTAGGATCAATCATTTGTTCACCTTGAGGAGCTTCATCCAACTTGTACAAACTTAAAGGAACTTTCTTCCCTTTGTTTGCCAACATGGCATAAGCGTCTGCCAATTGTAGTACCGTGGCATTAAGACCATATCCATAGGACATGGTTGCAACTTCTGAAATATTCCATTTACTTGGCGGTAAGATCAGACCTGGACTTTCACCAGGGAATTTGACAGCCGAACGCTGTCCAAAACCAAGACGCTTATAGAACGTTGGTAAAGTCGGATAAGGCAAAGATAAGGCAATTTTCGCTACACCTACGTTGGAGGATTTTTGAATAATGCCACCTAAAGTAAGCGCTCCATAATTATGTGTATCACGAATCGTATGATTACCGACACGCATCGACCCTGGCGTGGTATTAACGACTGAGTTTGCAGTGTACTTACCACTTTCAAGCGCCATCGCCACCGTTAATGGTTTCATCGTCGAACCTGGTTCAAACGAATCAACTGCACCGCGATTTCGCATTGCATCTTTATTGGATAAACTTTTTTTATCATTCGGGTTATACGACGGCCAACTGGTCATCGCTAGAATTTCACCGGTTTTGACATCGACCGCAATTGCTGTAGCAGAACGTGCATTATTTGCCACACCCACCGCGGTAAGCTCTCGATACATAATGTATTGCAGTCGAGAGTCAATACTCAGTGTAATATTTTCCCCAGCTTCAACTTCTTTAATAACTTCTGGAACTTGAACACGGTTACCATGCTTATCACGTACAATTTTCTGTTCGCCATTGACCCCTGCAAGCCGCTTATTCAGCTGCATCTCCAAACCTTCAATCCCTGTTCCCTCGGTATTGGTTAAACCAATGATTTGAGAGTTGGGTTGTGGTTGTGGGTAATAACGTTTATATGATTTTTCAGAATATACGCCAGCAAAATTGCGTTGTGCTAACAGAGCCGCTTGAGCAGGTGGTACTTCTTTTTTCAATACTAAATAACGTGAACGAGCTCGATCTTGAACACGCTTTTTGAGGTCAGCTCGATCCAGCCCAACTGCATCTGCTAGCTCATCTAAATTCAGGTTTTCCTGTGGTAACTGATTTTTTAATTTTCGACTGGTTGGATTCTTTTTTAACTCTTCAGTAATTTCATCAAAAGTTGCTTTAGTTTCAAAA
The DNA here is from genome assembly GCF_056779995.1 of Acinetobacter sp. ANC_7504. Taxonomy (NCBI): domain Bacteria; kingdom Pseudomonadati; phylum Pseudomonadota; class Gammaproteobacteria; order Moraxellales; family Moraxellaceae; genus Acinetobacter; species Acinetobacter sp. ANC_7504. The sequence goes on along the minus strand of NZ_JBWYIZ010000005.1, from coordinate 95,808 downwards.
TAATGTTGAGGATCAATCACCACCTTCATAATTGGTGTACTAATTGCCAAGGGAACGCCATTACGGTCGCTAATAACCCCTCGCATCGCACTTAATTTTTCAGTACGTAAAATTTTTGCGTTGGCTTTATTTTGCAAAAAGTCTTTATTCACAATTTGAACATAAAAGGCACGTGCAACCAATACCACAAAAAATGTCAGGACTAAGCCCCACATTAAATAGAAACGCCACATATCTACAGCAACGGTTCTTTTCTGTGTAATGGGCTGCTGTTTTTTACGTGTTTGTTTTGTTTTGCTTTTATCAACCATTCAGCGTGCCTATTGATTTTTCGCGGTTTCAGCAGGAAGTGAAATCACCACAGTCTGTGATGTTGGTGGTGAATACATACGTAATTGTGTCACTGCACGTGTCCCAATCTGTGCAGTCGCTCCAAATGTCTGTTGCTCAATAAGTAGACGACCCCATTCAGCATTAATGTCTTCAAGCTCACGCATATGCGTATTAAATTCACGAAAATCTTGACGATAAGAATAGACCTGATAGACCACCATAAATGCGCTCACCATGACCATAGCGGTTAAAATGCTATAGATCAGTATTTTTTTTCGCACCAAGGGCGTTGCTACAGGTTCCTGTTGTTCTACATCTTTTTCCTTTTTCATTATTCGCCTTTAAAATTTATTCGCTCTGCAACTCGCAACCAAGCACTTCTAGAACGCGGATTTTGTTTCACTTCTTCTTCACTCGCACGTACGCGATCAATTTTTTTCAAACGACGAGTTTCTTTAGGTTTCTGAGGTAAGCCCCAACCATCATCCTCAGCTAAAGTCGACTCTTTTTGAATAAATTGTTTAATAATTCGATCTTCTAAGGAATGGAAACTGATGACCGCTAATCGACCTCCATTATGAAGCATATCCAGTGCTTCAGGTAAAAAAGCATGCACATCTTCTAATTCTTTATTGATTTCAATTCGAATTGCTTGGAATGTACGTGTCGCAGCATGCTTATTCTTTTCCCATTTCGGATGGGCAACTTTTACAATTTCAGCCAATTGACTTGTACTCTCAATATAACCTGCTGCTTTAATCGCTTTCGCAATGCGGCGGCTATATCTTTCTTCACCATATTGAAAAATAATATTCGCTAAATGCTCTTCATCAACTTCAACCAACCATTGCGCTGCAGTTAGGCCTTGAGAGTTGTCCATTCGCATATCCAATGGACCGTCTTTCATAAAGCTGAAACCACGTTCGGCCTGATCAAGTTGTGGCGATGACACACCCAAATCTGCCATAACACCATCCACAGTTTCAACACCACGTTGATTTAAGGCTGTTTTAATATCTGCAAAACTTGCATGAATAATGGTAAATCTTGGATCTTCTTGTTCTAACTGAGCAGCCACAGCCAAAGCCTGCGGATCTTTATCAAAGGCATAGACACGAGAATGTTCATCTAATTTGGACAAGAGAAGTCGAGTATGACCTCCTCGACCAAAGGTGCCATCTACATAAATCCCTGTATTACGCCCACCCAATAGGGCATCTACAGTTTCATGAAGTAATACAGAAATATGCGACATAATAACGTTTCAGAACATCTAAAAATTTAACTGCACATTATTACCTTGTTTTAATAAAGCTCCAAACGACTTTTTGTAGGTAAATTTTACTTTCTATAGGCAAAACCGTTTCATTCACTGGAATGTTCAAATAAAAAAGCCTCACTTGGAGGCTTTTTTATTAATTTTCAATTACTTCAGTATATTAACGACGACTGTTATAAATCTGATCAAAAATCGCACCATTCACAAAATGTGCTTGTTGTGCTTTTGCCCAACCACCGAAAACCTCATCAATGGTGAATGTTTTTAACTTAGGAAATTGTTTTGAGTATTTTGCTAACACTTCAGCATTACGCGGACGATAGAAATGCTTAGCAGCCATCTCCTGACCTAATGGTGAATATAAATAGTTGATATAGCCAGTTGCCAACCATTTATTGCCATTTTTATCTACAGTACGATCAACGATGGCAACAGAAGGCTCTGTCAAAATAGAAATAGATGGATAAACAATATCAAACTGATCTTTGCCCAAGGCTTTTTGAGTGACCAGTGCTTCATTTTCCCAAGTGAGCAACACATCGCCAATTTTACGCTCAGCAAATGTCGTCATAGAAGCGCGCGCCGCAGAGTCCATCACTTTGACGTTATGGTACATCTTGCCAACAAAGTCTTTTGCTTTCGCTTCATTACCACCTGGTTGTTTGAGTGCATAACCCCAAGCTGATAAATATACCCAGCGTGGTAGTCCACCTGTTTTAGGGTTTGGTGTGATGATTTCTACACCCGGCTTAACAAGATCTTGCCAATCCTGAATTTTTTTAGGGTTACCTTTACGCACCATAAAAACAATGGTTGATGTATAAGGTGCAGAGTTATAAGGGAACTCTTTTTGCCATCCTTTATTGATTTGACCCGATTTCACGATCTCTTCAATATCATTTGCCAAAGCCAAAGTGACAACGTCGCCTTTCAAGCCATCAACCACAGAGCGTGCTTGTTTACCTGAGCCACCATGAGATTGTTTAAAGTTGACTTTCACTCCAGTTCTTGACTGCCAATATTGACCAAATGACTGATTAAACTCATCATAAAATTCACGAGTCGCATCATAAGATACATTCAGGAAATCACGTTGTGCTGCTTGAGAAGATACGCTGAACGATAAACCTGTTGCGAGTAAGCCCGCTGTAAGCAAGGCTTTAAATTGAGTTTTCATAGTCAAAAAATCTAGATATACATAATTAATCTAAATATATGAAATAAAATCATATTCATCAATTTAATTTGGACATGTGATTTACGTTATATTGCTACCATTTTTCTTTCAAGATTATGAATTAATTCATAAATCATCTTAAATACAGTCTATATTCAAATATATAGTATTTTATGGATTTCTTATAATTAAAAATGGATAGCATATCGCTATCCATTCACATAAGTTCTAAAAATAGATTATTTTTCTGCTGAAATTTGGTCGTAAATAGCGCCATTTACAAAGTGCGTTTGCTGCGCTTTCGCCCAACCACCAAATACTTTATCGATGGTAAATAATTGTACCTTTGGAAATTTAGTACTGTATTTAGCTGCGATTTTTTCATTACGTGGTCGAAAATTATGTTTAGCAGCTAATTCCTGCCCCAAAGGTGAATACAGATAGTTAAGATATCCTTTTGCGAGATTACGATTCCCATTTCTATCTACGGTTTTATCTACGATGGCAACAGAAGGCTCAGCTAGAATTGAAATTGATGGATAAATAATTTCAAATTTATCTTGCCCCAAACCTTGCGTCGCTAAGAGCGCTTCATTTTCCCAAGACAGTAAAACATCACCAATTCCACGTTCAGCAAAAGTCGTGAGTGATCCACGGGCTCCTGAATCTAACACTTTGACATTTTTGTATAATCGTTTGACTAACTCACGAGCTTTGGCATCATTTCCGGCAGGCTGTTTAAGTGCATAGCCCCATGCAGATAAATAAATCCATCGTGGCGCACCACCTGTTTTTGGGTTCGGGGTAATGATCTCAACACCTGGTTTGACTAAATCACTCCAGTCTTTGATATTTTTTGGATTGCCCTTTTTTACTAAAAAAACAATGGTAGATGTATAGGGTGCTGAATTATTGGGAAATTCTTTTTGCCAATTTTTATTGATATAACCTGCTTTTACAATTTCTTCAATATCATTTGCAAGTGCCAAGGTCACAACATCTGCTTGTAATCCTGTTGCTACAGCACGTGCTTGTTTCCCAGATCCACCATGAGATTGCTTAAATTGCACGTCTTGACCAGTACGTTTTTTCCAAAACTCACCGAAACTTTGGTTATATTCTTGATAAAATTCGCGAGTGGGATCATAAGAAACATTTAAAAATGATGTATTCGCCTGTGCAGTCATACTGAACAACAATGCCCCAATACTCATTGTGCCCAATAATTTATTGAAAAAGTGCTTATTCATTAAAATCTCTTTTTTATTACATTTATGAATTGCACTATATTTTTTATTTACTTCAGTCACAATGTTTTCAATAGACGAATTAAATCATTGTAAATATCTAAATTTTATATACATTTTCTTCATATGAATTGCATTTTTATCACTTATACTCTCTTTAAAATTTACCGCATAACATCATATCTTCACCAAATCTCCATATTTTATTGATAAAAAGAGGCAAAATTTATTTCAGCTACAGGTTGAGTAACTTAAGGATTGTTGAATAACAAATTGTAAGAAAGTGTGATGAATTTGTACTTTTGTGAATTTTATGTTTAAAATGTAAACCTAATTACTCTTACAATAAATTCAAAATAGGGGAAAATTGAAATGAATTTGTGCTATTTACAAGCGTTAAGCTTAACTTTATGTGTTTTTGGTATGAGCCAGACACATGCAGCAGCGTTACAAAACCCTGCTAAATCACTACAAAACTCTAGTGTTGCTGAAAAGTCTTTAACACCTATCGAACGCGCATTGACTCAACAAAAACGTGAACGTGCTGAGAACAAACCTTCTTCAGAGATGGATCAGATTAAAGTGATCACCTCTATTAAGAATGCTCCAACGCAAAACTTCCTAGCATCGCAACACCAACAGTTTTCGCGTTTTTTACAAAGTTTATTTCCTCAGCACACATCTTAAGCACCATTTTTCTCAATCTCCCCAATTGAGCCAAATTTAGCCCAGTCCGATTTAATGAATTAATCATTAAGCCACTGGGCTTTTTGCTATAATAAAACCAATTTTTATTTGATAACTTTTTCTGGCTATGACAGTTCGTACTCGTATTGCACCATCTCCTACAGGTTTCCCCCATGTAGGTACTGCTTATATCGCATTATTTAACCTATGCTTTGCTCAACAGCATGGCGGTGAATTTATCTTACGTATTGAAGATACAGACCAACTCCGTTCAACACCTGAATCAGAAAAAATGATTCTCGATTCATTGCGCTGGTTAGGTTTAAATTGGTCAGAAGGTCCAGATGTGGGTGGCCCTCATGCGCCATATCGTCAATCTGAACGTATGGATATTTATAAAAAATATGCGTTAGAACTGGTTGAAAAAGGTCATGCATTCTATTGTTTTGCCACTGCTGAAGAATTAGATCAAATGCGTGCAGAACAACAAGCACGTGGTGAATCTCCTCGTTATGATGGTCGTGGTCTAAAACATACGCCAGAAGAAGTTGAAAGACGTTTAGCGGCTGGCGAACCGCATGTTATTCGCATGAAAGTACCTGAAGAAGGGATTTGTAAATTTAATGACTTACTGCGTGGTGAAGTAGAAATCCCATGGGCACAAGTTGATATGCAAATTCTGCTGAAAACCGATGGCCTACCAACTTACCACTTAGCAAACGTTGTTGATGACCATTTAATGGAAATCACTCACGTGATTCGTGGTGAAGAATGGATTCCATCTGCTCCTAAACACCAATTGCTTTATCAATATTTTGGTTGGGAAATGCCAGTGCTTTGCCACATGCCACTTTTACGTAACCCTGATAAATCAAAACTATCTAAACGTAAAAACCCAACTTCAATCAATTACTACAAAGATATCGGTGTATTACCAGAAGCATTATTAAACTATTTGGGTCGTATGGGTTGGTCAATGCCAGATGAACGCGAAAAGTTCAATTTGGCTGAGATGATCGAGAATTTTGACATCCAACGTGTATCGCTTGGGGGTCCAATTTTCGATGTAGAAAAACTCAATTGGTTAAACGGGCAATGGATCAAAGCACTTAGCCCTGCTGAGCTTTTAGATACTTTATTGGCGTGGAAGGCAGATCGTGCCAAGTTAGAAGAAATTGCAGCGGCAATTCAACCACGTATTAACCTATTGTCTGAAGCAGTGAATTGGTCAGCACATTATTTTAATCACTTCCCTACACTGTCTAAAGCACAATTCGAAAGTAAAAAGTTATCTGAAGAGCAAGTTCGTCAAAGCCTACAATTTGCAATTTGGCGCTTAGAAAGCTTATTTACTTGGAATAATGACACTGTTAGCCAAACGCTAATGGATTTAGCTGCACAAATGGAAATTAAATTACGTGACTTTATGCCTGCGTTCTTTATTGCCATTGCGGGTTCTACTGCTTCAACGCCAGTGATGCAAACCATGGTGACGATTGGTCCTGATTTGACTTTTGCTCGCCTGCGTCATGCACTCGAAATCGTTGGCGGTCCAAGTAAAAAAGAGCTTAAAGTATGGGAAAAATTGAATGAAAGCTTAAAATTGCCGAAAAATGATGCAGTTGATGAAGCTTAATTAAATTTTTTATTGACGCATGAGTGTTATATCCCTAATATAGCGCTCACACAGATTAAGCACTTAGCTTGATACCTAGATTGCTTTTATAGCATTAACTGTGTTGCCTCATAAGTCCCTATCGTCTAGAGGCCTAGGACATCGCCCTTTCACGGCGGTAACCGGGGTTCGAATCCCCGTAGGGACGCCAAATTCTAAAAAACCACTGACCTCGATCAGTGGTTTTTTTTCATCTATACATTTTTGATTTTAGTTTCGATGTTATAGAATTAAGCAAAAGAAATACGGAGCGCTCATGCAGTACCAATGCCCTAAATGTCAAAGTCGTAAAATTCTTCCTTTAGCAAGTGCCAATGCACCTGCTGTGCGACCAAATATTCCTAAAAGCTTAATCATCCTCGTACCCACTCTATTTTTACTCCTATTATTGGTGATTATTAGCGTTGTACTGATGATTTTTAGTAATGGTGCTGGCGAGACACTTCAAATTGCAACTGTGATCGTATTTTTAATTGCAGTGATAGCGGGTGTGATGTTCTGGAAAGATTTACCAGATTTCAAAATTTCGATGCAAGCCTTCATGCAATCTCAAAAGAAATGGAAATGCCGTGAATGTAATCACGAATGGGAAAATTAATTGTTTATTTTCATCAGTCCTAAAAGCTCATTTGAACTTTTAGGACTTAAAATTAAATAAATTTAAATTTTATATATGAGTAGTAGACAAAACCTTCAAAAGAGCATAATTTAATGAAATAGATCTCATTTTTGCATGGATAAGCAAGGAGAACCATAATGATAATAAAACTATTTCAATCACTATTCTTTGATCTAAAACGTACTCGAACGGCTAATTTATCCAATCTCGAGCCATCCACATCCTTAAACCCTCGAAATCAAATGTGGTTATACCTACGTGATGCATTACGTGGGAATGCTGAAGCACAATATCAATTAGGTCTGAGTTACTTAAATGGTGAACTAGGTTTGGATCGAAATTATCAAATTGCTGAAAAATGGCTGAACCAATCAGCGAATGCTGGAAATGAAAATGCAAAAAGAACTCTACTTCAAGCTTATAGTCTTTTAGCATTTTCATAAAATTAATTCATAAAAAAACCAGCCTGAAGGCTGGTTTTTTTATTAGATGGAATTAACCACCAATTTTGCGATATTTTTGGCGCTTAGCCACTAGATCATCGCCATCGCGTTTACGACGGTATTCTTCGAACTCAGCATAGTTTCCTGTGAAGAATTCTGGTGTTTCACCTTCGAATGACAAGATGTGCGTTGCAATACGGTCTAGGAACCAACGGTCATGCGAGATGACCATTACAGTACCTGGGAATACTAAAATTGCATCCTCAAGCGCACGTAAAGTTTCGATATCCAAGTCGTTCGATGGTTCATCGAGAAGGATAACGTTTGCGCCCATTTGTAGAATTTTCGCAAGTTGTAAACGGTTACGCTCACCACCTGACAATTGACCTACACGCTTCTGCTGATCTTGGCCTTTAAAGTTAAAACGACCAATATATGCACGTGATGCGATTTCATATTCACCAATACGTAAGATATCTAAACCGCCAGAAACTTCTTCCCAAACCGTTTTATTGTTATCTAAGGTGTCACGAATCTGACCCACGTAAGCCACTTTAACTGACTCACCTAGCGTTACCGTACCTGTATCAGGTTGTAATTCACCTGTCATCATACGGAATAGTGTGGTTTTACCCGCACCGTTCTCACCCACGATACCCACGATCGCACAAGGAGGAACAACAAAAGATAAATCTTTGTAAAGTGTACGATCACCAAACGATTTGCTGATGCCTTCAACTTCTACAACCTTGTTCCCTAGACGTGGACCAGGTGGAATGTAGATTTCAGACGTTTCGTTACGTTGTTGGAATTCACGAGAGTTAAGCTCTTCAAAGCGTTCCATACGTGCTTTATTTTTCTTTTGCTGACCTTTTGCATTAGAACGAACCCATTCAAGTTCTTTTTTCAATGCTTTAGCAAAAGATTCTTCTTGCTTCTGTTCTTGCTCTAAGCGGGCATTTTTCTGCTCTAACCAAGAAGAATAATTACCTTGATAAGGGATACCCATACCACGGTCAAGCTCAAGAATCCACTCAGCAACGTTATCCAAGAAATAACGGTCATGCGTAATCGCAACGATTGTACCAGGGAAGTCTTTTAAGAACCGTTCCAACCATGAAACAGATGATGCATCCAAATGGTTCGTCGGTTCGTCAAGAAGCAACATGTCTGGTTTAGACAAGAGCAAACGGCAAAGTGCCACACGACGGCGCTCACCACCTGACAATTTAGTGACATCAGCATCCCAAGCTGGCAAGTTTAGCGCTGCCGCTGCTTGTTCAAGCTGGTTATTTAAGTTATGCGCATCCCAAGTTTGAATAATTGCTTCAAGCTTTTCTTGCTCTTTTGCAAGTGCATCAAAGTCGGCATCTTCAGCTGCATATTCAGCGAAAACTTCATCAAGACGAGCTAATGCATCAAGTGCTTCACGAACGCCATCTTCAACGTTGCCACGAACGTCTTTTGTTTCATCTAATGGCGGCTCTTGCTCAAGGTAGCCGATCTTGATACCTGGTTGTGCACGAGCTTCACCAGAGAAATCTTTATCTACGCCAGCCATAATACGAAGCAAGGTAGATTTACCTGCACCGTTTAAACCAAGAACACCAATTTTAGCGCCCGGGAAAAATGATAAAGAGATGTCTTTAAGGATTTCGCGCTTAGGCGGAACCATCTTAGACACACGGTTCATCGTGTAAATATATTGGGCCACGTAGGACTCCTCTATAAAAAAAACAAAATCCGCTGTAAATACAAATCGCGGACAAATAATTAGGGAGCATTATACGATGAATACGATAAAAACATAAGCCATACGCCCGAACTTGCAAGGAATGTTACAAGTTTATTTTTTCATCAAACTTACCATTCAAAGTGCACAAGAATATGGCTTTTAAATGAGCAACATATGAGAATTTTAGATAACTTTTTCAATATTTTATAAATTTTATAATATGATTAGGGTGCTATATTCTCATTGAACAATTTTTAAACCACAAGAAGATCTCAAAATGACATATAAGGACGAAACCCTCGCCATCCATGCTGGATACTCACCTGAACCAACGACTAAAGCAGTTGCGGTACCCATTTATCAAACGACGTCTTACTCATTTGATAATACGCAACATGGCGCAGACCTATTCGATTTAAAGGTCTCTGGGAATATTTATACACGGATTATGAACCCAACGACTGCTGTGCTTGAACAACGTATTGCAGCACTCGAAGGTGGGATCGGCGCATTAGCACTTGCATCAGGTATGGCAGCCATTACCTATGCCATTCAAACCATTGCTGAAGCTGGGGACAATATCGCTTCTGTATCTACACTTTATGGTGGTACATATAATTTATTTGCACATACGCTACCAAAACAAGGGATCGAAGTGCGCTTCTTCGATTATCAAAATCCAGAAAGTTTACGAGCACTTGTTGATGAAAAAACTAAATTAGTCTTCGTTGAGTCTATTGGTAATCCACTCGGCAATATTATTGATTTAGAAGCGATTTCTAAGCTTGCACATGAACTTGGCATTCCTGTAATTGTGGACAATACAGTTGCTACACCAGTGCTTCAAAAATCTTTTGAATTTGGTGCAGATATTGTTGTTCACTCTCTAACCAAGTACATCGGCGGACATGGTAATTCGATCGGCGGTATCATTGTTGACAGCGGTAAATTCCCTTGGGGTAAATATCCAGATCGTTTTAAAGCATTAAATACGCCCGATCCAAGCTATCACGGCGTGAACTATGTCGAAGCGCTTGGTGAAGCAGCTTATATTGCACGTGCTCGTGTCGTGCCATTACGCAACACAGGTGCAGCGATTAGCCCACAAAATGTTTTCTTAATCCTGCAAGGTTTAGAAACATTAAGTTTACGTATGGAACGTCATACTGAAAATGCTTTAAAAGTTGCTCAATATTTACAAGCTCATCCAAAAGTAAAATGGGTAAATTACGCAGGACTACCTGATCACCCGCAACATGCTTTAGCTCAGAAATACGTTAAGGGCAAACCTTCAGCAATTCTTTCATTTGGTGTACAGGATGGCTTAGCAGGCGGAACTCGCTTTATAGATGCCCTACAATTATTCACACGATTGGTGAATATCGGTGATGCAAAAAGCTTAGCATGTCACCCAGCAACTACAACGCATCGCCAACTGAATGAAGAAGAGTTAAAAGCTGCTGGCGTTTCTACGGATATGGTTCGCTTATCTATTGGAATCGAACATGCTGACGATTTAATCGCCGACCTAGAACAAGCGCTCGCTCAAGTCTAATCTTGATAATGCATTAGAAATAAAGCCTCATGATTGGGGCTTTATCCTCATTTACCATATCGTCTTTTTCAATTATTTTATTCGTATTACCACAATAAAAAATTAGAGCATTTACTCTAATTTTACAATAATTTCATAAACTTATGCCATGGTTTATTTTCATTTTTCCACTATGCTGATTTGTATGACACGCTGAAAAATACGTGTTGCACAATTCATTGCATTTACAGGGAGAATGAAGTGAATAAAAAATTAGAACAGCGTTTTAAAAAACGTGTCCATGGAAAAAATATTCTGATTACAGGCGCGTCCAGTGGTATCGGTTTAACTGTTGCACATCAATTGGCTGCGGCAGGTGCGCATGTATTATTGGTGGCACGAACTGAGGAAACTTTACAACAAGTAAAATATGAGATTGAGCAAAAAGGGGGAAAAGCTGACATTTTTCCTTGTGATTTGAATGATATGAGTTCAATCGATGCTGTAACGCAACAAATCTTCAATAGCGTCACACATATTGATATTTTAATTAATAATGCAGGTCGTTCGATTCGCCGTGCAGTCCATGAGTCCATCGACCGTTTTCACGATTTTGAACGCACGATGCAACTCAACTATTTTGGTGCTGTTCGCCTCATTTTAAATGTCCTTCCACATATGATAGACCGTGAACGTGGACATATTATTAATATTAGTTCAATTGGTGTATTAGCCAATGCTACACGCTTCTCTGCATATGTCGCTTCAAAAGCTGCATTGGATGCATTTAGCCGTTGCCTATCAGCTGAAGTCCATGCGCATAATATCGCTATCACCTCGGTCTACATGCCTTTGGTCAGAACGCCGATGATCGCTCCAACTAAAATATATAAATACGTGCCAGCACTTTCACCGAATCAAGCTGCAGATTTAATCGCTGGTGCTATTGTGAACCGTCCAAAAAAGGTAGCGACTGGTCTTGGAAAACTTGCATCAATTACTTATGCAATTGCACCTGATATTAATAATAAATTGATGTCGATTGGATTTAATTTATTTCCAAGCTCTACTGCTTCTGTCGGTCGCCAAGAGAAATTAAACCTTGTACAGCGTGCATATGCCCGACTATTTCCTGGCGAACATTGGTGATCGAACAAGTTAATTTAAGTACTTTGTGAGATGATCTTGTTACATTTTCACTGTGTGATTTTAATTATTCTTTAAGAATTAAATGCCATGATCAAAACATAAAATAGGAGTTTGTCATGGCTCAAATTTATTTTTTTAGATTATTTTTTCTAGCAGTTGCTGTTTTGATTTTTACTCAAATCATGAGCATGATTATTCAGCAACATTACTCATTCGACACCTTATTACAGCTAGGTTTATTTTTAATTTTGCTTGAGCTGGGATTCAACATAAAACCAGCCGATGCTCAAAATAAAACTGAATTGGATCAACAGCAGATGAATCATGCCAAAGCACCAAAGTCTTATGCATATCATTTGTCAAAAATAGGTTTAGGCACTATTGCATTCAGCTTAATCTTACCGAATCTTCTTTAGTGCTAATCATGATTGGGTTCAAATCTAGGCGTAAAAAAAATTTTGAGATCATTCGTTAGGCGGCAGAGTTATGTTATAAACCTTGCATCTTATTGATTTTATGCTTTGTACTTATGCGTGGTTTAGCTTTAGTGCTGCAATGTGCAGCCATCGCATTTGCGATATTCCTCATTTATCAAGTTACTCTCGGTTTTTATACTCAAGAATTTAAAGTTTTAGACGTAGTCGCAGATGTAGGAACTATTCTCATCTGTATCGATCTTGCCGTATTCTTGTGGCATAGCCGCCAAACTAAAGCTGCCAACCTACAAGACTATGCACAAAAGATCGAACAATCAGTTCCAAAATTCGTAAAAATTTCACGAAAATTAGGTCATCTCGGGATTTTATTGATCTTAACCAGCTGGATTGTCCCCATGATTAATGGATAAATTAAAAACCTCCCATTTGGGAGGTTTTTAATATCACTTACTGATGAAATGAGATCATTTAAGATAAAAAGTTGACTTGACCAGATTTCACATCATAGATTGCGCCAACAATCCCAATCTCTTTACGCTCAATCATGTCTCTTAACGTGTCACTATTTTTAATAATATAATTAATATTATTTCGCACATTTAACACAGTTACGGCATCAATAAAATTGGTTGTAAGTTGATAATTACTCATATCATTTTTGACTGTTTCCGCCGCCTGCATAATCGGCTTCAAAAAATGCTGAACGTTCGGTGTATCTTGTAGTTGACTCAAATCCACTTTTTGCTCAAATAAATGACAAGCAGATCCTACCGCACCACAGTCCGTATGCCCCAATACCACGATCAGTTTTGAACCTTTGGTTTTACATGCAAACTCTAAAGAGCCCACGACTTTTTGACCAGCAATATTTCCAGCAATACGCAAACTGAATAAATCACCGATTCCTACATCAAAAATGCGCTCTGTCGGTGCTCTAGAATCCATACAACCCAACACTGCAGCAATAGGATGTTGCCCTGCATTTGACGTAACTTGAATTTGGCGAGCAATATTATGGTGTAAACGCTGATGATTAATAAAACGCAAGTTCCCGTCTTTTAGCATCTGTAAAACTTGATCAGGACTGAGCTGTTTTTGGAGTTCTTGCGTACTCACATCAAGATCGAGCTCGTCCTCTTTTATTTCAGGATAATGTGCTTTAAAACCTTGTAAATTAACTTTTATCCCCTGCTTTACCGCCACTTCACTTTGAAAGTCCTTAATAATTTGATAGATATCTGGATCAATATAATAGGTATTGGATGCATCGATTAGCACATTTTCATGCGGTTTAACTTTTTCTAAAGCGGTGACGAGTGCGGCACGATTTAAAAAACTTAAATTCGGTGCTAATTCAATACGGGTAAGTGAACCATGCAAGTGTTTTTCATGGATCACACGTACACCACGGTGTAAATGACTCTGTAAGATAATCAATAAACTGATCACTAGACCAATCATGATGCCTTTCAGTAAATCAGTTGCAATGATTGCTACTACCGTGACAATAAAAGGTAAAAATTGTTTCCAACCTTGCGCATAAATCCGTTTAAATAGGCTTGGTGTTGCCAATTTAAATCCAGTCAAGATTAAGATTGCTGCCAATGAAGATAGCGGTATCGCATTGATTAATGGGGTGAGCGCCACCACTGCAACAATCAGTAAAAAACCATGAAAGATTGCAGAAAATTTGGTTTTAGCTCCACTGGTTGCATTCACTGAACTACGAACAATGACTGAGGTAATCGGCATACCACCGATCAATCCTGACATAGAGTTTCCAACACCCTGTGCAAATAATTCACGATTCGGTGGTGATGAGCGCTTTTGTGGATCCATCTTATCGGCAGCTTCTAAATTCAATAGTGTTTCAAGAGAAGCTACCACCGCTAATGTAATTGCACCCGTATAAATTAAACTATTATTCCAATACGAAAAATCTGGAAACTGGAAAATCGTTTCTGAACCAGAAAAGATATTCGGAAGATTAATCAATTGTTGAGGGTTTACTGCATATGGAGAGCCGATTTTCAACATGATAAAGTTAAGAAGTCCAGCAAATATCACCGCAATCAAGGCTGAAGGCAGCGGCAGTTTTTTTAATTTACTACTATCCCACAGTAGGATTAACGCAATACAACTTAGACCAATTAATCCTGAGCCAATATCAATATGACTCAGTACAGATTGAATTGACCATTGATCAATCAAAACAAAGCCTTTGACATCCAAACCAATCAATTTAGGTAATTGACTGATAATCAGTAACAGACCAATCGCGGCAAGCAATCCCAAAATCACATTGGTGGGTACGAAATTTGAGAAAACACCTAACCTAAAAATACCAAATAATATTTGTAAAATTCCAGCTAAAAACAATGTGAACAAAAAGGCTTGATAATTACCTTGTAGTAATTCAATTTGGGTCAATACAATCGCCACTAAGCCTGCAGCGGGACCAGATACACTGATATGTGAGCCACTAAAAAAACCAACAACGATTCCACCAATCACGCCAGCAATAATGCCTGAAATGAGTGGTGCACCTGATGCATGAGCTATGCCCAAACAAAGCGGAAGTGCAACAAGGAAAACAACCAGACCTGAGAGCAAATCACGACTATAAAATCGAGGTTTCAGCTCTTTATTTTGAGATATACTCATGTTTAATTTCTCTTAATTATATGACTTATAAAGTTAAAAATAATTTTGAAGTGAATTGATTATTAAGTTTTTCTTGTTGTTTTATACCATCTTAAAGTTTACATTTAAAATAAATCACCTTGATGTTCTTCATTTATTTAAAAACATAAGCATAAAAAAACCTCCCATATGGGAGGTTTTTTACCTGATTAAAGATTACTTCGAACCTTTAACCCCTGCTTGTAATAATAATGCACCTAAACCACCAATCTTCTGTTCTTGTGGTTTCTGCTGCTGAGGTTTTTTCGCATGTTGTGGGCGATCACCCTGTGGACGTGCTTGCTGAGGACGCTTCGCGTGTGGTTTACGCTCACCACGTTGCTCTTGCTGGCCATGAGTTTCACGACGTGGCTGGCGCGGTGCCTTCGCAGGTGCTTCAGATCCTGCAGGGCGCATCGATAAATTAACACGATTACGTTCCACATCAACTTGTAACACACGCACTTGAACAATTTGCCCTGGTTTCACAAACTTATGTGGATCAGAAATAAATTCATTCGCTAGTTCTGAAATATGAACTAAACCATCTTGATGAACACCAACATCAACAAATGCACCAAAGTTCGTTACATTGGTCACTACACCTTCAAGCTCTAAGCCTTCAGTCAGTTGTGAAACCTCAGTAATGTCATCACGGAACTTCGCTGTACGGAACTCTGGACGTGGATCACGACCTGGTTTTTCAAGCTCCGCCAAAACATCTTGGATCGTTGGTAAACCAAATTTGTCATCAACAAACTCTTCAGGTTTAACCTGACGAATGATTTCAGTATTGCCAATAATATCTTTTACAGTGGTCGCTTTCGCTTCAACAATCTTGTTGACTAAACCATAAGACTCAGGATGAACTGCTGAAGCATCCAATGGCTCTGAACCGTCTTGAATACGTAAGAAACCTGCAGCTTGCTCAAAAGTACGCTCACCTAAGCGTGGTACTTTTTTCAAATCTTGACGATTATCAAAACGACCATTCTCTTTACGGTAGTCTACAATTTGCTGTGCTATAGATTTGTTTAATCCTGCGATGTAACCCAAAATCGCTGAAGATGCTGTATTCACATCTACACCAACTGAGTTCACACAGTCTTCCACTACAGCTTCAAGCGTTTTTGCCAAGCCTGTTTGATTCACATCGTGTTGATATTGACCTACACCAATTGATTTAGGATCAATCTTCACAAGTTCAGCCAATGGATCTTGTAAACGACGCGCAATAGATACTGCACCACGAATCGATACGTCTAAATCTGGTAATTCTTGTGAAGCCAATTCAGATGCTGAATATACTGAAGCACCTGCTTCAGATACAGACACGCGCGTTAATTTAAGATCAGCATGAGCAGCCATCATTTCCGCAACAACAGCTTCTGTTTCACGACTCGCGGTACCGTTACCAATAGCAATTAGCTCAACATTGAATTCACGACATAAACGTGCCAATTCATTGATTGAGCCTTCTTTATCTTCTTTAGGTGCGAATGGATAAATCGTGCTGTGTGCCAGTACATCTCCAGATGCATTCACGACAGCCAATTTCACACCTGTACGGATACCAGGATCCACACCTAAAGTAGTACGTGAACCTGCTGGTGCAGATAAAAGTAAATGACGTAAATTTTCTGCAAATACTTGCATTGCTTCTGCTTCAGCAGCCAAACGCTTTTCTGTCAGAAGTGAATGCTCAATTGTAGGCCGGACTTTGCCGAGCCAGAATAATTTTGCAGTTTGCTTCAGAAAATCTTGACGGGCTTGAGGTTGAACTTGATCAAGATTGTATTCAGTTTCAATGCGCGCCAAAGGAGCATCATTTTCACCATCAACTTTTAGACCGAGTACATTCTCTTGACGTCCACGTAACATTGCCAATAAGCGATGTGATGGAACTTTGTTTAAGTTTTCAGAAAAATCGAAGTAGTCACGGAATTTTTTACCAACTTCTTTTTTCTCTTCACTAGCAACTAAGCTTTTTAACACTGCTGTTTTTGCAAACATCGCTTTAAGCTCTGTCGTGAGTGCAATATTTTGTGCCCAGTCATCAATGAGAATATGCTGAACAGCGTCTAATTGACTCTCTAAATCAGGATAATCTTCATGATTAAATCCTTCTAAAGCTTCTGCAGGTTCAACATTTTCATTATAGATTTTTTCAGCGATTGGGCCTAAACCAGCCTCTTTTGCTTTAAATGATTTACTCGTACGTTTTGGACGATACGGTGCGTAAATTTCTTCTAATGCATTTTTTGTTTCAACGGCATTGACGCGAGCTAACAAATCATCCGTGAGTTTATTTTGTTCTTTCAGTGATTCAATGACCTTTTCACGGCGTTCAAATAAATCACGAAGGTAAGTTAATCGGGTATCCAGTTGACGTAACTGCGTATCGTCTAAGCCTTGAGTTACTTCTTTACGGTAACGTGCAATAAATGGAACACTAGAACCTTCATCAATCAGCTTAATGGCAGCTTCTACTTGGTTTGGACGTACGGCAAGTTCACTTGCCAACTGCTGAACTAAGTCAGTCATCGTGTTAAATTCCACAAGGATAAGGACTAAAAGTTAGTGATTATAAAGACCGAGACTATAAAATCCACAATTGTTTTGAATATTTGCAATGAAATTTTAAATAAAAGTCTCAATTTTTCTAGTTTTATCTCCCAAAGAAAAAGCTTCTGGTGAAGTCTCTGATCAATTATTTGAGTGTAATGCCTCATTGTGTCATCACTTTGACAATGAACTAAAACATTTAACTCTTTCTAATCACTTTATTTTTCTGATTTTGATGTAAATTTTTTGCTTTCAATAGCACTTCAAATTAGCTTCATATTGAATAGCGATTTTATTTTAAATTATTTGCTTAAAAACAGGTCAATACATGTTGTGATTTGGTTTCAGAACACACTTAAAATTGTAATTTTGAGCAATTTGATACATAGTCTTAACAAGAACTTAGGCATTATACTGAGACAAATGACTATTTATAAATACAACTTTTAAGGGAGTGCATCATGAGTTTAGTTGTACCTGCTGAAAATACTGATGTAGTACACAATGACACTGACAGAGTTGAGCGCATTCTGGTCGTCGACGATGATGTGCGTCTTCGTACCCTTTTACAACGGTTTTTAGAAGATAAAGGTTTTGTGGTTAAAACCGCACATGATGCCACGCAAATGGATCGGTTATTACAACGTGAACTTTTCTCGCTCATCGTTTTAGATTTTATGCTTCCTGTAGAAGATGGTTTGAGCATTTGTCGTCGTTTAAGGCAGTCTAACATTGACACGCCTATTATTATGCTCACTGCACGTGGTAGCGACTCTGATCGTATTGCAGGGCTTGAAGCAGGTGCTGATGACTATCTACCAAAACCATTCAACCCAAATGAATTGTTAGCTCGTATCCGAGCTGTACTACGTCGACAAGTGCGTGAGGTTCCTGGGGCACCAAGCCAGAATGTTGAAGTGGTTTCATTTGGTCCTTGGTCACTCGATCTATCGACTCGAACATTGACTCGTGAGGGTCAAGTGGTGACCTTAACTACTGGTGAATTCGCAGTACTCAAAGCATTGGTGCAACATCCTCGTGAACCGTTGACACGTGATAAATTAATGAATTTGGCACGTGGTCGTGAATGGGGAGCAATGGAGCGCTCTATTGATGTTCAAGTTTCTCGTTTACGTCGTTTAATCGAGGAAAATCCGGCTCGTGCACGCTATATTCAAACGGTGTGGGGTGTGGGATACGTATTCGTACCAGATGGTGCAGAATAATTTTTTAAACAATGGACTCCGCCATCAATGATGTCGGGGTCTTTATTTTATGTATTAAACAATTACATGCACTTATTCTTTTTCAGCCCAAACTCTCAGGTTAGACCGTGAAACTTGATCCTATTGACCCACAAAAATTTAATGAATTTGTTGCGTATTCAGAGCGAAAACGAACGAAATGGGAACGCTTTCTTGACAAAATCAAGCCGCGCTCCGCTGCAATGCGAACAACAGTTTTGGTTGTTTTTGTGGTGTTCTTTAGTCTGTTTATGTCACTTTGGTTTTTTTGGAAAACCCTCTATTTACCAGAGATTCAACAGCATGCACGCTACCTTGCGGTTGAACTCGAAATTATCAACAACCCCGACCTTCGAATTTTTCATGGTGACACTGAACTTGATGTTGACACATGGTTAAAACAGCGTGTTGGAATTGAATACGTTACAGACCCTGCTGCGTTCCCCAACCAGCGCGATAAAGTCATTGCTGAATTCTTTACGAACCAAGTTGAAAAACGTTTGGCCAAAGAGCTCGACGTGCCTGAGGTCACCGTCTATTTCCAATTTAAACCTAGCCCACGTATTTGGATTCAAACCCCAGAAATGAACGGGAATTGGGTTCAAGAACCGTTAAAAACTTATGCAAATTATAGCCCCGAATTGATTTTGGCATGGTTTCTTGGCGTACCGCTGATTTCAGCCATGATTATCTTAACTTTAGTGAGACAGCTCAATCGCCCACTACGCCGACTGCAAAATGCAGCAAATAGCTACAGTAAAACTGGAAAAGCCCCCTATCTTGAGACGAACCACGGACCTTTGGAAATCCGCCAAGTCAACCAAGCCTTTAATCATATGATTTATACATTGGAGCTCACTGAACGTGATCGTCAAATTATGTTGGCTGGTATTTCACATGATTTAAGAACCCCGCTCACTCGAATTCGACTGAGTGCTGAAATGATGTCAGATGATGACTTCTTGAAAGAAGGCTTAATCTTTGATGTGGATGATATGGATGCCATTCTTAATCAGTTTATTTCTTACATGCGTGATGGTTCAGATGAAGACCTAAAAGAAACCAATATCAATACCCTTTTGCAAGAATTGGTTATTCAGTTTAAACCCCTGGATATTCGCTTTGAACCAGAAGAACTCCCACTGATTACTGCTCGTTCGCTTTCCCTCAAGCGCTTAATTGGTAACTTAATTAATAATTCTAAGCGTTATGGTGCTGAACCCATTGAGCTAAGTGCGAAAGTCGAGGGAGATCATCTAAAAATTTGTGTTGCTGATCACGGTGATGGAATTCCAGAAGATCAAATTGCAGACCTTATGCAACCTTTTGTACGTGGCAATGAAGCACGTACCATCCAAGGGAGTGGTCTTGGTTTAGCCATTGTAAAACGAATTGTCGATATTCATGAAGGTGAATTAAAAATTCATAATCGTCCTGAAGGAGGTCTTGAAGCTATCATTCTACTGCCCCTTTCAACACCTCAAGTTGCTGATATTTCAACCAATAGCACCTTAGATAAAATCAGGCAAACCATCACCGAACGATTTTGATGAATGGTGAATAGTTGAACGGTTGAATTGGTTTAATTATTCACCACAATGAAAATTAAAAATAAAAAACAATATCTTACGAACCATAATATATCTTTATATCCGCATTTTTTGAAAAAATTAGACCTTAGCCTAACAGGTATGCAAAATGGCTCGCTTGATCGGTACAATCGGTGCCAGATCCAGAATATCAAGAGAAGAGTAAACCATGTCTTTAGATCGCATTCGTTTAGAGTCACTTCATGAAAAAGTCATTTCAGCTGAACAAGCTTCAACGTTTATTGAAGATGGCATGACCGTAGGTATGAGTGGTTTCACGCGTGCTGGTGAAGCTAAAGCAGTTCCATTGGCATTGGTAAAACGCGCTCATACAAACCCTTTAAAGATCACTTTAATCACTGGTGCGTCTTTGGGTAATGACTTAGATAAACAGTTAACTGAAGCTGGCGTATTGGCTCGTCGTCTACCTTTCCAAGTCGATAATACTTTGCGTAAGGCGATCAATAAAGGCGAAGTAATGTTTATTGATCAGCATTTGTCAGAAACTGTTGAACAAATGCGTAATAAACAATTGAAAAAGCCTGATATTGCTGTAATCGAAGCTGTAGCAATTACTGAAGATGGTGGCATCATTCCAACGACTTCAGTAGGTAACTCAGCAAGCTTTGCAATCTTTGCAGAAAAAGTAATTGTTGAAATTAACACAAATTTAAGCCCAGCATTCGAAGGCTTGCACGATATTTATATCCCATCTTATCGTCCGACACGTCAGCCGATTCCACTCACTCAAGTCGATGAGCGTATTGGTACACATGCAATTAATATCGATCCTGCTAAAATTGTTGGCATCGTATTTAACAGCGAATTCCATGATTCTCCATCAACAGTCACTGCACCAGATGATGAGACTCAAGCAATTGCAAACCACTTAATCGAATTCTTTGAAAAAGAAGTGGCTGAAGAACGTCTTCCTAAAAATTTAGGTCCATTACAAGCAGGTATTGGTTCAATTGCGAATGCGGTATTAACGGGTCTTAAAGAATCGAATTTTGAAGATCTCATCATGTACTCAGAAGTACTTCAAGACTGTACTTTTGAATTAATTGATGCTGGTAAAATGAAATTCGCTTCTGGCTCATCAATTACACTTTCTGCACGTTATGGTGAAAAAGTATTCAATAATCTTGAGCAATACAAAGACAAACTTGTATTACGCCCTCAAGAAATTTCAAACCACCCAGAATTGGTACGCCGTTTAGGGATTATCGGGATCAATACTGCGCTTGAATTTGACATCTACGGCAATGTGAACTCTACGCACGTATGTGGTTCAAAAATGATGAATGGTATTGGTGGTTCAGGTGACTTCGCACGTAATGCGCATATCGCAATCTTCGTGACTAAATCAATCGCTAAAGGCGGTGACATTTCATCTGTAGTGCCGATGGCATCTCACGTAGATCACACAGGTCATGACGTAGACGTTCTTGTTACTGAACAAGGTCTTGCTGATTTACGTGGTCTTGCACCGCGTGAACGTGCACGTGCAATCATCGATAACTGTGTTCACCCATTGTATAAAGATGCATTAAACGACTATTTCAATCGTGCATGTGCTAAAGGTGGACAAACTCCTCACCTACTTACAGAAGCGCTCTCTTGGCATTCTAATTTCGAAGAAACAGGTCATATGTTATCTGCACCTGCTGAAGCAAAATCTGCATAAGTATGACTTAAAAAAGCCCTGATTATCAGGGCTTTTTTTATTTCAAAGATTCTAAAATACTTTTAGATCATCATAATAGTTGACATAAACCAATAAAATAGGCAGGATTGAATAAGATACTTAAATGTGAACTGGTTTACATTTTATTAATATTAAATTACACAAAATCACACTTTTATAGCTGAACTTTACACATAATTTAAATATTATTATTTCATAGCAAGATTATGAGTGAACTAATAATAATAACAGCGTACTGTTTCATCAGTTTTCCTTCCTAGATTTCCCCCAAAATCTAGGAATTTTTTTGTCTATATGTTTTACAGAACTCAAGTTTAGTGTCCACATAAAAAACCTCGATATTCGAGGTTTTTTATGTTTGAGACGAATTCTATTTTAATGATTACCTTGAACTTTTTCCTCAATCTCTTCCACACTGGTGTGACGAACATCGTAGCCTTTAGCCATATAAATCACTTGTTCAGAAATATTACGCGCATGGTCACCAATACGCTCTAGAGATCGCAGCACCCACATGACATTCAGAACACGAGAAATATGACGAGGATCCTCAATCATGTAAGTCATTAATGTACGTGTAGCAGATTGGTATTCACGATCGATATCTGCATCAGCCAACAATACTTTTAGTGCTTGCTCTGCATCAACGCGTGCAAATGCATCCAATGCATCATGAATCATTACTCGAACTTGGTTACCGATATGACGTGTTTCCATATAACCACGAGGTGACTCACCTTCTTCACATAGATTTTGGGCTATACGTGCAATTTTAGCTGCTTCATCACCTATACGTTCTAAATCGGTATTGGCCTTGCTCATTGCAATCACCATACGGAGATCACTTGCAGCAGGATGACGGCGTACTAAAATCAAAGTCAAGCCTTCATCAATTTCACGCTCGTAGCGGTTTACCGTATTATCTTGAAATTGGACATCTACAGCTAAATTCACATTTGTATCTAAAAGAGCATGAATGGCATTAGCAACTTGTTGCTCAACCAAACCACCCATCGCCATAAATTTGGTATGGACATCTTGCAAATCTTCGTTAAATTGAGAAGAAATATGGTGGCTAAGTACAGGATTATTAGAGCTCAAAGTCTTATTACTCCACACAACGTGAATGGATTGAAATTTTTGCCATATTAAAGCATATCAATTGTGAATATTTGATGACAAAACAATCAATTTATTCTATTTTTCAACTAACCATGCATTCATTTGACGAAGCTCATTTTCATTCAATTGTCCCACAGAAGCCTTCAACCTCAACACATTCAACACATAATCATATTGAGCATTCACAAAATCTAATCGTGTTGCAAAAGCATTTCTTTGCGCAAGCAACACATCAACCATACTTTTAAGCCCTTCATCATACTGAACTTGGGATGCTTTCGCGACTAATGCTGAAGAATCCATGGCAGCTCTACGCGCTTGCAATGTAGCACTATCCATATCAATTTGTAGGTAAGATTTTTTAGCATCTGTGGTTGCTTTACGTATCGCAGCTTCTAATTGGCGTTCCGACTTTTCAACATTTTTTGTCGCTTTATCAATATTAATTTTAGTTCGTCCACCGGTATAGGCATTCCAGTTCATTTCTACACCCACCTGATCGAACTGTCCATCACTCGATATAGCTGTTTGTGGTGACTGTTCACTATAACCATAAGTGGCTACTGCTTCGACTTGAGGATAAAGCGCCGCTTGCTCTACACGTCGCTGATCATTGGCATATTGACGTTGCAAACGCGCTTGTAGAATTTCAAGATTCTGTTCTTGAGCTAATTTAGTCCATTCACTCATGATATTCGGTACAGGCTTTTGATACTCGAAATCATCACTTAAAACAGCGAGCTTTTCTTGGTAAGGTCCAATCAACTGAGCAAGTTGCTCTTGTGCCAAGATTAATTGAACACCTGTCGCAATTCGATTTGCTCGCGCATTTTGATATTGTGCATTCGCTTCGCTCACATCGCTTTCAGCAACTAAACCTTCTTTGAGTTTGGCATTCATCATATTGAGCTGCTCGAATAATGCTTTTTCTTCTTGAGCGTTAGTGAGCGTTAAAGCCTGTTGACGTAGTACATTAAAATAAGCTTCAGAGACATTTAATATATGTTGTTGCTGTTGCTGTTTTAAAGTGACTTCACTCAGTTGAACTGAGGTTTTTACCTGTTTATATCCCTGCCAAGCATCCATTCTGAAAATGGGTTGTCGTGCAGTAATCGCAATTTGACGAGTGGTCGATGTCGATGCCAACAGGTCAGAACTATTAAAAAAAGGATTCGATTCTGTACTTGAACGATTTACATCTTGGTTTTTACGCGTCACATTTCCTGAAACAGTTACTGTCGGCAGCAAATTACCTTTTGCTAAACCTATATTTAACTGATCAGCCTCATACTGCAAAACGTTGGCTTGCCAATTTGGATCGGTTTGCTTTGCTCGCTCATAGGCTTCAACGAGGTTCAATGCAAAGCTCATCGGGCTAAGCGCAATTAAACTGACTGCAAGTAGAGTTTTTTTCATGATAATGACTTCACAGTACCTTAAGCATTTGAATAACAAGTAATTAGAATAGGATGTTGCAAATATAATCTTTAATTGAGCTTTTTACGTATCAATTTTATTATTTTTTCATTTAATCCGGAGAATTATTTTGAATTATGCGCATTGATGTATGTTTTTCATACATTATTTTAACGCTTGATTGCGAAGCAACTACAATAAATTTCAGTGTACGGTTTTAAAATAAGTGAAAATCTATTTGCGCCTCATTTCACACTTTAACTGTATTTTGATATCTCAATGAAGTCATTTTTGCACACGTTTAAGCCTATTCGTCAATTATTGACTCTTATGGTCGTAAGTCTTGGCTTAACTGCGTGTCAAAAACCGATTTCCGAAGAAATACCTACTGAATCTCCAAACCCAACCCAAAACCAGAACACCACACCTGATCTCAACCTCATTTGTCAAAAACTCAAAAAAGAAATGCTCGCGATAACTGCTCAACGGACTACATTCGCCATTGAGCAAATCAATCAAGATATTCGACTTTGTCTTCCCTTAATGTCCTTTCAGGAACAGAAAGAATTGATCGGTTTGGCAGACATCATGTATAGAAATTTCTTAAGTATAGATCGATCAGCTGATCAGCAAAAAGCTTTTGATTTATATGCTCATGGCCAGTCGCAATTTCCGACGATTCAACAATCACAAATTGAAAAATTACATCCACGAGATCAATATTTACTTCGGCATAAAGGTCAAGCGTATATTGATCTCGTCGATATTAACCACCAAGCAACCTATCAAAGAAACCCATATTATTTAGCACGAGTATTTGCCCCCTATTTCCCTGAAGCAGAACAAGCATTTATGCAAGAACTTGCTGAACAAAATCAGCAAGCACAATTTGAAGATCCTCATTTTCATCTTGAAGCAAAAGAGATTTCTAGACGTGCCCAGTATTGGGAAAATTATCTAAAAAAATATCCTCAAAGCAGTTTCCTTTTAGATGCAGAGTACCTTTATCATTTTTATTCAAATCTATTATTTAAAGGTCTCAACCATGATCCTGTTTCTCATGATTTTGAAGGACGTGTTGAAATTGCACCCGATGCTTTAGCTGAAATCGAACAACTCGCAAATATGAAAAATAGTCGTTTAGCAGATCAAGCGAGACTTTTCTTAAAATTTATCGAACTGGATTCACAACAAAAAAGTAAATTAACTTCAAATCAGACTGATCAAAATCCGCAAGTTCTTATACAGCTAAGTCACTATCTAAACTTAAAAACTGTTGATCTTGAAAATCGTCGTAATTGCTTTAAAGACGCAATTTGTTATGCATCATAGTCTGATGACTTTAATCGGACTTTATATGTTAATATTTTGGCATCGCTTGACGGAGCGCGAGTAATAACTCGCTGAGATCACCTAAAACATTGTTTTGATGGTGAGTACCGTTGAACCTGATCAGGTTAATACCTGCGTAGGAATCAAGCCATCTAAAAACTTTGTTCTAGGTTATTCATTCAGGATAATTCCGCCACCGTTTTTGGTCGTGCTTGATTCGTTGATGTCATTCATAAGGATCATTGCAATGAACCAATTAACGAATCTTTTAAATACAGATCTCTCTGCTCAACATGAGCAAGATGCTCAAGATCTCACCCGCATTTTACCAGCGTCAAAAAAAGTCTATGTTCAAGGTTCTCGTCCAGATATTCGCGTACCCATGCGTGAAATTGCACTCTCCGATACACCAACGGGCTTAGGCGGTGAGTATAATCCTGCCATTTTGGTGTATGACACTTCAGGTGTTTATACCGACCCTGAGATTCAAATTGATTTAAATCGAGGCCTACCAAACCTCAGAGATACATGGCTTGAAGAGCGCGCAGATACAGAACAACTCGCGACATTAAGCTCAAAATTTGGGCGAGAACGTCTTCAAGATATTCGTACAGCTGGCATTCGTTTCGCACATATCCAGAAACCTCGTCGAGCTAAACCAGGACATAACGTTACGCAAATGCATTATGCTAAGCAGGGTATTATCACGCCTGAAATGGAATACATTGCGATTCGAGAAAACCAAAAACAGCGCGAAGGTGTGGATACTCGCCAACATGTTGGTCAAAACTTTGGTGCAAAAAATTTATTAGAAATTACACCCGAATTTGTACGCCAAGAAGTCGCTGCAGGTCGTGCCATTATTCCTGCCAATATCAATCATCCTGAACTCGAACCGATGATTATCGGACGAAATTTCCTAGTGAAAATCAATGCCAATATTGGCAACTCAGCACTGGGTTCATCCATTGATGAAGAAGTGGCAAAAATGACATGGGCAACACGTTGGGGTGCTGACACCATCATGGATTTATCTACGGGTAAAAATATTCACGAAACACGCGAGTGGATTATTCGAAACTCCCCTGTACCTATTGGAACTGTTCCGATTTATCAAGCATTAGAAAAGGTGGATGGAATAGCAGAAGATCTTACATGGGAAATTTTTAAAGACACTTTAATCGAACAAGCTGAGCAAGGGGTTGATTACTTCACGATTCATGCTGGTGTTTTATTGCGCTATGTTCCTCTCACAGCCAATCGCTTAACGGGCATCGTTTCACGCGGCGGTTCAATCATGGCACAGTGGTGTCTTGCACATCATAAAGAAAATTTCTTATACACCCATTTTGATGAAATCTGCGAGATCATGAAAGCCTATGATGTCTCATTCAGCTTAGGTGATGGTTTACGCCCTGGGTGCATTCAAGATGCCAATGACGAAGCCCAATTTTCCGAACTGCGTACATTAGGAGAATTAACCCATCGAGCTTGGGAACACGATGTGCAAGTCATGATTGAAGGTCCTGGTCATGTTCCTATGCATATGATTAAAGAAAATATGGATTTACAACTTGAGGTTTGCAAAGAAGCACCTTTTTATACATTAGGACCATTAACAACAGATATTGCACCTGGTTATGATCATATTACTTCAGCAATTGGTGCAGCCATGATCGGTTGGTATGGAACAGCGATGCTTTGTTACGTAACACCTAAAGAGCATTTAGGTCTACCCAATAAAAAGGACGTCAAAGATGGCATTATCACCTATAAAATTGCAGCACATGCTGCAGACCTCGCCAAAGGACACCCAGGTGCTCAAGTCCGTGATAATGCGCTTTCAAAAGCACGTTTTGAGTTTCGTTGGGAAGATCAATTTAATTTAAGTTTAGATCCTGATACGGCACGTAGTATGCATGATGAAACCATGCCGAAAGAGGCACATAAATCAGCGCATTTCTGTTCGATGTGTGGACCTAAATTTTGCTCAATGAAGATTACCCAAAATGTGCGTGAATACGCTCAAAATCAGCAGTCTGATAACCTAGATCTCAAGTTAAATCAAGAGATTGAATCAGGTCTCAACGCCATGAAAAATGAGTATCATAAGCAAGGACAAAAGTTGTATCAGAAGCTGTAAAAATTAAAAAATCTGTTTTTCTTTAATGCGATCTCAGTTAGGATGAAATAAATTTTTGTCCTAACGTATACGAATGAAAATTCTTGAAAAAGCCACCTACAATAATAAAGATTTTAAGGTCCATTCTCGCGAATCCCTTTATCAAGGATTCATTCGTATAGAGAAAGTGAGCATCACACATCGTTTATTTGGTGAGAATACTTATACCCCAACAATTCATCGTGAATTAGTGCATCGAAAAGAAGCTGCTGGTGTACTCATCTACAATGATGCACTCAAGCGCTTTGCACTGATTGAACAATTCCGAATTGGTGCAATCGATGATCCTATCTCCCCATGGCAACTAGAAATCATTGCAGGCGTATTAGATGGCGATGAATCACCTGAAACATGCATTCAGCGTGAGAGTTTAGAAGAATCTGGTTGTGAAATTCGTAATCTGGAACATTTATTTACCTTCTACCCTTCTGCTGGTGCGTGCGATGAAGTTTTTCATTTGTATGTTGCAGAAGCAGATCTTCCTGAGCAAGGCGGTATTCATGGTATGCCAGATGAAGGTGAGAATATCCAACTGCATATCTTAGCTTATTCAGATCTTGAACCATTATTGGCATCCAAACGATTGTGTAATGCACCTGTCATCATGGCTCTGCAATGGCTCAAACAGCACATTGCCACTATCTCTATAGCGCTGAGGTAATTTATGACGCCTTTAATCAAACAGAATAAAAATGATCAGCTCATTATCCAAATTACCGATACTCATCTCATGGATCATCCTGACACGCCGTTTGTTCAGATAAATCCTGAACAAAGTTTTCATGCAGTGATCAATGATATTTTAAATCGCTATCAAGACATTGATGCGATTATTCATACAGGTGACTTGGCACAGGTACCACATGAGGCAACTTATCAGCGATATTTGAGTTTCATGAAAAATTTGAATATTCCGTTTTATCAAATTCCAGGGAATCATGATGATGCCGAATATTTTCCTTTTGCAGCGCCTGATCCTATACCGGCCGTGTTAACTTTCGAAACGTGGAAAATCGTCCTATTAAATAGTGCTGTGCCCCACAAAGTAGATGGTTGGATTAAAGCAGAACAATTGAATCATTTATCAATGATTCTTCAGGAAACACAGCAGCATCCTGTCATTTTGGCGTGTCATCATCACCCACTTGAAATGAAGTCCAAGTGGATTGATCGACACATCTTAAAAAATTCAGATCAATTGACACAGATCATGGCAGAGTATCAACACATTCAAGCAGTGATCTTTGGACATGTGCACCAAGATTCGTTGAATGTTTGGAAAAATATTCAATTTTTGTCAACGCCCTCTACCTCCGTTCAGTTTAAACCAAAGACTGAAGATTTTGCCTTTGATGACCTTGCACCAGGCTATCGCAGCCTACTACTGAAAACTGACGGTAGCTTTGAAACACGTGTTCATCGCCTACAAAATTTCGCGCAAAATATTAATAAAGAAATTTCAGGTTATTAGCTTTTCTTTTAAAGTGTTTTGGATTAAGTTATCTGTCCGAATGGAATCTGAACAGTCCAAAACAGATATTCATAGCTTTCATCTTTGATAAAAAATCTATATGATGACGCCCCCGATAGCAACAATCTATCGGAAGCGATAAAAACACTTGCATATCACCATATTTTTTGCGTACGCAAACACGCATATGATGAGGAATGCCCTTTATGGCGAATGACAACCAAAATCAAGTCTTGGAAGAAAACAACGTAGTTGCTGAAAAAGTAAAACGCGTGCGTAAGACCAAGCCAAAGACTTCCGAAGGCGGTACTACAGCGAGTCTATTTGGCATCGAGCCTTATCAGCCGAAAAAAAATGAAGAATACATGTCTGAAGGTCAACTTGAGCATTTTCGTCAAATTTTATTGGCATGGAAAGACGAGTTAATGTCAGAAGTGGATCGAACATTAAATACAATGCAAGATGAAAATACTGCATTGCCTGATGTAAATGACCGTGCAACGCAAGAAGAAGAGTTTGCGATTGAGCTTCGTACTCGTGACCGTGAACGCAAGTTAATTCGCAAAATTGAACAATCTATCGAAGCAATCAAAAATGATGACTATGGTTTCTGTGAAACCTGTGGGATCGAAATTGGCTTACGTCGTTTAGAGGCTCGTCCAACAGCGACGCTTTGCATTGATTGCAAAACTTTAGCTGAAATTAAAGAGAAACAAAATAACGGTTAATCATGTTATTTAATAATCCTTCCCTAACCCCTCCTTTGATAAAGGAGGGGGACAACAGGATGGCTTATGTGGGCCGGTTTGCGCCATCGCCAACCGGCCCTCTTCATTTTGGATCACTCATTACAGCTGTTGCAAGCTATTGTGAAGCAAGATCTCATGCAGGCAAATGGGTTGTACGAATTGAAGATACAGACATCCCTCGCATATATCCTGGTAGTGAAGAACATATCTTGTCATGTATTGAAGCTTTCGGTTTCGAGTTTGATGACGAAATTATCTTTCAAAAAGACCGTTTAAACATCTATGAATCTGTCTTAAACGATCTTCAGCAACGTGACCTCACCTATGCCTGCCAATGTACACGAAAAATCTTAGGCTCTAATCATATCTATAGCGGTACTTGCCGCGATTTAAAACTACCACACGATCAACAAGCCATTCGGGTTAAAACATCAAACGAGTTGATTTGTTTTGAGGATCTTTTACAAGGTCAGCATTGCTCTAATTTGACCAATGAATTAGGAGATTTTGTTCTTAAACGTCGCGACGGTATTATTAATTATCAGCTCGCCGTGGTTGTGGATGATTATCTACAAGGAATGACTCATGTTGTGCGTGGTGCTGATTTGCTGGATAACACTGAACGACAAATTTGGTTAGGGCGATTATTGGGCTACCCTGAACTTCAGTATATGCATTTGCCCCTAGCAATGAATAAAGATGGTACAAAGCTTTCTAAGCAAAATTTAGCTGTAGCACTTGATCTCACCCAAGCCCCCCAGCTCTTGAACAAAGCTATTCACGCATTAGGACAAGATCCAGTTGATCTAGATCAACCAAATCGTATGCTTCTACAGGCAATTCAACAATGGGATCGTAAGAAAATTCCAGTTGGCACCACCATACAAGGTGTTTTTGAATAGTGTCCATACAGAATCATGCTTGTTATTCAGCTGAAAATGTTTTTGAATTCCATTTAGATAGATTAATCAGGAGTTCATTATGTTTTTTATTTTTGGGTTAGGACCTAAAACCATCAAAACGGAAAAGGGGCAATTTCTATGCCCAGTCTGTCGTACATATAGCAATTATGAAATTAAACAACAACGCAATTATTTTTCTTTATTTTTTATTCCATTGATTCCACTATCAAAACCCAAATCTGGTCAAGTCACCTGTTTAAACTGTGGCACACATATGCCAACGATGGTGTTGCAGCAAAATAGTACCCCACCATCATCAGATTTGAATGCTTAAGATACAATCGTGTATTTTAAAAGCTAGATACTTCCTTGGCCTGATTCTTTTCTTGGGTTGTTGCTTCAATTTTCAGCATTAAACTGACCATGACAGCACACATAATCAGAGATGAACCACCATAACTAATAAATGGTAAAGTTAAACCTTTAGTTGGGAGCAGCCCCATATTCATGCCAGCATTTACCATAATTTGCAGAACAAAAATAATGCTAATCCCGTAAGCCAAATAACCCGCTCTCAAAAATTGATGCTGAATGGCACGATGCCCTATTCGAATACACGCACCCACCATAAGAAATGACAGTGCGAGAACAACCGTAATGCCCATGAAACCGAACTCTTCTGCCAAAATAGCCAACATAAAGTCCGTATGCGCCTCAGGGAGATAAGACATTTTTTGAATACTATGGCCTAAGCCTACCCCTAACCATTCACCACGTCCAAAGGCCATAAGCGCATTTGAAAGCTGATAACCAGAACCTAAAGGATCTGCCCATGGATTGGTAAAAGACATTAAACGCTCGAAACGATAAGGCTCGAACACAACCAGCACTACAAATGCCATGATAATGGCACCCAATGCAATACCAAACTGGATTAGTGGCGCACCTGCAAGAAAGAACACCCCTAACATCGTTAAGGCAACCACTACCGTTGCACCTAAGTCAGGTTCAGCAATAATCAAACCAACTGTACATAGCATTACTGTTGCTAATCGTGCCAGCCCTTTCACATTATTCCGCACTTCTTCTGCCCGACGGACAACATAATCTGCAGTAAAAATAGCCATCATCACTTTCGCAGCTTCAGTAGGCTGAAAGGTAAATCCTGCGATTCGAATCCAACGCGTCGAACCGTTCACTTCCGAACCGACTAATAACACCGCGACAAGCAATGCCATAGTCATCATCCATAACGGAAATGTGTTATTAAACCAGGTATTTAACGAAACACGATAAACCAAAATTGCTGCGACAAACGCAACCACGATGGATATGGCATGGCGGATGACATAGTGGAATGGATTTTCATGCAATCTTTCTGCGTAAGGCATAGAAGCTGAACCAACCATCACCGTTCCAATACAGAGCAGTGCAATCACACAAAAAATTAGAACATTCCTTGATGTAATTTCACTTGGAATACGTGGTAACCAACGTTGGTAAATTTTATTCACTTTATCAATCGTTGTCTGAGCTGACTCAGCCATATCTTCGTCCTTATTGTTCTTCGTGCAGCGCATTCACACAAGCAACAAATTGATGTCCGCGTTGTGGATAGCCAGTAAACATATCAAAACTTGCACATGCCGGCGAAAGCAATACCACATCATGTTGCTGTGTATTTGCTTGACATAATTTTACTGCTTCTTCTAATGATGTAGCGTGAAGAATTGTGGTTGTGCCTTGAATTGCTTGTTCAATCACTGGCGCATCTTCACCAATGAGTACCGCGAGTTTTGCAAATTCCGTTAATGATTTTCTTAAAGCAGTAAAATCTTGCCCTTTACCTTGACCACCTAAAATGATGGCAACTTTAGCTTTCTGTACTGCGATCGCCGCACCTAAGCCGTCTAATGCTGCTAAGGTTGCCCCAATATTTGTACCTTTTGAGTCGTTATAATAACGAACACCTTGCACTTCTTTGACAAATTCGCAGCGATGTTCCAACCCCTTGAAGGTTTTCAAAGTTTCCAGCATGACCTCTAATGGTAGACCTATCGCTTCACCTAAAGCTAAACACGCAAGTGCATTTGCGACATTGTGTGTCCCTTGAATATACATCTCAGAACTTTTCAATAAACGTTCACGCCCCCTTGCTAACCACATCGTGCCATCAGTATCTCTGAGTACACCATACTGATTCATATCTGGTGCATTGAGCCCAAAACTCTGCATTGGCGTTGCATCAGGTACTAAAGGACGTGTCAAAGAGTCATCCCGATTGAAGACCACTTTCTTGACACCTTGAAAAATACGATGTTTGGCAGTGTGATATCCCATCATATCGCCATGACGATCGAGATGGTCTTCGCTCATATTTAAGACGACAGCAACTTCAGCATTTAAGTTCGATGTAGTTTCTAATTGGAAACTGGATAGTTCTAAGATATATAGCTCTGGATCATCTTTGGTTAAATCTAAGGCTGGACGTCCTAAATTCCCCCCTACAGCGACTTTTTTGCCTGCATATTTCGCCATTAAGCCGATCAAGGTGGTCACTGTACTTTTTGCATTAGAACCTGTTATTGCAACAATAGGCTTTTCAGTCGCACGTCGTAAAATTTGAATTTCACTGACAACAGGAATGCCTTGTGCAAGTGCTGTTTGAATCACTGGCAGTTTAGGATCAAGCCCTGGACTGATAATAATTTCCTCAGCAGACAACAACATTTCTTCGTCAAATTTCCCAAAGCTAGTTTGGACTTCAGGTGGAATTTGATCATGTCCAGGTGGAGAGGTCCTCGAATCTGTTACTGCAACGTGATAGCCTTTTTCATGTAGAAAATTTACCGCAGCAACACCCGAAATTCCGAGTCCTGCGACAACTTTTAATCCACCACGCTGTATTAACATTTCTGCCCCATATTTTAGTCTAATTAGAAACTGCCGAAATGTTAGCACTTTGCTGCTTTGAATGCTTTTTTTGATTTCATAATCTTGACATTATTTTGTGTCCATGCGTAAAAAAACCGCCAATTTAGGCGGTTTTTTTATTGAAGTAAACTACTTCCATTTCACAGCTTGAGGGTTTAACTTGGGTGTTTCCTTGTCTGAAACAGGACAAGCGCAATTTCCGCCACATCCAGCATTCATTTTGGGTTTAAGCCACTTTGATAGTTCCTTCCACCCTTTTCTTTCCGTAGCATCTGACAGTTTCATAAAGACTGAATTTGACGTCTGTGGAAAAACCTTTTTGAATACGACCAATGCACTCCAAAGGACCAATGCCGTAATAATTAGAATTTCAATCATCTCAGTCTCCTCAACTCTTCAGATTTAAGCTAACACGCTGGTCGCGACTTGATAGGTCAAGAACGACATAAAGTACGCTAAACCAAATAAATAGACGGTCATAAAGCCAACTGTCTTCCAAGAACCTGTTTCGCGTCTCACTGTCGCTAATGTCGCCAAACAATGTGGTGCATAAATGAACCAGACTAAAAGTGATAATCCTGTTGCTAAAGACCAGCCCAAATCCCCACCACTACTAATCAGTGATGCCAAGCCTTCCGACATCGCATCCTCATCAACAGCAGACAAAGCATACACCGTGCCTAAAGCAGCAACGACAACTTCACGCGCAGCCATGGCTGGAATTAAGGCAATACAAATCTGCCAATTAAAGCCTAATGGCGCAAAGATTGGTTGCATCAAATGACCTAACATCCCCGCAAATGAATAATCAATCGCAGGTAATGTTGCACCCTCAGGTGGTTGTGGGAATGTGCACAAGAACCATAATAAAATAGAAAGCGCAAAGATGATTCCACCGACTCGCTTTAAAAAGATTTTTGCTCGATCAAGCAAACCAATCCACACATTTTTCAAATCTGGAAAACGATAGCTTGGAAGTTCCATCAATAGCATATGTTGAGATTTATCTTTTTGAAAAAACTTCAACACAAACGATACGATCAGTGCACTCACAATCCCTGCCATATATAGACCGAATAGCACTAAACCTTGAAGGTTAAATAGTCCCCAAACCGTTTGAGAAGGCACAAAAGCTGCAATCAACAACGCATAAACGGGTAAACGAGCTGAACAAGTCATCAATGGTGCAACAAAGATCGTGGTCAAACGGTCTCTTGGATCACTAATAGTCCTTGATGCCATGATTCCAGGAATTGCACACGCAAAACTCGACAGTAATGGAATAAATGCACGTCCCGAAAGACCTGCTTTATACATCAACTTATCAAGTAAGAATGCCGCTCGGGGTAAATAACCTGATTCTTCAAGCACCAAGATAAAGAAGAATAAGATGAGAATCTGAGGCAAAAAGACAACTACACCACCAGCACCCGCGATAATTCCATCAACCACTAAACTATTGAGTAATGGATGGGCAATATTCTCGCCAACAACTTCACCCAACCAGCCAAAGAACGTCTCAATACCATCCATGAAGGGTGCCGCCCAAGCAAAAACTGCTTGGAAAATGACGAACATCATCACCGCTAAACTGAATAGACCAAATACAGGGTGCAGAAAGATTTTATCGAGAAAAACTGAACGTTTATCATCAAATTCAACAAATTGAACGGCATCTTTGACAATCGCTTCAACTTTGTCGTGATCAGATCCTTTCAAACCTGTCAGCTCAGTTTGAGGAACAGCATATTTGCCATGATCTAGCGCATTCATCAGGTTTTCAATACCTGAGCGACGTACAGCAACCGTTTCTACAACTGGAATGCCTAAGCGCTCAGAAAGCTTCTGGGTATTGATTTGCATTCCACGACGGCGAGCTTCATCCATCATGTTAAGCACGAGTAGCATTGGACGACCCAATTGGATCAACTCCAAAACTAAACCAAGGTGCAACTTCAGATTGGTTGCATCTACAACGCATAAAAATGCATCTTGACGACCTTCTTCCGCAATTTTCCCATAAACAACATCACGGGTGATTTCTTCATCTGGACTAGTTGCGTCTAAACTATACGTTCCTGGCAAGTCTAAAACACGAACCGCTTTACCTGAGTTTAGCGTGAAATGACCAATTTTTCGCTCAACGGTTACACCTGCATAGTTACCTACTTTTTGGCGTGTTCCAGTCAAATGATTGAATAATGAAGTTTTACCACAGTTAGGATTACCAACAAGGGCAACACGCAACGCATCGCTCATGCCGACACTCCTTCTATTTCAATTTTTTCTGCTTCATTTTTTCTTAAGGCAAAGCGAGTAAAACCCACTTGAATGAGAATTGGTTCGCCACCAAACAGTCCTTTCGTAATGACTTGTACTTTAGTTCCGGCAACAAATCCTAGCGTTTCTAAACGACTTGCCACCATGTCTGTAGAAGTACCATCTACAGTGCGATGCACTTGCGTAATGATGGCAGATTGTTTGACTTTCAAATCAGATAAACGCACCGTACCTAACCCTAAAAAATTTTGAACAGTATACATACAAATGAGAATTATTACCGCACTCTCATCAAGAATGATTCGCATCTTCTTATAACACATCGACTTGCATAGAAAATTACACTACATTAGATAATCTCAATTAAATCAATCGAATTTCTCAATCGAATATCCCTATGATTAATAAGAAACCTCGAATTCCTACCCCCATTCAAATTCCAGAACAACTTTCGTTCTTACACGGATTTCGGGATTATTTAATCGCTCAGTCTGTTAGTCCGCACACCCGAAATGCTTATCTCACAGATTTAGTCCAATGCAGTACTCTGTTAACCAGCCCCATAACCTTATGGTCACATGATGATATTTCAGATGTACTGATTGAGCTCACCAAACAAGGGAAAAGTCCTCGATCAATTGCTCGCACTTTATCGGCACTTCGGTCTTTCTATAAATTTTTAAGAGAGCAAAATTTAAGAACAGATAATCCTATAGCCGCACATAAAACACCCAAGTTAGGACGAGCGTTACCTAAAGATTTATCTGAGCAAGATGTTGAATCACTCATTCAAGCACCAGATACAAACACAGCGTTAGGCTTGCGTGATCGCACGATGTTTGAAGTCCTTTATGCTTGTGGTTTACGCGTGAGCGAACTGATTAATTTAAGAATAGATCACATCAATCTCAATCAGGGTTTTTTGCGAATTTTGGGCAAAGGAAATAAAGAGCGTTTAGTTCCTTTGGGGCAAATTGCTGTGGAATGGATTGAAAAATACTTAGCAGAAGCTCGCCCCCAACTCCATAAAAGTGCTACAGATTACTTATTCCTGACCCAACATGGCGGGATTATGAGCCGTCAAAACTTTTGGTATGCCATCAAACGTTATGCCCTCCAAGCAGGTATAGCTACAGAGCTATCCCCCCATACATTAAGACATGCTTTTGCAACTCACCTGCTCAATCATGGTGCAGATCTCCGAGTGGTACAAATGCTCCTCGGGCATAGTGATTTATCGACAACACAAATTTATACGCATGTTGCACAAATTCGCATGCAACAACTTCATGCTCAGCATCATCCCCGTGGCTAAGTCATCGATCTGAATTTTGTAGCACTGAGCTATAATTTACGATTTGAGAATATTTTTTGTTATGCTTAGCGCAGTAAAAATAATGCTGAAAACTTTAAAAGGGTTGTTTATGTTATTTACCCGTTCGAAAATTTTATTCGCTTCTACCCTTGCAACGACGCTTTTTATGAGTGCATGTTCCAAATCTGAAGACACGCAAAAATCTGATGGTACTTTAACGGCAACTGCACCAGCAACGGGCCAAGCATCAAATTTAACTGAGCGAAATGCGCAACAACGCTTGATTCAAAAGTTAGAGAAAAATTTTAAAACTGCCAATATCAATGCCAAAATTATCGAGATTAAACCAACCGAAGTACCAAATCTTTACTGGGTCAATTTAGAGGGTATGACTGCGGTATACACTACTGCAGATGGTCAATATATTTTCCAGGGTGATTTACTACGTTTAGGCAATAAAAAAGTTGAAGATATTGGACAATCCTTCCAGTCGGCATTGAGTAAAGGGTTACTGAGCCAGTTAAAAGCTGAAGATCTCATTATTTATCCAGCTAAATCTAAAACCAAACATATCGTTTACGTATTTACAGATATCAGCTGCCCTTACTGCCATAAATTGCATGAACATATGGATGAAATCAATTCCAAAGGAATTGAAGTTCGTTATATCGCATGGCCACGTGGAGAACAATATTTCCCAGCAATGGAAAGTGTCTGGTGTAGTAAAGATCGTAGAACCGCATTTGATCAAGCTATTGCAGGTCAACAATTGGACAATGCCAACTGTGAAAATCCTGTTAAAGATCAGTACCAAATGGGTTTAAAAATGGGTGTAAATGGAACGCCTGCAATTTACAGCTCAGAAGGTGTTTATCTTGGTGGATACATGACAGCAGATGAAATACTACGTAGCTTAAATAACTAATATTTATGAGATAAATTACTGCTTTTTATACATCAATATTTAACTCGATTGACCCTAGAGTCTGCCTCTTTTTTTAGCTATGATCTAGGTTCAATAAAATTTTACATATTTTTTGGAGTGTGACGTGAAACCAGTTCGTCTGGCAATACTCGGTCTAGGAACCGTAGGTGGTGGTGCCCTTAAACTATTACAAGAAAACGCTGCTGAAATTAGACGTCGCACCGGTCGTGAAATTCAAATTACTTATGTGGGTACTCGTCGCCCTCGCCCAGATTTAAATCTTCCAGACTCAGTTAAACAAAGTGCCGACCTTCTTGATATCGTTCGTCAACCTGATGTTGATGTTGTTGTTGAAGTCATGGGCGGTATTCACCCTGCTTATGAAGTCATCAAAGAAGCAATTGTTCATGGCAAACAAGTTGTCACTGCCAATAAGGCGCTTTTAGCTGAACATGGTAACGAATTATTTAAACTTGCTGAAGACAATGCTGTGCAGATCGCCTATGAAGCAGCTGTTGCTGGCGGTATTCCAATTATCAAAGTAATTCGTGAAGGCTTAGCTGCCAATAAAATCGAGTGGCTTGCAGGCATCATTAATGGTACAGGCAACTTTATCCTAAGTGAAATGCGTGAAAAAGGACGTGCTTTTGCTGACGTTTTGAAAGAAGCGCAAGAACTTGGCTACGCTGAAGCAGATCCAACCTTTGATGTAGAAGGGATTGATGCTGCTCACAAGTTAACCATTCTTGCATCTTGTGCATTTGGTATTCCACTTCAATTTGATAAAGTTTTTACTGAAGGAATTGGTAAAGTTACTGCTCAAGATGTGAAGTATGCTGAAGATCTTGGCTTCCGTATTAAGCATTTAGGTATTGCACGTCGTGCAGAAAAAGGCATTGAACTACGTGTTCACCCAACGCTCATTCCAGATGACCAGTTGATCGCAAATGTAAACGGCGTTAAAAATGCTGTTCTCGTACAAGCGAACGCAGTCGGCCCAACTTTATATTATGGTGCTGGTGCTGGTGCTGGTCCAACTGCTTCTGCCGTAGTCGCTGACGTTGTCGATATCGTTCGTGACATTTCTTATACTGAAGACGGTGCTGGAACTATTCCACAATTAGCATTTGAAGCACTCACAGACTTACCAATTCTAAGTCGTGAAGAAATGACAACTGGTTACTACATCCGTATTAATGCTGAAGATCAAACAGGCGTACTTGCTGAAGTTACTACGATCTTGAGTCGTGCAGGAATCAGTATTGATGCCATTATGCAGCAACCTCGCTTAAAAGACCTTATTCCTATCGTGATTCTGACAGATCCTATTGTTGAATCAAAAATGGATGAAGCGCTTTCACAAATTCAAGCATTACCCGTCATCCATGGCGAAATTGTACGAATTCGTTTAGAATCGCTTGATAATTAATCATCTCGGGTAGAGGGTACTGCTGCCCTCTCCAGCTCTACACACAATTGGAACATCATCATGTCTAATGCCAATCGTTACACTGGTTTAGTTGACCGTTATCGCGACCGTTTACCAGTGTCTGCAACTACTCGTGCAATCTCCCTAGGCGAAGGTAATACACCACTGATTAAGCTTGCGAATATTCCACGTTTAATTGGCAAAAATGTTGAAATTTATGTGAAGTACGAAGGCTTAAACCCGACTGGTTCATTTAAAGACCGTGGTATGACCATGGCAGTCACTAAAGCGGTTGAAGAAGGGTCTAAAGCGATTATCTGTGCATCTACAGGTAATACTTCTGCTGCCGCTGCCGCTTATGCTGCGCGCGCTGGTATTAAAGCATTCGTTTTGATTCCAGAAGGCAAAATTGCAATGGGTAAAATGGCTCAAGCAATGATGTATGGTGCGATCACAATGCAAATTCGTGGTAACTTCGATGACGGTATGCGCCTTGTTAAAGAAGTTGCTGACCAAGCCCCTGTAACTATCGTAAACTCAATCAACCCTTACCGTTTACAAGGCCAAAAAACGATTGCATACGAAATCGTTGATGAATTAGGTCGTGCACCTGACTATCACTGCTTACCAGTAGGCAACGCAGGTAACATCACTGCACACTGGATGGGTTATACAGAAGCTGTTGCAAACCAACCTGCGGATCAATTTGAGCAAGTAATTTATGATGCTGAAACTGATCAATTCACTGGTCCTAAACCTGAAGGTTTACCGACGATGGTTGGCTATCAAGCTTCTGGCGCAGCACCATTCTTACGTGGTGCACCTGTTCAAAACCCTGAAACTGTTGCAACAGCAATCCGTATTGGTAACCCACAAAGCTGGAACCATGCGAAAGCGGTAGTACGTGACTCTCAAGGTTGGTTTGATGAATTAACAGATGCTGAAATCTTAGAAGCTCAACGTTTGCTTTCTATGTATGAAGGTGTATTTGTTGAGCCAGCTTCTGCAGCTTCGATTGGTGGTGCAATCCGCGATATTAAAGCGGGCAAAATTGCTGAAGGTTCAGTCATTGTTTGTACTGTAACAGGTAATGGTCTTAAAGATCCTGATACTGCTATCAAACAGTGTTCTGATGCAGTCATGCTTTCAATTGATGCAACGATGGATCAAGTACGCGATTCAATTTTGTCTAATATGTAAGATTGCATGATAAAAAACCCTGCAGATGCAGGGTTTTTTATTTATGGTCTAGATCGCACGTGGTAACTGACTGGTCCAACGCATTAAGCGAACAGCATCATCATTACGAGCTTGAGTATTGCTTGCCCCTAAAAGCACAACTACAGCTGGGCGATTATTCAAAGTCGTATGCATCACCACACAACGCCCAGCCTCATTAATAAATCCCGTCTTTGAAATGTTAATATTCCAGCCACCGTTACGAACGAGAGAGTTCGTATTGTTCGATTTCAACACACGATAACCGAGGTTAAAATCATAGGTTGGCGTCGTAGAAAATTGACGAATAAGACCGTACTGTGATGCGGTACTCACCAAGATGCCCAAGTCCCGCGCAGAAGCAACATTGCGAGGATCTAGACCTGTAGACTCAGTAAATTTAGATGAATGCATCCCTAAGGCACGTGCTTTATTATTCATAGCAGAGACGAAAGCCGCACGACCTCCTGGATATGTTCGAGCCAAAGCCGCAGCTGCAGGGTTTTCAGACTTCATCAAAGCAAATAATAAGGCTTCAGCACGATTCATTGTGTCACCTACACGCAATGTCGAGCTTGAGTTTTTACCACCCGCACCTGCAAAATCAATACTTTGCAGCGTAATATTTTCAGACATATTTAATTGTGCATCTGCAATCACTACAGCTGTCATTAACTTTGTAACAGACGCAATCGGTAGAGCAGTATTCGTGTTCTTACTAAATAAGACCTCACCTGTATTTGCATCCATGACCAATGCTGCACGCGCGTTCACTGAAGGTTGATTACTATAGCGACTATTATCAAGAATCTGAGTAGTTGGTGATGTTGAGGTCGCAGGGCCTGTAGATTTACGAATTGTTGTTGTAATTGTGGTCGTTGCTTGAGGTGTATACTCTTCTGATGAGGAAGTAGAAGCTTTGACACTATCATTATTTAAGAATTGGCTCGCATCTTCAGATGACCAACTGATATTCGCCTGCCCCGGTGCAGAATTAGCATGATTAATTAATTCTGCAAAGCTCAATGAGCTCATAGAGAGTAGTACTGATGTAGTCAGCACATGCATTAGCGTTAATTTCTGTTTTTTCACGATAACTTACTCATCTTACGGAGGCATTTTGCATCATTGCTAATCACCTCAAATATGACTTACATTTAGGTACAAACGTGATTAATATTAAACCACGTGATTATGCACAGTATTTTAGTAAAGATTAGGAATAGCATTGCTATTTTTGTTAGTCCAATGCAAGCAATTTTTGCATCATGTAACAAAAAAGTAAGAATAGATTTCAGAGGAGGTGTTTGTGATCACGGTATTAGTGGTAGATGACCATGAGTTAGTTCGTACAGGTATTTGTCGTATGCTTGAAGATCAAGCAGATATTCAAGTCATTGGTCAAGCAGAGTCCGGTGAAGAAGCCATTAGTCTTGTTCGTCAACACCACCCTAATGTCGTCTTGCTTGATGTGAATATGCCTGGTATCGGTGGCGTAGAAACCACTCGCCGTTTATTACAAACAGCACCTGATACCAAAGTTCTTGCCGTCAGTGGCCTAGCGGAAGAACCCTATCCATCACTACTGTTAAAAGCGGGGGCTCGTGGTTACATCACGAAGGGAGCTCCGATCACAGAAATGGTTCGTGCAATTAATAAAGTCATGCAAGGTGGTAAATACTTCAGTGCAGATATTGCTGAACAGCTTGCGAGTTCTTATTTATCTGATACACAAACTTCTCCTTTCGATGCACTTTCTGAACGTGAAATGCAAGTCGCGATGATGGTTGTGAATTGTATTAGTGCCCAAGAAATTTCAGACAAACTCTTTGTTAGCGTAAAAACAGTGAATACCTACCGCTATCGTATATTTGAAAAATTAGGAATCGATAGTGATGTCAAACTGACGCATTTGGCAATTCGTTATGGTTTGATTAAGCCTTAATTTGATCTGAGTATTCCAATGACGTCTGCTGCTTCAATTTCTATTTACCAAACGATCTACCGTCTTGGAACACTATATTCAAGTTATCGTGTCATTATCGCCTTAAGCTTAACACTCATATTCCTACTGACGATTGATTCTGAACGTTATTTTTATCAATATGAATCAATCTATTTTTACGCTTTACTCCTTTATGTTGCAAGTAGCATCGTACAAACGATCGTTTTAAAATACTTACCACAAGCTATTTATAAACAAATTATCACCTTATTTGCAGTTGACCTGCTCTTTCTAAATACCCTTACTTTTGCACTCGGTGGTCCCAATATCGCAATTGGGTTATTGTTTGTCATTTCCGTCTTTGCAGCAAACTTTTTACTCAGTAAAAACCAAGCCTTATTCATCACATTAGTCGCGGTGATTGGGGTCGTATATCAGCAGTTTTTTGGCAGTTTATTCTCCATTGAAAGTCTAAATAATATTGGTGACAGTGCCTTTCTTGCTTTTTTATTTTTTGTGGTTCATGGCATTGGTCAAGTATCAATACAACGGTTTCAAGTACTCGAATCCGTCAATACACATCAAGCCAATGAACTCTTTAAACTACAAAATATTAATCGCTATATTCTTGAGCAAATCGAAGTCGGTTATCTGGTCTTAGATGATCACTGTAAAATTATCGTCTGCAATCCTGCTGCATATTCCTTACTTGGTATTTCGCCCCTGTACGCTCATGAACAATATAATCTTGCCAACTTCCAACCAGATCTCTATGAAATTCTAAAAAACACATTGGTTGCTCATGGAGAGCGCTTTCAGTTTGAATCTCATCAATCATCCTATACAGTTGATATTCGTGTTCAAAAACTGGTTACGCCTCAACAAGCGCTCACGCTATTAATTTTGGAAGATGCGCAAAAACTTAATCAGAAAGTTCAACAAATGAAATTAGCTTCTCTTGGTCAATTATCAGCCAGTATTGCACATGAAATACGTAATCCTTTAGCAGCAATCGTACAAGCCAATGAACTTAATGATGATTCGGATGAAGAACAAAAACGTATGCTCAATCAAATGATTGCTAAGCAAGCAAAACGTATTGATAAAATCATCAAAGACACATTGGATATGGCAAAGAATAAAAAAACTGCCGGTGTACTGATTCATTTTGAGCAGTTTATGCATGATCTTATTCAACAAGATTTAGCAGATATCAGTTCTCATATCCAATTACAGCTTGAAGCCAATATTGAAGTTTATTTTGATGAAATCCAACTGCGACAAGTTCTGATTAATTTAATTCGCAATGCTATTCGTCATAATGATCCGACCGCAGAGTACATTTTTGTCAGAAGCAGTTGTTCAGAAAATCAAATTTTTATTGATGTTATCGATTTTGGCAAAGGCATCCAACAACATGATTTATCTCAATTATTTCAACCATTTTTTAGTACTGAAACCAATGGAACTGGTTTAGGATTATATTTATCACAAAGTATT
Organism: Acinetobacter sp. ANC_7504; assembly: GCF_056779995.1. Taxonomy (NCBI): domain Bacteria; kingdom Pseudomonadati; phylum Pseudomonadota; class Gammaproteobacteria; order Moraxellales; family Moraxellaceae; genus Acinetobacter; species Acinetobacter sp. ANC_7504. The sequence goes on along the minus strand of NZ_JBWYIZ010000005.1, from coordinate 50,985 downwards.
TGTGAAGCTAACCAAGCAAAATTGAGTTATATCGAGCAAGAACAGCAAGGTGCATGTTTTCGTATTACATGCCATAAGACAGACGTTTAGATGGATAAGATCAGGTTATGGTAAAGCAACAACCTTTAGTACTTTTAGTCGATGATGAACCTGATTTATGTATGTTGATGCAAATGACCCTTTCTCGGATGGGCATTAAAACGCATATGGCACATCATTTGAAACAAGCGCTACATTTTCTAAGCGAATATAAATACGATGCGTGTATCACCGATTTCAATTTACCAGATGGCAATGGCATCGATTTAGTTAAATACGTCACCCAGCACTATCCGAAGACGCCCATCGCGGTACTGACCGCCTATGCCAATATGGAGTTGGCAATCTCCGCTTTAAAAGCAGGCGCTTTCGATTTCGTCAGTAAGCCCATTAATCAACAACATTTGCATCAATTGCTTAAGAAAGCATTACATACCCCTGCAGTGGATGATGATCTCAATCAGCTTCCACTTGAGGAACAACTGCTGATTGGTGTCTCAGAACAAACTCAACAGCTTCGTACAGCAATCAAAAAAATAGCTCGATCGCAAGCACCTGTCTTTATTACAGGTGAATCAGGGACTGGTAAAGAAATCGTTGCGAATCTTATTCATCAACTCAGTAATCGTCATGATCATGCCTTTGTCGCGATCAATTGTGGTGCGATGAATGAAGACCTGATGGAAAGTGAATTATTTGGTCATATCAAAGGCAGTTTTGTGGGTGCTGACCAAGACAAACAAGGGTTAATTCAAACAGCTGACGGTGGAACATTATTTTTAGACGAAATTGCAGAGCTTTCACTCGCCATGCAAGCTAAATTGCTGAGAGCAGTTCAAGAAAAGAAAATCCGTCCGATTGGCAGTGATAAAGAGCTTGATGTTGATTTTAGGATTGTCAGTGCAAGCCATCAAAATCTTGAGCAATTGGTTCAACAAGGCAAATTTAGACAAGATCTATTTTTTAGAATTCATGTGATGGATTTACGTCTTACCCCACTCCGCGATAGACCCAAAGATATTCCTGTTCTAGCTCAACATTTTATTGATAAAATCAGTAGTGAATGGCGTATTGAAGCCCCTCAACTGTCTCAAGAGGCGATACAATTCCTTAAACAACAACCATTTACAGGGAATGTACGCGAACTTAAAAATATCATCGAGCGTGCACTTACACTTTGCGATGATAAGCTCATAGCCGTCGAGCATGTTAAAAGCCCTTCATTAGGCTTAACATCCCAACCTTTAGCACAACAACCAAATAGTCAAATTGAAGCAACTACTGATTTAACGTCTCAAATACCCAAAGGTTTGCCCGAAGAGGGATTAGAACAATACCTTGAGAAAGTAGAAAAAGAAGTTTTAATTAATGCGTTAAACTCAACGCATTGGAACAGAACCCTAGCCGCCAAAAAATTAGGAATGACATTCCGCTCATTACGATATCGTTTAAAAAAATTTGGTTTAGATACTGAAGATGAATAACTTAGCATCACCCCGATATTGATGATATTTAACGGCTTCTTAACAACAAATCGGCTGCGTGTTGGAGGTAAACCTCCTCCTTCATATCCTGCGGCCAAGGATATTCGATATTAGGGGCTATGCCTTGCCCATCAATCTCGACACCATTCGGTGTTAAGTAATGAGATACTGTCATTTGTAGTGCCGCACCATTTTCAAGTGGAAAGAGTTTTTGCACAACACCTTTACCATAACTCTTTTCACCAATGATTACGGCGCGTTGATGATCTTTCATTGCTGCCGTAAATACTTCTGCTGCAGAAGCCGAACGTTGATTAATCAATACTCCGACTTTAAGCCCTGTAAATTCATGTCCTGGTAAAGCTTGGAATTGTTGATCACCTTCTGAACGGCTACGCGTAGATACAATCAAACCCTGATTTAAAAATAAATCTGCCGTTTCCACAGCAGAAGATAATAATCCACCCGGATTATTTCTTAGATCTATTAAAACAGCTTTGAGTTGTTGGCTATGATGCTCATCGATATAACGTTTTATTTCATTCGCAGTATCTTGCTGAAAAACTTTCACCTTTAATAGTAAAACTTGATTACTCAGCATATGTGCTTGTATATCGGCAACATCTAGTTTTTGATTTCTCACTAAAATAATTGGAGATGAGTTCGGTGATCTTTGTAAACTGATGGTTGATCCAATCGAGCCACTGAGCAAGTCTTTGACTTGATCTTGGTTTAGCAATCTAAGCTCTTGTCCATCAATTTTGTAAAGTGTAACGCCGTTGGCCAATCCTAATTTTGCCGAGTCACTATCGGGATCTAAATTTTCGATCTGCCATAAACCTCGTGAGGTATCAAAGCTAAGATCAAAATCGATACTCGCTAAATCCTCCTCGGTATATTTGAGGAGTTGGCGATAATCTTCTGGAGATAAATAGCGAGAGTAACGATCTAGCCCACTCACCAAACCTTGGATCGCTTGTAAAAATAACTGATCGTCAGTGACTTCAGTGACATAGTTTTCTTTTACTGTACCGTAAATCTGAACAAACTGCTGTATAGATTCAATCGGAACTTCTGAACTGTTAGATGACCAGTCTTCTTCTAAAGGATCAACTGCTGGACCCTTAGATCCAGCAGCGAAAGCATGAACCCCATTCAAACTTAAAGCTAGACCTAACATGAGTTTGAATAACAATGGATTCATACTGAATTCCTTCTTATTTTTAAACTAAAGTCACTAAATTGCGACCTTTCATTTCAGCAGGAACAGGCAACTGCATTAAATTCAATAATGTCGGTGCAACATCTGCAAGCACACCACCCTCTGCAATTTTCGCTTGAGTTGGACCTACATAAATAAATGGCACATGCTCAGTTGTATGTTGAGTATGGACTTGACCACTTTCATAGTCCTGCATTTGTTCAACATTACCGTGATCCGCAGTGATCAACATATGGCCTTTCTTCGCCATCACTGCATCATAGACGCGACCTAAGCTGACATCCACTGCTTCTACTGCTTTAACGGCAGCATCGAATACCCCTGTATGTCCAACCATATCGCCATTTGCATAGTTCACAACGAGTAAGTCAAATTCACCTGAATTAATTGCATTCACTAACTCATCAGTGACTTCATAAGCACTCATTTCTGGTTTTAAATCATAGGTTGCAACATTTGGTGATGGAATCAAAATACGTTTTTCACCTGGATACTCATCTTCACGACCACCACTGAAGAAGAAAGTCACATGGGCATATTTCTCAGTTTCCGCGATACGTAATTGAGTTTTACCTAAATTAGACAGGTATTCACCAATTGAATTGACCAACGGTTCTGGCATATATGCCACCGGCGCATTAATTGTCGCTTGATAGCGCGTTAACATGACAAATTTCGCAAGCTGAGGCACAACTTTACGCTCGAAACCATCGAAGCCTTGTTCAACAAATGCTTTTGTCAATTCGCGAGCACGATCTGCACGGAAATTCATAAAAACAACAGCATCACCATCTTGTACTGCGGCTACATCCCCAATACGTGTTGCTTTCACAAACTCATCTGACTCTTCAGCAGCATACGCTTGTTCGAGACCTTCCACAGCAGACTCAACTACGCGAACAGCCTCACCTTCTGTTAATAAACGATATGCTTGTTCGACACGATCCCAACGATTGTCACGATCCATTGCGAAATAACGACCGATCATCGTTGCGATTCGACCCTGACCTGGATATTGGGCAAATAATGCATCTAATTTCTCTAAAGATGGTTGTGCACTTTTTGGGGGAGTATCACGACCATCTAAGAAAGCATGTAAATAGACTTGAGCACCTCTTTTTAGTGCCAACTCTGCCATAGCAACAATATGGTCTTCATGAGAGTGAACACCACCTTCAGACAACAATCCAAAAATATGTACTGCTTTTTGATTTTCTTTTGCTTTTTCTACAGCATCAACCAATACTTCATGTTTATAGAAATCACCAGTACGGATATCTTTGGTAATACGAGTGAAATCTTGATACAACACGCGTCCAGCACCAAGATTCATATGACCAACTTCTGAATTCCCCATTTGGCCATCTGGAAGACCAACATCTTCACCTGAACCTGAAATCAGACCATGTGGATGATTCTGTTTCATTGCAGTTAAATTAGGTGTTTTCGCTGCAAGAAAAGCATTATCTTCGACCGCTTCACGATGACCCACACCATCCATAATGACTAAAACGTGAGGGATTTTGCCAGCAGTTGCATCCGTCATGATATACACTCTTTTCTGTTTACAAATTAATCAACGTATCTTAACGAATTTTTCATTAAGACTCTATCTGAACACGATGGCTTTGATTGATCTAGACCATCTATTTTTCAATTTAAAAATTCTCTAGCGCGCTCGATATAGCAAATAGCTACCTACCGCAAAGATAAGCACAATTGGCAGAAAAACAAACCAAGCTGGAGATGGTGAATACACCAAACTCGCGTACCCTAAGAAGTCTTGTAGGTAGTAAAAACCAAGCCCTACAAATAACGCAATCACTAAACGAAAACCCATAGACTGTTGCCGTAAAGGGCCAAAAATAAAAGAGCAAGCAATCAGTACGAGTGCCAACAATGCAAATGGCGAAGCCACTTTTTGCCAGAATGCAAGTAAATACGTTTTAGGAACTTGACTATATTCATTCATATAGCGCATAAAACTGATCAATTGGCTTGGAGCTAAATCTTCAGGATCAATCGTCACCATATGAACATATTTAGGTTGAAGCGCTAAAGCAACATCCTGCTGAGGAGTTTGAATCAGTCTCGAATAGCCTTCAGGAAAAATATCCATCTGACTGGCTTCAATTAAAGACCATTGTCCATTTTGTACAAATTGACCTTGATTCGCAGTCAAGACTGACTTCAGACGATAATCTTGATCAAAGTCCATCATCTCAACTTGACGTAACTGCCCTTGCGCATTTGCATAGTCAATATAAATAAATCGTTGACCTTCTCTAGTCCAATACCCTTTGACTTCGCCAAGCTCAGCAACAGAACGACGGTCTTTAATACTTTCCGCCCGCTCATTGGTGTAAGGAATAACATATTCACTGAGTAAAAATGAAAGCAATACCAAGAGCATTGCTGAGCGCATGACCCAACCCACAATACGCCACAGGCTAATCCCTGAAGCGCGCATGACAATCAGCTCACTATTTGAAGCCATTGAACCCAAACCGAGCACTGCACCAATCAATGCTGAAATAGGTAAAATTTCATATAAATATTGCGGTGAAGCCCATAGAACATGAATAAGCGCTTGCCAAGCTCCATATCCTTCTTTCAGGCTGCCTAATTCACCCATATAGGTAAAAAGAATTTGAAGGGCTGATAAAATCGCTGTAGCACCCAACATCGCCAGCGCTGTGGTTTTCGTCACATGTTTTGCGACAATTCGACGTGCCAACATTATGATTTCACCTGCTCAATTCGTTTTTTTAACTTAGGCGCTAGTTTTTGTTTACGCGAGAAAATCGCCGCACCCACTGCATAAACAATCAAGATAGCGGGATAAGCCCAAATACCAATCTCATCTTTACTAATTCTGGTTTTAATCGCCATTAATGCCACAATCAAACTGGCAAAAATTAAGAGTGCAGGAAATAATTTTAAATATCGTCCTTGGCGTGGAGTAACCTCAGACAATGCCGTTGCTAACATCAATGCCACAATCAATGTAAATGGCACAAATATTCTCCAGCCCAATTCACTGGCAACTACAGGGTCTTCACGAGTTTCAATCAACTTCGAAATTGGTAACGCTTCTACATCACCACTTTCGAATTTCGCCTCTTTATCACTTTCAAGACGCAAACGATATGAAGCAAATTCGGTATGACTATATTTCGGACTATCTTGATAAATTTCGTAACGACGACCTTGGGTTAAATCAACAACACTCGCTGTTTCACCGACCATTTCAACACGTGTCGCTTCTTTCGCTAAAATCATGATGTCAGGTTTTTCAGGCTTATCTGCACGCTGATAGAAGAAAATTTCTTTTAAGTTTTTACGATCTTCCGAAAGTGCGCCAGCATAAATGGTATAAGGACCTGAGGAAATAAACTCTTTTGGACGTACCAAATCAAAGCCTGATCGAACCGCTTGGGTCGTCGTAAGCTTTTCAAATTCACGTATACCCCATGGAGACATCCATACCATTAATACCGTTTGAATGGCCAAATAAATGGCTGTGAGAGGTAACAATAAACGAGCCAATTGATTACGACTAACACCACTGCCATTGAGAACCGCCATTTCATGATCTACATACAGTCGGCCAAACACCAACATGAGACCAATGAAAAAACCTAAAGGTAAGATCAATGTCAAAAATTCTGGAAGACGGTAGCCAATGATGCTAAATAAAATACTTGCATCCATTCGACCCTGAGCTGCCACGCCAAAATACTTGATCAAACGCCCACCCAACATGATGAGTGTAAGCAATGAAATCACAACCACAGAGGTAGATACCACTTGTTTGACGAGGTAACGTCTTATAATCAAAGTAATCTTCCAAAATTAGGTTAAATCGGCTAGCGCTAGTTTACCCGAATGTTAAAAATATAAAACCTCATTGAAATTCTATCATTGGTAGTGTTTCAATGGTTTAATGATTTAAACGGTCTCAATAGGCACACAACAAGCATATGAAACTTTCAATTAATACATCATTGGCACAAATTTCAGAAAGCCAACATTTGGTTATTTTAGTCGACTCTGAAAACACCCATGCAGTTAAAAGCAACTATCAAATCAACAATTTAGACAGCCTAACTGAAGCAGCTCAATTCAAAGCAGGTTTCAATGAGTCTTTATCGTTATTGGGTCAAATTGAAAATCAACCGAATAGCATTCTACTTGGCTTAGGTAATGCACAAGAAGTTAAAGCTGCAAAATTAGCAAAAATTGCACAAACTATTATCAAAGCTTCACAAAAAAAATTCAAACAAATCAGTGTTGATATTTCAGCTTTGCCGAATGAATTACACTACTTATTTGCACTTAAACTCACTCAATCTGCTTATGCTTTTGACGAGTTTAAGTCGAAAAAAAATGGCTTTATACTCGAACAGGTTCATCTAATTGCATCAAACTCTACGCTAACGTCAAATCAACTCAACTTAATTCAAGCAATTGAAAGCGGTCAAAACATTGCACGTGATTTAGCAAATCGTCCAGGAAATATTTGTTTTCCTGAATATTTAGCGGATCATGCAATTGCATTGGCAGCAGAATTCCCAGATTTATTGAAAGTAACCGTGCTAGATGAACAGCAAATTGCTGATCTTGGCATGAATGCATTTCTTGCAGTCAGCAAAGGTTCAGATCGCCCTGGACGTATCATTACTCTTGAATATCAAGGTCAACTTGAACAAGCTCCTATCGTCCTCGTGGGTAAAGGAATCACTTTCGATACGGGTGGTATTTCATTAAAACCAGGTTTAGGCATGGATGAAATGAAATACGATATGGGTGGTGCAGCTTCAGTTTTAGGAACCATGCGCTCACTCTGTGAAGCTCGCCTTCCGATTCATGTTGTAGGTGCAATTGCGGCGGCTGAGAACATGCCATCAGGTCATGCAACTCGACCAGGTGATATCGTCACCACGATGAGTGGTCAAACTGTTGAAATTCTAAATACAGATGCCGAAGGTCGCTTAGTCCTCTGTGACACGCTGACCTATGTCAAACGCTTTAACCCAGAACTTGTGATTGATATCGCAACATTAACAGGCGCTTGTGTTGTTGCTTTAGGCTCTGTTTTAACAGGTATGTTCACACCAGATGATGAACTGGCAAATGAACTTTCTCAAGCTGGTGAACAATCATTTGACCGTGTATGGCGTATGCCGGTCTATGATGACTACCAAGAACAGCTTGACTCTCCATTTGCTGATATTGCCAATATTGGTGGTCCAAAAGCTGGTGCTGTTACAGCTGCTTGCTTCTTGCAACGCTTCACACGTGAATATCGTTGGGCACATTTAGATGTTGCTGGTACAGCTTGGACATCTGGCGCAGCAAAAGGTGCAACTGGTCGCCCAGTTCCATTATTGGTTCAATTTCTCGCAAATCGCGTAAATTAATGTCTAAAATCAGCTTCTACTTATTTGAAATGAGTCCAGAACGACAGGTCCAAAGTGCCTGTCGTTTATGTCGAAAAATTCTGCGTAACCCTGCAAAAATATGGATTCATTGTCCAGAATTGAGCATTCAAAATGAACTCGATGATTTACTTTGGAGTTTCGATCCGCAGAGTTTTTTGACACATGGCATTGATGATCAATCAGCAGCTATTTGTATTTCGTCTAAGCTCCCTGAAACTCAGGAATGGATCGTGTTTAATTTTCACATTCATGCACTTGAAGATCCTTCACGTTTCAGTCACATTATCGAAATTATTGAAAACAACGAAGCTGCCAAAGAAATTGGACGAGAGAAATATAAAACCTATCGAAAATTAGGTATCTCACCTCAAACACATAAACTTTAGCGCGTTGTCATTGGAAAAAGGAGAATCACGGTGGCCATTAATGTCGGTCAAGATTTTAAAAAACGTTGGTTGAAAGCGCCAGAAGCGGTTCGCCAAGCTTTTATCGACGACCTTAATCGCATCAGTGATTTACTCGAACCTCAAACTCAACCAGAGCAATGGCTAGACCATGATAATCGTGCCCAGCAAGTGGCTCAATTAAAGGTTGAACAGGCTTATGCGGATGAAAAAGCACGATTAATTGAAGAAGCTCGTATTCGTAAGCAATTGGCTTTAGAAAAATCATTAGCAGAAAAACGTGCACTGCAAGAGGCTTATAATCAAAAGCTTCTACAAGATGAATATCTTAAATTTCAACAACAAACCGATTCGCTCGTACAGTTACGACAAGTGATTGATGCAGAAATCGATGAATATACTGAAAAATACCAAAAAGTGACTACACCCCATCGGGACTTTTCAGGAAACTCTCCCGCGCATTTATCAATTCATCAAGATTTAGATACGATTCGTTTACGTCTCGAGCTTGAAGCTGAAACCATGATTGAAGATGCCGTACAAATTTTTAAATCAAAACTCCAAGCAGCAGCAAAAGAAGAGATCGAACTTATTTTAAAAAATACATCTCTCCCCTCTTAGAGGCTCGAACGGTGGATGCTTAGTGTCATCAAAATGAAACATATTTGTCACACCATGAATGTGATTTAAATGCTCTCTGCGATTTGACGGACATGAGGAAAGTATCACCATGGATCTTTTAAGCAACATCTCTGAACGAATCACTCATTTGAAATCTGGCGAACATGTCACGATCAGTGCTCAAGAACTATTGATTAGTCGAGCAGATTTTCAATCGGTTTTAGTGTATTTAAAACATGAGTCGAAAAAAGGCGACTTTTTAATTCAAGATGAAGTTTTGGTAGAGAATTGGTTTGATCGCACATCACTCACCATTAATAAAATTTAAAAGAGCCCACTGAGGGCTTTTTTTATCAGGTTTGAAGTATCAATTTAAGCAAAAAAATCTAAAACGGCTGAGAATATATTTCCCATGCCATACCCCATACCTAGTAAAAGTGCGATCCAAATCCAAGCACCAATAATATTGTAAAACATGAAACTGCTATAGCTCATATATCCAGAGCCAGCAGCGAATGGAGCAAAAGAACGTACAAAAGGGATAAAGCGCGCAATTAAAATGGTCTTACCACCATGTTTTTCGAAATAAGCATTCGTTTTGGCAATATACTCAGGTTTTAACCAACGTGAGTGGTCGCTAAAATATTTAATACCAAGCCATCGCCCTGTATAGAAATTGAGAATATAACCAAGGACTGAGGCGATAAATAATAACAATCCCATATAGTGCAAATGAATCAACTCAGTGGTCGAACATAAAGCACCGATGGCGATGAGCAAACTGTCCCCAGGTAAAAAAAACATGAAAACGGAACCATTTTCCGCAAATATCACTAAAAATAAAATTGCGTAAATCCATACGCCATATTGCTCTAATAAACTAGGTAAAAGCTGCTCTAAATGCAGTAAAAAATCAATCATTCTGAAGTTCTCTGAGCATGTTGCTTTCTCCTTTAGATAGATTGTATACCTAATTTATTTAAACAAAAAAACAGCCTAAAAATTTAGGCTGTTTTCTATTTTAATCATTTTTTAACGTAAAAAGCCATTCTGTGCTAAAAATTCCATGCTTAATTTAGACTCAGGTTTATGTTCAGCAGCCTTATCCCCAAGCAATAAACGTTCAATATATCGTGCAAGTACATCGACTTCTAAGTTTACTTTAGTCCCGACTTTCCACGTACTAATATTGGTCCGCTCTGCAGTATGAGGAATAAGATTTAAACTCAACACATTGCCACGTAGATGATTGATTGTAAGACTAATTCCATCAACTGTGATGGAACCTTTCTCCGCTAAATATTTTGCAATTTCAGGCGGGGCCGTTACCTCAAAATAGAGTGAACGTGCATCTTGACGTTGCACCGTAATTTCACCAACTACATCTACATGTCCACTAACAATATGACCACCAAAGCGAGTTGTTGGTAACATCGCTTTTTCTACATTGACGGTTTGCCCAACCTTCCAACTCGATAAAGTTGTACGATGAATACTTTCAAGTGACACATCTGCTTCGTACCATTGATTGCCCCATGCAATAACAGTTAAGCAGATGCCATTAGTCGCAATAGAATCACCCAAGTGAACATCAGACATATCAAGATCAGTCTGTATGCGCAAGCGGATATCACCACCTACATTTTGTAAACTTTCGACTTTTCCTAAACTTTCTACAATGCCTGTAAACATAATGGGTACTCTTAAATTTGTTCTATTTTTACCATAAATCCAATTGTTCAGCGACGCCTGTAGTATCAACTCCACCCAATTCAGCATAGTGGTGTAACTGACCAAGTAACTGTCGAATTGGCGGTCCTGATTTTGCGTGCGTGTCGGTAATGACGATAAACTCAAGAACGCGCGCACGCTCAGACTGACGCTGCTTACTCACACGATATCTTGGAACATCTTGAGTCAAAATTGTGACTCGTCCACGCTCTAAATTCGCTTTAAGTAAATCGCCAGCCTCAATATTTCCATCCGTTGAATAACTGGTCAAAATATAGCGTGCATTAATGGTTTGCAAAAGCTTTTCATACGCTTCTTTGGCATGTTTAGAAGAATTGTATGGGCTTGGTCGTTCTTTACGCCAAGCACGGTCGATTCCACTCTTGAAACCCTTAGTATCTGGACTTGGTAAATCTACCTGATCCCATAAAGTCAAAGCATTCAATACATGATAGTTGCTACTATACGCATGCTGATTATAGGGTGGATCCAAATATGCCACATCGACTTCGAAACCGCTCATTTGATTTACTAAATGTTGAGCATCCACACACCACATTTCAGCCGCTGGGCCTGTCAGATTTGAATTTTCACAAAAACGACTTGGGGTCAGCCATAGTAATGATTCAATTCGCTCTAAAGCCGTCTGAGTTTTACCGCCCCAGCCGTGATGGAAACTCTTAAATACGCCTGACGTATTACTCACAAAACTTGCTGAATACAACAAAGGTGCAAGTAAAGCGCTCATTTCAACATCATCAATTGCACCTTGAGCTTGCCAAGTTGCAATTTGTTGACGAATTGCATCAATACGCATGCCATTTCGACGCTTGAAAAATAAACGGTCTCTTGATGGATCATAGATCTCATCATTACGAGGGCAGAGATTGTGTGTCACCCACCCTTTGACTTCAGGCAAGCGATTTAGATAGTCAATTGCTTTCTGATATCCGCCTAATTCTTTAAAAGCAGGAGCTTCAGTACATGACAATATGGCATGATTGAGTGCGTGGCTGTAAGGCTCCCAATCATTCGCTATCACTCGGTAGCCGTTTTGACGAGCCAAACGAGAAACCACACCGCTTCCAGCAAAAAAGTCCGCAAAGATAGGCGCTCGACCTGAACTCGTATTCAAAGTTCCAGTGCTTTCTAATGCCTCAAGAATCAAATGTAATAAACGACGCTTGTTGCCTAAATAAGGCACAAGTTGATTAAACAAATACTCATCTGTCGTACGTGCTGCATGGCGACGTTTATGATAAACCGTTGACTCTGTACTCATAGCGACTCTTGATCAGGGATTAATTTTAAACGGATGTCATCACCTAACTGAGTTACATCTTGAAGTTTAAAACGGAGTTGTTCTGTCATTAGATTAAATTCAGCATTAAACATTGGACGAGCTAATTGACCTAATAGTGTAGGCGCAATATAACTAATCAATTCGTCTACCAAATTTTCCTGCAAAAATGCAGTAGATAGGGTTGCACCAGCTTCCACCATCACATCATAGATTTGAAAATCTTTTAAGACTTTTAGCAATTCAACTAAGGGTTGAACTTCGAGTTGAATCACGCCAAGTTGTGCAAGCTCTGCTCGAAATGGCCCCATGACCATGACAGTATCAGGATTCTCTAACACTTTAGCATCTAAAGGTAAGCGACCTTGACGATCTAAAATCACACGTTTAGGCTGCACAACTCGCTCTAATTCAATATTCGGTAAAGCTCGAACATTCAACTGACAATCATCAGCCAAAACTGTTTCAATGCCTGTGATCACCGCACCAGAAATTGCACGCCAATGTTGAACATCCTGACGTGCCAATTCACCTGTAATCCACTTCGACTCCCCTGAAGCCATTGCTGTACGACCATCGAGACTCGAAGCGACCTTTAAACGTACATAAGGTAATCCCTTAGACATAGCTTTAAAGAAGCCTAAGTTCAAAGGACGCGCTTCCAACTCACAGATCCCGACTTCAACGTCTATACCTGCTTGTTGTAGGATATCCACACCTTTACCAGCAACCAATGGATTAGGATCTGAACAAGCCACTATCACTTTTGCAATGCCCGCTTCGACCAAACCTTTAGCACAAGGAGGAGTACGACCATAATGCGCACAAGGTTCTAATGTGACATACGCGGTTGCACCCTGTGCTTGCTCCCCTGCTTGACGAAGTGCAAACACTTCGGCATGTGGTTGCCCAGCTTGGGGGTGAAAACCTTCACCAATGATCTGTCCGTCTTTGACAATGACACAACCCACATTAGGATTTGGTTTTGTCGAATATTGACCTTGCTTCGCCAATGCTATTGCACGACGCATCCACATTTGATCTTGATCGATCTGTTGTTGCGAGAACTCAGACATTCATAACCTTGAAGTTGAATTTGGGGCGAGATTAATGTTCTTGATCTCGGTGTTGCATTTGTTCGATTTGACGGCGAAATGCTTCTACATCTTGGAAATCTTGATATACAGAGGCAAAACGTACGTATGCGACATGATCAAGGGCAAATAAAGCCTTCATTACAATTTCGCCTATAGTACGCGAACGCACATCACGTTCACCTAGTCGACGAATTTGAAGTTGAATATCACTGACCACCGCTTCAATTTGTTCTTGTGTCACAGGACGTTTTTGTAAAGCATGCATGAGTGAACGACGAAGTTTCGCTTCATCATAAGGTTCGTTTTTACCATCGGACTTGGTGACACGAGGCATCACCACTTCAAAACTTTCAAAAGTAGTAAAACGCTCATTACAACTAATACATTCACGACGACGGCGAATTTGGCAGCCTTCAGCAGCTAAACGTGAATCAATCACCTTACTATCAGCGGCGTTGCAAAATGGACAATGCATAGCAGTTTAATTGAACAAATTCTATTTGCACCAAGTGTATCAAAAAATTCTGCTCATGTTGAGCTTTCATCAATATATAGAAAAAAAACAGCCCCAAAGGGCTGTTTCACACTATATATTGATTATTGTGTTCAATCGTTATTCAACACGCTCACCATGTTGACTTAAATCCAGACCCATACGCTCATCGTCTGACTCAACACGAATACCGATGATTAAATCAATGACTTTTAAGATGATGAATGTCAGGATTGCTGAATAAGCGATTGTTGCAAGAACACCTTCAACTTGTACCCATAATTGGCTTAATACGTTTGTAGGTGCTGCATCGCCCATGATGAATTCACTTGCAAAGAATGCGGTTAGAATTGCGCCAACGATACCACCAACACCGTGAAGTCCAAAGGCATCTAATGAGTCATCCGCTTTCAATGCACGTTTTAATGCTGTAATACCCCAGAAGCATACGACACCACCAATTAAGCCCATCGCTAAAGCACCACCTACTGTCACGAATCCAGCAGCTGGCGTAATCACAACCAGGCCAGCTACCGCACCTGATGCCGCACCCAACACTGAAGCTTTGCCACGAACGACTTTTTCAGTGATTAACCATGAAATGGCAGCAGCGGCAGCAGCAACTTGAGTTACCACCAATGCATAACCTGCTGAACCATTTGCACCTAATGCAGAACCACCATTGAAACCAAACCAGCCGACCCAAATTAAACTCGCACCAATGACAGTCAATGTAAGGTTATGTGGTGCCATTGATTCTTTGCCTAGCCCCATACGCTTACCAAGCATATACGCCGCAACTAAACCAGCAACACCTGAGTTAATATGAACAACAGTACCACCTGCAAAATCAAGTGCACCATCGTTACCTAACCAACCACCACCCCATACCCAATGTGTAATAGGAGCATAGACAACCACCACCCAAATTGCGATAAACGCAACAAAAGCACTGAATTTCATACGCTCAGCAATAGAACCACTGATAATGGCAACGGTAATGATTGCAAATGTCATCTGGAAGATGACAAATAAAATTTCTGGAATTGTTCCACTCAATGCTTCTGTAGTGATACCAGACAACATAAATTTATCTAGACTTCCAATAAAGGCATTACCTTCACCAAAAGCAAGTGTGTAACCAACCACCACCCAAGCGATACTGACTACCGCAGCAGCGACAAAGCTGTGTGCCATGGTACTTAAGACATTTTTTTTACGTACCATACCGCCGTAGAACAGCGCTAAACCAGGAATGGTCATGAGTAAAACGAGTGCAGTTGAAACTAAAATCCAGGCAGTGTCACCCGTATCAAGAACTGCCGCTTCTTCAGCAGGAGCTTCTTCTGGAGCTGCTGGTAATGTTTCAACCAAATTAGAATCTGTAGATGAAGCCTCAGTTTCAACAACTGCAACTTCAGTAGAAGTTGGTTCTGACACTGCTTCTTCAGCCCATGCGACAGAACCACCTAAGAGTGCGCCAGACAAGCTCAGCGCCATTAGCATTTTTTTCATTCGTATCCCCCAACCTAGTTTTTGTGAGTTATTCGCTACTCAGCAAACTTCATGCCAAATTAAACTGCGTCAGCACCAGTCTCACCAGTACGGATACGGATAACTTGTTCTAGATTCGTCACGAAAATTTTTCCGTCACCAATTTTGCCAGTACTAGCTACACGTGTAATTGATTCAATCACTGAATCAACCATTTCGTCACTGATTGCGATTTCAATTTTTACTTTAGGTAAAAAATCAACCACATATTCAGCACCACGATAAAGTTCAGTATGACCTTTTTGACGACCAAAACCTTTTACTTCAGTTACGGTGATCCCTTGAACGCCAATTTCAGAGAGTGCTTCACGCACGTCATCTAATTTGAATGGTTTTACAATTGCTGTTACGAGTTTCATGTTGTTTTCCTTCGGCTTTTTTCACCAGTAAGGTTTTATGTTCAAATTTCATGCCAAACTTCATAATGGTTGGGGATATTAATCAGCCAGCATGAACTTATTTATAACCTATTTTATACGCCTACACGGTCTTATGTTCTAAAAATATTGGGAATTTTGATGGATTTTTTTTATGTTCTTATTGGTTTAACCTATGAAATGTAGTTAACACTAGGGTCAATCTAAAACGGATGTTAAACTTCAATGTTGATGACTTATTATTCGGAAGAACTATGATTGAAACTTTATTACAGGCAATCTTAGAACAGGTTGACCAACCCAAAAAAGATTTAGAAAAAAATGTGAGAGCGTTGTTAAACGAAGCGATTAGTAAAATGGATTTGGTTTCTAAAGAAGAAATTGAGCGTCAGAAAACTGCACTAAACAATGCCAATTTGCGTTTAACAGAACTTCAAACGCAATTAAAATCATTAGAAAGCTTAATTTCCGATCAAAAATAAGCAGCATTGCACCAATACAGTGCTTAAACACAAAGTTAGCGATTAAAAATAAAGCAATTCTAAAAATAATATAATAATGGTTCAATTTTATGTCATTTGCCAAAATTTATACCCGAGGTCTTCTTGGTTTACATGCACCACTGATTGAAGTCGAGGTTCATGTCAGCCAAGGATTACCTTCACTCACTATTGTAGGTCTTCCAGAAGCTGCTGTTCGAGAAAGTAAGGATCGTGTCCGTTCTGCAATCATTAATAGCGGTTTTCAATTTCCAACCAAACGGCTGACGATCAATCTAGCCCCAGCTGATTTACCCAAAGATAGTTCAAGGCTTGATTTACCTATTGCTTTGGGGATTTTAATCGCTTCTGGGCAACTACATGATCAAAATATTGACCGTTTTGAATTTATAGGTGAATTGGCACTCGATGGTCTGTTAAGACCTGTAACTGGAACTTTGACTATCGCAATGGCATGTCAAACCGCAGGTCATGAGTTAATGATTCCTGTGAGTAATTTGGATGATGCAGCCCTTCTTCCCAATTTTGAGGTGTATACAGCCAAGTCATTAAAAGATGTTTGCCAACACTTTGATCAATCGAGTCCAATTCAACCCATATTAGCGAATAAAACGATCCAACCTCAAATAAATCGATTTGATCTCGCTGATGTCAAAGGTCAATTACGTCCAAGACGCGCCTTAGAAATTGCAGCAGCTGGTGGACATTCTATTTTATTTAAAGGCCCGCCAGGCACTGGTAAAACACTGCTTGCCTCAAGATTGTCTGGCATCTTGCCCCCATTAACCAATCAAGAACACTTAGAGGTCGCAAGTATTTACTCCATTGCAAATACACCTTATCAATTTGGTCATCGCCCCTTTAGAGCGCCACATCATACGGCATCCGCTGTGGCCTTGGTTGGTGGTGGATCACACCCTCGACCAGGTGAGATCACCTTAGCCCATTTAGGTGTACTTTTTCTCGATGAATTACCTGAGTTTGACCGAAAAGTCTTAGAAGTATTGAGGCAGCCTCTTGAGTCGAAAGAAATCGTCATTTCCAGAGCATCAAGACAAATTACTTTCCCGGCTAATTTTCAATTTGTCGCTGCAATGAATCCATGTCCATGTGGATATGCCTTCAATCAAGACAGTCGTTGTCAATGTTCACCTGAATCAATTAAGCGCTATCAAAATCGAATTTCTGGCCCTTTACTAGATCGGATTGACTTACATATTGATGTGCCACCTTTACCTCCCCAAGACATGCAAAGCACTACACCGATGGAGAATTCTGAAACAGTCAGAAAACGGGTGATTCAGGCCTATGAGTTGCAAATTCAACGACAAGGTGTGACAAATCAAAATCTAAGTTCTCAACAGCTTGATCAAGTGGCTCAACTAGATGATTCTGCAAAAAAGATTATCGCTATGGCTCAGCAACGTTTGAATTTATCAGCACGTTCTTACCACCGAATCTTACGTGTCGCTCGTACAATTGCTGACTTAGCGAGTTCTGAACATATACAAACAGCTCACTTAACCGAAGCACTCTCTTATCGTAAACAGGAATAAAAAAAGCGACTCAGTTGAGTCGCTTTTTTTATTTGAGTTGAGTTTAGAAGCTATAACCCAATGCTAATACCATTTTATTCTTTAAATTGTTTCCATAACGATCATCACCACCAATAATATAATTCATGCTTGCTGTGACACCTGTTTCCCCTAAAGCTTTACTTAGACCAATATCAAAGTGACGGAAATTAAAACTTTCTGACTCTGGTGTTTCTGCAACATACTTACCGTCTTTTTCATAAACATATAAACCCAAAGCTGTGTCCAAGCTAAAATCGTTTGGTAGAGGATAACTATATGTAGCTTTTAAATATGTGTCTCCAGCGTTCCCCCAACCTGTATCTTCCAACAAAGTTTGAGCAGTTACTCCAACATCTTTGTAATTCAGACCAAGTAATAATTCAAAGCCATCATAAACTGACGTTTCAACGTCATAATAATAGTAATAAGTTGTACCTACAGTAAAACCAGTGTTTTCATTGATTGAACCGTTGTAACCCACATAAAAATTATTTTCCATTGGATTGGTAGTACCGTAAGCATCTGTACCTAACGTAGATGTCCACCACCCTGCGTACAATCCAGAACTATGGCTATAGTCTAATCCACCTTGTAATGTAGCTTCAGTATTTTCAGGAGCTGCCGTATTACCACGCAATATATAACTTGATAAAACACTGATATTACCCGATACAGAATGCGGTGAAGTTGGTGCCTCAGCAAAAGAAAATGTTGATGCAGATGCTACAACTGCTAGACCCAATGCTTGAATTGCTAATTTCATATTTATGTTCCCCCCACATCATGATTAGATGCTTTTTCGGTTTATTTGTTGAACTCATATGTGAATTAGCAATAGCTATGCCAAAGTTAAAGGTGTCTAGATACAAAGGAATTAAAACAACGAGATAAAATAATTTAAAGTAATGATTTTATTAATATATTTATTTAAATTTCTTATTTTTAAAAATATTCAAAGAAATTTTTTGTGATGATCCCCTTGAGTTAAATACATATCTTTTTAGATCACACATTCATTTACAACCTGCCTCATTTTAAGGCTATTTTTTAATCAACTTTAAAGTTGGAGTATCAAATTAGTGCAACACTAAAAGAAAATGATGTCTTAATCACATTAAAATTAAATGAAAATGAACTGAATAAATATCATTCTTATTTAAAATCCTTTATTCATCCTTATTTACTTCTGATGTTACAAAAAAAAACGTGCCAGATTGACTATATTAAATAAAAAAAAGAATATCAGGTTAAAAATAAATATATGTTATTAATAGTTAAATTTAATTTTATAATACTTTTAATCTTTAATAATTCACAACTTAGTTCAATTTATATACTTTTTGCTTATGACTTTAGGTGCGAAATTGTGAATAATAGAGCCAATTTTGTTATACATTACGTATACAAATACTAAACATTAACCATAATCATTTTGTATGAGGCTCTCTCCCAATGCAAAAATTCCAAAAACTAAGCTTAGCAGTTCTTATTCAAACTGCTTTAATTTCTACTGCATTTGCGAGTGAGCAAAGTGAATCAAAGGGCCTAGTCGCTGACGCGGAAGGTTCGGTTTTATTCCGTACTGGTTTTTTAAATCGTGACAAAAAAGATGGTTTAACAAACGATTCAAGTTCTACCGCTCAAACAGCAATAGTAAAATTAGAAACAGGTTTTACTGAGGGCATTGTCGGCTTTGGTGCTGGTATTATCGGTGATGCCTCATTTAAATTAGGCGCAAATAACAATACAGCTAACCAAATGATCCCTGTAGATGATAATGGCAATGCCTATGATCACTGGGTTCGTGGTGGTGGCTTTGTTAAAGCACGAGTTTCAAATACAACCATTACTTATGGTACACAAATTTCAGAAATCCCTGTGATCGCAAGTAACACAGCCCGTTTAACACCTGAGTATTTTACTGGTCTTTCTATTATCAGTAACGAAATAGATAACTTAAGTTTGTATGCAGGAAAATTTACTAAAAATCAATGGTCTAATGATATTAGTACTGATGAGCAAAATTTAGATCGTGCAGTCTATTGGGGTGCTAAATATAAATTTAATGATCAACTAAATTCTTCATACTATGGCTTAGATGTCAAAGACAAATTAGATCGTCATTATGCCAATGTGAACTATACACATGGTTTAAAAAATGATGCATCTTTAAGTTTAGATTTTTCTGGTTATCACACTGATTGGAAACAAGGTGCAGGTTCATCTGACCCACGTATTGACTTCCAAGATTTAAGCAACTCTATCTGGGGTGTTTCAGCAAGTTATAGTAAAGATGTTCACAATGTGATGATCTCGTATCAAGACAATGCTGGAAATACAGGTTATGACTATGCTTATAACTCAGATGGTTTACAAAGTATTTATGTACCAAACTCATATTTATCTGACTTTAATGGTAATGATGAGAAATCTGTTGGTCTTCAATACAACTACAACTTCAAAAATCACGGCTTAGCAGGCTTAAATTGGACGACTGCATTTGTTTATGGTTGGGATATTGATGTTGCTGAAAAAAACACTCCTTCGATAATTGTTGATCAAGCAGAAGAGCATGAATTCTTCAACCAGATCAAATACACCATCCAAACTGGATATCTTAAAGATGCAAGCTTAAGATTACGCCACTCTTATTTACGTGGTAGTGATACGTACAACAACGCTTCTGGCAATTACGTGAGTAATGCAATTGGTTCGACCAACGAATGGCGTATTTGGTTAGACATTCCCGTGAAATTATTCTAATTTTCAACTAAAAAGATCAATAAAAAAACCTGCACTTTGTGCAGGTTTTTTATAAAAGCTAAAAGATCAAAGTTTGTAGCTTTATTTATACATCAGGCAAATTATTTGTTTGCTTCAGCATAAGCAGCAATTGAGCTTAACACTTCTTGTTTAGCAACATCTGCACCTTCCCAACCACTTAACTTGACCCACTTACCTGGCTCTAAGTCTTTGTAGTGTTGGAAGAAATGTTCAATTTGGCTAATCAATAAAGGAGGAAGGTCAGTATATTCTTGAACATCTTTATAGATTGGCGTTAATTTATCGTGTGGTACAGCGACAAGTTTCGCATCAACACCACCATCATCTTCCATATTTAATTTACCCACTGGACGACAACGGATAACCGAACCTGGTTCTACAGGATGTGGTGTAACAACTAATACGTCTAATGGATCACCATCAAGAGATAATGTATTTGGTAC
The DNA here is from genome assembly GCF_056779995.1 of Acinetobacter sp. ANC_7504. NCBI lineage: Bacteria > Pseudomonadati > Pseudomonadota > Gammaproteobacteria > Moraxellales > Moraxellaceae > Acinetobacter > Acinetobacter sp. ANC_7504. The sequence goes on along the minus strand of NZ_JBWYIZ010000005.1, from coordinate 29,915 downwards.
ATAACCGTAGTTTGCTGGGTAGAACATTGCAGTACCCATGAAACGATCTACGAAAAGTGCATCTGAATCTTTATCAATTTCATACTTAATTGGTGCTGCATTTGCAGGGATTTCGATAATTACATAGATATCGTTTGGTGCATCTTTACCTGCAGGGATATTACTGTAGCTCATAGCAAACTCTTTACTGTCAGTGTTCATTAAAATGGGGTTGATTATAACGCTTTATTCAGCAATCATCATTCGATTATACAAGCTGAAGATGTATTTTAGGTATGGTGTTAGTCTGTTTTTCTTAGAGCAATCGAATAATTAATAAAAGCAATAAGATCGGACAAAGCATTGATAAGAACCAAACAATTGATCTAAGAGTCGCCCAATTACATAAATAACAAATCCCATAGATGATTCGTAAGACGATATATGCCGAACCTAATAAAATCACCAATTGCTGTTGAACAACCATATACTCAGCCATCAAAACTGCCGCAATAAATAATGGCAAACTTTCAAAGCTATTTTGCTGAGCTGCATTTGCTCGAGCCGCTAAGCCTGTGGTTTTAGACATGAATTCACGCGGATTTTGATTATCCTGCCCTTTGAAACCACCTGCAATTTTAGCAATGACTGTAAATAAATAAGGGAGTAAACAAGCAATTAAAATAAGGTAAATAACACCTTCAATACCGTGCATGGATTTCAGTCCAATGATTTAAGCTGGTTTTATCTTAGCATGATGTTTGTGCGATAATTTTAGTTAAATTATTTTGTTTATTAAAATTCTGAGTAATGGCATGACCAATTCTGACCAAAAAAAGTTATTTGATGTTCTCGAGTTACAAAAGCAACATCAAAAACGTGTCGATCGTGTGCTTTATATCGTTCTTCCGATTATGGCTTTCTTGATCAGCGTAATTTGTGCCAATATGAATTGGCAATCGACTCTCGGCACATTACTGGTTCTCATCATCGCCTTTATCGCGGTAGGGATTAAACGAGCAAATAAATGGATCTGGCTGAGCATTATTTCAGTATATAGCTTAGTTGATATTTACTTCAGTTATTCAGGACAGTTACCGAGTTCTGCTGTAGGACGTCATTTAGGTACAATGCTGACATTCACATTTATTATTGCAACAGCGCGACCTTATATCGACCGTTGGCTAATGAAAGAATAAATTAAAAAAAGCGCCTTACGGCGCTTTTCTGAATTTGAATTATTTGCGTAAATCTTTACGAAGGATTTTACCGACATTCGATTTTGGCAATTCATCCATGAATTCAACATAACGAGGACGCTTATATCCTGTTAAGTTTTCTTTCGCAAAAGCTAATACTTCTTCTGTTGTTAATGATGGATCTTTCTTCACAACAAACAGCTTAGGCACTTCACCTGATTTTTCATCAGCTACACCAATCGCTGCAACCTCGAGTACTTTAGGATGTGTTGCAATCACTTCCTCGATTTCAGATGGGTATACGTTAAAGCCTGATACCAAGATCATATCTTTCTTACGATCAACAATCTTGAAGTAACCACGAGCATCCATGATACCGATATCACCAGTACGGAAGAAACCATCTGCGGTCATCACCTTAGCTGTTTCATCTGGTCGGTTCCAATAGCCTTTCATGACTTGAGGACCACGGATTGAAATCTCACCTTGCTCACCTTGTGGAACTTCATTGCCATCGTCATCCAAGACAGCGACATCCGTTAAAGGTAATGGGATACCAATCGTACCGCTAAACTCTTCAGATGCCGGTGGGTTTGCCGTTGCAATAGGTGAAGTTTCAGAAAGACCATAGCCTTCAATAATATTTGTACCTGTGATTTTTTTCCAAGCTGCAGCAGTTGAAGGCAATACAGCCATACCACCACCCATCGCCATTTTTAATTTGCTATGGTCAAGTTGTTTGAATTCTTCATTATGAACGAGTGCGTTGAATAAAGTATTCACTGCTGGGAAGAAACCAGGCTGATATTTGCGTAGCTCTTTAATGACTGCAGGGAGATCACGAGGGTTAGGAATCAATACGTTTGCTTGACCCTTGTACATACCATAAAGTGCACAAACCATGAATGCAAAGATATGATATAGCGGTAATGCACAGAAAATGCGATCGTCGCTCGCACCATCTTGAGCACCAAATTTAGATTGGAAAATACCATCTGCTTGCATTAAGTTTGCAACAAGGTTGCGATGTGTTAATTCCGCACCTTTTGATACGCCTGTTGTACCACCTGTATATTGCAATACAGCAGTGTCGCTCAACGTTGTTGCTGGGCGCTTATAATTTGCAGAACTGCCTTTAGACATCGCAGTCGTGAATTTCACATGTCCTGGGATACTCCAAGCTGGAATTTGCTTACGCACTTTACGTAAAACAAAATTCACGAGTGTACCTTTTAAGGTACCTAACATATCACCTACTGTCGCCACGATCACATGCTTAACTGGCGTTTTACCAAGAATTGATTGATAAACAGAAGCGAAGTTTTCAATAATCACAAGCGCTTCAGTGCCTGAGTCATTCAGTTGATGCTCAAGTTCACGAGCTGTGTAAAGTGGGTTCACGTTGACAAGGACTAAGCCCGCACGGAATACACCAAGTGCCACCACTGGATATTGCAGTACGTTTGGCATCATGACCGCTACGCGAGAACCTTTTGCTAAACCAAGGCTTTGAAGATAGGCTGCAAATTGACGGCTCGCCGTATCAAGTTCATTGAACGTTAATGTTTTATCCATAAAGATAAAAGCATCACGCGAACCAAATTTCTGGAAGTTTCTCTCAAAAATATCAACAAGAGAGGTATTTTCTGGTGGTAATTCTACTGTTTGTGGAATTCCAGTTTTTTGGTATTCAGCGAACCAAATCTTTTCCATAATGCCATATTCTCCAATTAGTAATACTTGGTTTTAAACTCTTATTTTCGATAATGTATTGAGCATCTTATTTAATTTATTGCTCAATAAAGCATCCATAGCCATAAATACATTTCATATATAACGTATTTTGTCGACTAGATGCTAGCTTTATCTTTGAATGAAGAGTTTATTTGCTTTTTGATAACCTCGTGGTAATACCTGCCCTTTTGAAGCACGTTTACCGATGTATTTCAGCAGATCATCACCTTTTAATTTCAATTGTTGTTGTCCAGCAACGACCTGAAGCACATCATCCAAGTTAAGTGTTGTCATAGACACAATGCGGTCCTTTGCATCCAACTGCATCAATTTATTACCTTTTCCTTTATTGAGCATTGGTAATTCTGTCAGCTCTGTCAGTAATAATCGTCCAGAACTGCTGAGTACAGCGATATGTGTACCATCAATTTGTTGCAATGGCATTGCGCTTGCATCATCTGCAAGCGTTAAAAACGCTTTACCCGCTTTAGCATTGGTGTCCAATTGTTTCGCTTGTGTTTTAAAACCATATCCTTTGGAGCTGATCGCTAATATTTCCACCTCATCTTCAGCAATCAGAATTTGTTGGAAATTTACTCCATTTGCTGGCGATAATTTCGAGCTTAATGGTTCACCTAAGCCGCGCGCTGAAGGTAATCCTGTAATTGGTAATGCGTAACTTCGACCAGATTGATCTAATACATACACTTTTTGATTAGATTTACCTTGTGCATGACTTAAATATTGATCTCCTGCACGGAAATTGACTTTATCTAGATCGATCTCATGTCCTTTCGCACAACGAATCCAACCCGCTTCCGATAAAATGACAGTGACAGGATCAGCTGGCATCAAATCTTGTTCACTAATCGCGGTCGCTTCTTCACGCTGAACAATTGGAGATCGACGATCATCACCAAACTTTTTCGCATCTTCTTTTAATTCTGAAATGATCAGATTTTTTAAAGATTCAGGATTCGCCAATTGCTCTCGAATCACGGCTGCTCGAGCTTCAAGCTCTTCTTGTTCACGGCGAATTTCCATTTCTTCGAGACGCGCCAAATGACGTAATTTAAGCTCTAGAATGGCTTCGGCTTGAATTTCATCAATACCGAAATGTGACATTAAGACTTCTTTCGGATGATCTTCCTCACGAATAATGCGAATTACCGTATCAATATCTAAATACGCAATTAAAAGCCCAGCCAGAATATGTAGACGTTTTTCAATTTTATTCAAATGGTATTGCAAACGTCTCGTCACAGTCGTTTTACGAATTTCAATCCATTCCAACAAAATACGACGGATAGATTTTACTTGTGGACGACCATCAGCACCAATCATATTCATATTGACGCGGTAGCTCGACTCGAGATCGGTCGTAGCAAATAAATGGCTCATGACCGCATCTGCATCGATACGATTTGAACGCAAGACAATTACCAAACGTGTTGGACATTGATGATCTGATTCATCTCGTACATCACTTACCAACGGTAATTTTTTTGCCTGCATTTGATCAGCAATTTGGCTGATAATTTTAGAGCCAGAAACCTGATATGGTAATTCACTGATGACAATTTCATTTTTTTCAACCGAATATACCGCACGCATGCGATAACTGCCGCGCCCAGTGCTTTGTAATTTCAGTAATTCATCAGCAGGTGTAATAATTTCTGCTTGAGTCGGTAAGTCTGGACCAGGAATATATTCAGCAACTTTTTCATCAGACAAATTCGGGTTACGAATCAGTGCAATTGTACCCTTAACAACTTCCCGTAAATTGTGTGGTGGAATATCTGTTGCCATTCCCACCGCAATTCCCGTCGTACCATTTAAAAGAATATTCGGTACGCGTGCTGGTAAATTTACAGGCTCTTTTAATGAACCATCAAAGTTATCTTGCCAGTCTACAGTTCCTTGACCTAACTCAGAGAGCAGGACTTCACTATATTGTGATAGTTTGGCCTCGGTATATCGCATTGCAGCAAACGACTTTGGATCATCTGGTGATCCCCAGTTGCCCTGCCCTTCAATAAATGGATAACGATAACTAAATGGCTGTGCCATTAAGACCATTGCTTCATAACAAGCAGAATCACCATGCGGATGATATTTACCTAAAACATCACCAACTGTACGTGCTGATTTTTTGGGTTTACCACTATGCTTTAGACCAAGCTCGCTCATCGCATATACGATACGGCGTTGTACAGGTTTTAATCCGTCACTAATATGAGGCAATGCACGATCCATAATCACGTACATCGCGTAGTTTAGGTAAGCTTGTTCTGTAAATTCTGCTACAGAACGATTCTCTGTCGCTTGGTGCGCAAGGCTTGTCATTGAATCGTGAAATCCTAATGAATGAATAGTTTAAGGGTGTATGCTAGTCTCCCAAACTGCGAAGAACAAGCAAGGTTGGACACTTTGTAAAGATAAAATAACAAAAAAAAGGCCAGTTGGTTTTATTTCATTTTAAACTGGACTTTTTTCTTGTATCCAATTAATTTTATTGAATATACAATAATCAAAACACAACTTTATAACAAATGCTTTTACATACGCTCATCGTATGAACGGAACAAACATGCATAATTACATTCCTTATGATCTTCGCTCAAAATTATTTCAAATTGACCCTAATCTAGATGTTCATTGGCAAACGCGTTTAAAAAATATTTTTAATAGTGTTCCCGCACCAATACAAGGTCTGATCCAGGAACAATTCCTGACTGCGAAGAATATTTACTGGGATCAACATCGACAATCATTCACTTTTAAGGGCATTGTTGGTCTTCAGGATTTAAGCAGTCATTTAATCTCACCGAAAATGCGAACTTTGGCTGAAAAGATCGCAGCCACTTTAGAAACGCTTAAATCATATCAAGACGTAATTAAAATCGCCGATTACTTAGAAACTGTACAAAATCAAATTGATCGTATTGAAACAGAAGAAGATCAAAGTTTTCTTAGAGACAAACAACTCCTACGAAAAACTTTTTTATATGATGCTGCAAATATCATCAAAACACTCGACTTAAATGTTCCTGATAATTGCCGACATTTAACAGCTGAAGAAATTCGTACTTTTATTCTTGAAGTTCATATTAAACATCAAATTTTAGGCTATTGGTTCAAAACCATCCTCCCGAGACAACTGAAGCAAATTAGCCATCCATTATTCCAAGACTTTATTATTCAAGAACAAAAAATTCGTGATTTTGATGTCATTGAAAGCAGTCAGTATTTATATCTGGTCGCGACCATTCATGACTTTAGACAGAACCCATATTCTATCCGCCGCTTTTTAATGGAAGAAAAGCTAGGTCTTGAAGATCGAGTTTACCTAAATGGCGTGGTGTTGGATAAGAAACGTTTAAATGATCCAAGTTATTTAGAACAATTTAAATGGCAAGTCAGTCGAATTATTACGATTCAACGACAGATCACGACTCCTATTTTGGATCTGATGGAAAAATTTCATAACGTCAATTTTGATCTTTTATTACCGTTACTCAAAAAACCGCTCGATGCCTCTGGATTTTCAGTCGAACAAGTCATTAACGAGCGCCTTTTAGATTTCGAAAAAGCTTTAACTCTTGAGATATTGCAACCTTTTCAATATGCACTGCGTCATTCAATTCGTCACCCTGATGAGTTTGATTATTGTTTTATCAGTATGCATCGTCTGTTCTCTGATATTGCGAGTTTTTATAAAGACTTTTCAAGTGAACCCATTATCGCCTTCAATACTCAAGCTCAAATTTTCGAATATAAAATTTTATCCTATTTAAAATTGATGGAAAAAAGACGACATACTATTTTTGTGAGTTTAGATGCAGAGTCTTATGCGGCAAGTCACAGCAAATCTCAAGCAGCGATTGAGCAAGTTAAAACAATTATTGCCGATGCTCTAGACCAACATAAAGTCAATCAAATTGCTTTCAATCAGAAAAAAAGAGAACTCGAAAGCCAATCAAACAAAGGATTCTTTCAAAAAATGTTTGATAAAACTGAAAAGTTAAAATCGGATCTTGAAGCGCTTAAATTGGCTGGAATTAATAATCGACGAATTGCATATTTAGATCTCGTGAAAGTGCCCAAAAAACATGATGAAACGACGGTGTACCTTGAGTTTGAAAGTTTGATTTCAATTAATCAGACTGAGCGTCACTATGCTTTTGTCAATGGCGACAATGGGGTATCAGCTTTGCCTATTTTAATTCAACTCCCTGAAGATAAAGAAAAATTCAATCTTCACCAAGTGTCGAACACATTACATTTTGACTTAACTAAAGCACGTCAAAAATGGGTCTAAAAAAGAGGATCTTAGCTCCTCTTTTTTCACAGATTTACATCCCCATAGACTCAAGTGTCTTACCTTTGGTTTCCTCACCGAGCACCAAGATCACGGCTGCAACTGCCAATAATACAGCGGTAAACATCATAAATACTTGGCTAAATCCATTTGAAGCCACCATCATATGGGTAACCACTAAAGGTGCAACAATCCCACCAATACGCCCAATTGCTGCTGCCCATCCTGATCCGAAAGCACGAATATTTGCAGGATATTGTTCAGGCGTGTAGGTATATAAAACGCCCCATGCACCAAGATTAAAGAATGACATCAAGCATCCCCAGAACATGATCATCGCTACGGTATCAGCTTGCCCAAAGAAATATGCTGATATTGCACACATTGCAATAAAGCCTGAAAGCGTCGCTTTACGCCCTAACTTTTCGACGAGCCATGCCGCGACAATATAACCTGGCAATTGTGCTAAAATCATCCCGAGAACATATTCAAAAGACTGCACAACGGTATATCCCTCTTTGACTAAAAGACTTGGTAACCACGTGAAAATACCGTAATACGAATAAACAATCCCAAACCAAATTAACCACAGCATTAAACTGCGCTTAGCGAAACCGCTTGACCATAACTGACCAAAACTGACATTTGAATGTGTTGAAACTGGTTTCACTTCAATTTTTTCGATGACTTCGACACCACACTGTCGCTCGATTTTTTGCACAATCGCGTGCGCTTCATTAATACGACCTCGATTGATCAAGTAAGGAACAGATTCCGGAACTTTTTTTAGAATGACGAAGACATAAAGTGCAGGCAAACCACCCAATAAAAATGCAACATGCCAGTCAAATTTAGGGATGACAAAATAAGAAACCAGTGCAGCACATAACCATCCTAGCCCCCAGAAGCTTTCAAGTAACACAATAAAGCGACCACGAACATGGGCTGGAATGTATTCACTCACTAAAGTCACGGCAACTGGTAACTGTCCGCCTAAGCCTAAACCTACAATAAATCTAAAGATTAATAACCATGTTAAATTTGGTGCGAAAGCACAAAGAGCTGTTGCTATACTATAGATGACCAATGTCGTAGCAAATACTGCTTTACGTCCGATTCGATCCGCCAGTCCACCAGAGAATACTGCACCTATCGCCATTCCCACAAAGCCGATGGATACAACCCAACCTTTTTCAGCAGGCGTCATTTGCCAGTCTTCAGCCATCTTCGCCAAGATAAAGGAAATTAGTCCAGTATCCATTGCATCAAACATCCAGCCTAATCCAATCACCCACAACAAGGTGTAGTGAAATTTACCAATAGGTAAACGCTGTATTCGTGAGATTAAATCCATAGCATGCTCTCTGTGAGGAGTGATTTAAATACAACCAATGACAATCGCTGTTTTCTCAACACTGCTTTTTTTTATTTTCTAAAGAACCATATAAAAATGACCGATCACATTATCGGCCATTTTGAAAGATGAGTGTAAAAAGTTTAATTTACATCTTTTGATGACGCCGACTGTTCATCATCATCTTTATAAATAAATTTTGGCATTTCAAGGCCAAAGTAAATTGCGATACAACGCAATGTGAAACCAAAAACAAGAGTAGAAATAATGGTGATATCTTGTGAAAAACCGACTTCGATACAGCCCCAATAGAAAATGACCGCAACAAAAGAAATACTGGCATAAAGTTCGCGACGGAAGACTAAAGGCACATCGTTACATAAGATATCTCGTAAAATACCCCCTGAAACGCCTGTCAATACACCTGCCACTGCACAAACCACGAAACCCTGTTCCATTTGAATCGCAATTTGACAACCAATAATGGTAAAACCTATCAGACCTAAGGCATCTAGAAGTAAGAATACCGAACGTAGATGTCGCATCCATTTTGCGATAAAAATCGTAAATAATGCTGCACAACATGTAAGTACTAGATATTCAGGATGTTTCACCCAAGTTAAAGGATAGTGCCCTAGCAAAACATCACGAACTGATCCTCCGCCCAAAGCAGTCACACAGGCAATAATAATGACACCAAACCAATCCATACTTCGTCGACCTGCAGACAAGGCGCCTGTCATCGCTTCCGCAGTAATCGCAATAATATAAATAACGGTGAGTAACATTGCCCTACTTCCAAATGAGGGTTTTTAATGCGCAATATTCTAAGTTAATTAAAAATTAATTCTAGAGAAATCGCGCACAACATTGCTTAAATTTTTTTCCTGATCCACAAATACAAGGCTGCTTCATCGTCACAGTTTGATCTGTCGTTGGGTCTAAAAAATACCACTGTCTATTGATGAATACGAAATTTGAGGTTTCATGATGGACATGTACCTGATCGACATGTTGGTAATGTGCTTTGAATTCAACTTGAGCATGGGTTTTATCCAGACGAGGTAAATGCTGAATAACCTCTAATTTTAACCACTGATTGCTAATCGCCCAATCCCGAATGGCAGCAATGTCTAAATGACTTTGCTGACCTGATGCTGTGGTACTCACAATATAGTCGATTTCATGTTTAGCGAATGCACTATAGCGAGAACGCATGAGCTGTTCAGCACTTTCTGCAACACGCTGACCACGATGTAAAGGTTCACAACAGTGTGTATAAATTCCATGCCCGCAAGGACAATTGAGTTCGGACATCAATATTCCAAAAAAAATAGCACCTAATGAGATGCTATTTTAACTGAGTTTAAATCATTCTGATGGGTCTTGTTTTACGATGGGTACAATATGTACTTTTTCGATTTTATGACCATCCATTGTAACCACCTCAAATAGATACCCTTCTGCTTCAAAGGTTTCTCCATTTTCAGGTAAATGTCCTAAATGGAATAAGATATAACCAGACAGCGTAGAATACTGTTCTGACTCATCAACTAAATCACGATCAAGCAATAATGAAATATGACGAATATCAGTTGAACCCTCGAGCATGAGTGAACCATCCTCTAAGCTTTCAACTGCAGTTTCTATTTCATTTTCGTTCGGGAATTCACCCGCAATCGCTTCTAAAATATCAATCGGTGTTGCAATACCCTCAATGGAACCATATTCATTGAGCACAATCGCCATTTGTAAGGGTGCCTGACGCAATTGATCCATCACCATTAAGACTTGAGCGCTTTCATGGACAATGACAGGCTCTCGAATGTGTTTTTCGAAATTAAAATCGCCTGATTCAATATAGTCATTCAAAACGTTATGCGTGAGCACCACCCCAGCAATATTGTCTAGCTCGCCATGTGCAACGATCAAACGTGAATGTTTCATAGAAAGCACTTGATGTTTAATACTTTCAGGATCGTCATCTAAATCGATCCATTCGAGTTCTGGACGTGGGGTCATTAATGATTTGACTGGTCGCTCAGATAAACCTAATACTCCTTGCAACATCACGCTTTGGTATACCGCATTCTCATCCGAGAACATTTCCTCTACCAACGCTTGGGTAGCCAAAACATCATCCGTATTTGCCGATTGAGCATCTGCCGTTTTTGACTTACCACCCAGCATACGAATGACGGCAGAAGCTGTTTTGAAACGTAAATCAGTCGTTGTCACCGTTTTTTCTTGGTTACGGCGCATCAATTGATTTAAAAACTCAATCAGGACAGAGAAACCAATTGCAGCGTATAGATAACCCTTCGGAATGTGGAAGCCTAGGCCTTCGACAACCAATGAGAAACCGATCATCATCAAGAAACATAGACACAGAATCACCACAGTTGGATGCTTATTCACAAAGTCCATGAGGGCTTTAGAGGCCCATAGCATGATTCCTATCGCAATAATTACGGCGATCATCATGACCGAAAGATCTTTGACCATACCGACTGCTGTAATCACACTGTCGAGTGAGAACACTGCATCCAATACCACGATCTGTACAATGACCATCCAAAATGCAGCATGAACAGGATTTTCTTCTTTAACATGAACTTTACTTTCTAGACGTTCATGTAGTTCTAAAGTTCCCTTCATTAACAAGAAAATACCACCAAAAATCAAAATAAGATCTCGGGCTGAAAACGGATGATCAAAGATATGGAATAATGGATTCGTTAACGTGATAATCCAAGCGATTGACGCCAAAAGGATTAGGCGCATGCCAAGCGCGAGCGTTAAGCCTAAAATTCTGGCTTTATTGCGTTGCTCAGGCGGCAGTTTTTCCGCCAAAATCGCGATAAAGACGAGATTATCAATCCCGAGAACAATTTCTAAAATAATTAAAGTTAAGAGTCCCACCCATGCGGAAGGATCAGACATCCATTCAAAAATCATGAGTTACACTCCCACGTTTCAGGAAGATGGGATTCATTTAAACCAAAGTGATGAGGCAAAGTTATAAATGCAGTATTTAAATTTAGAAAATAAATAATATTTTGTTCTATTGAGCGATGTCGATCACTACTCATATTGATGTATTGGTTGCCGAACAGATTTTCAGTATAGAAAAGATTTTAGTGCAATTCACTATTTTTTCGGTGAATCGAGATTGGCTTTATCAATCATTTTGGAATGAAACTACAAAATATTTCAAAAAATTCTTATTTATCTATACAGTTGTCACCTTTCTTGCTTAGATTAAACTGCATGATGAAGTTCATTTAAAAAAGGTGAGTAAATAAATATGAATACAAGCGTTCTTAATAACACCTTAGAGACCGATACATCAGTTAAATCAAAAGCAACTCAATGCCTTATTGCACTTTATTGTGGTTCTCGTTTTGGCAATAATCCTATTTACCAACAAAAAGCCATTGCTTTGGCTGAAAAAATTGCAAGGCAAGGATTTGGCATCGTATATGGCGGTGCAAGTATCGGATTAATGGGACAAGTCGCAGATACAGTCATTGAAAACAATGGTGAAGTTGTTGGTGTTATTCCTGAATTTATGCTTGATTACGAGGTTGCCCATAATCAGTTAACAGAACTTCACGTGGTAAGAACAATGCATGAACGCAAAGCCATGATGGCTGAACGTGCTAGTGCTTTTGTTGCGCTCCCGGGAGGTTTAGGTACATTTGAAGAAATCTTAGAAATCGCAACTTGGGGACAGTTAAATCAACACCAAAAACCAATGATTATTTATAACGTCAATGGATTCTATAATGCCTTGATTGCACAACTCGATCATGCAGTAGAAGAAGGTTTTCTACCTGCTCAACATCGGGCAAAAATCATCGTATGCGAGCATTCACATCAAATCATCAATGCCATCGCAAACATGAAATGCCCTGAACAATTCGTGGTCTAAATTCGACAAGACTTTAAAGCATTACGCATGACGGGTAAAAAATAAAAGAGCCATATGGCTCTTTTATCATACATCTACACGATCAGGCTCTATTTCAACGTGATTTGATACGTTGCTGTAGTACCACTGACTTCATTCCCTACAATCAGTAAAGGCGTACCCGTTGGAGATTCTTTTGCGGAAACAAAGGTTAATCCTTCAGGACCTAAGTCTCCTGCCTGACCTTCCTCGATATCGGCAGTGGTTGCATCAAGTTTTCGCGAATGAATATATTGCACAAATTGGGGTTGGGCAGGATTGGAGATGTCATATACCATCACGCCTCCAACTCGTTCTAAACCAATAAATGCATAAGTTTTCTGGCCGATTTGACCGATCACCACGCCTTCTGGCTCTGGTCCCTTATTGTCACTACGATTATCGAACCCTGCTTCTTCATGGTTTGCATTAAAGATCTCAGGATGGTGCTGAGCAATATATTGTTCAAAATCATCACCCGAATCCCAAACCAGCTCTAATCCTGTTTGAGCATCATTTTCTGTCCAAATACTGACAGATCGTGCCCCGAAGCTATATAAATGATCGTAAACTAAATTGCCTCGAGCATTGAGTTTAGGTGTGCCATCAGTATTCTTTTGATAACCTTCAGTCCAAGTGATATTCAAACGACCAAGCATCTTGTCTTCACGGCATCCTTTAGTATCGCCATCGATCGCTCCACAATATGCAAAATGCAGAGGATTCAATTCAGCACCTTTCGCCAGTGCTCTTAATTGTGGTGGCAGATCTTCACCTTGCCGTCTGTCGAAACCATCTTTATGGAATAGATGCTTCGCACGCCATTCTTCAACAAAACCCTTTTTAATATTACCTTGAGCATTCGGATTATCCTTCAATCTCTCTCCCCAATATTCAGGATCATCTTCACCCCAAGCACGAGCATCCCCTTCATTGGCAGTGACAATATACGTTTTACCATTGACTTCGTAACTTGAGATCGCATCTGGCATATATAAGCCACGAACATGCTGCCAAGTTTGAATATTGATCTTCGCAAGACCATTTTCACCATCGGCATCACTGACATCTAAACCATGACCTTGTAAGCCATGATCTTTAAAACCGAGCGGATAAACAGCCATGACTTTGGCATTTAAAACATCCACCTTAGCTAAGGCATTATTTTCCTGTAATGCGATCCATGCAATTTTGCCATCTGCGCTGAGTGTGATGTATTCAGGTTCAAAATTTTGCGCTACTGTTGCATTTGGACCATAAATTCGCACACCTTGATCACGTAATAGTTGAGCTTGACTATTAAAGGCTTTGAAGTCAGCTGTTTTTGCAACTGGTTTGTTCAAATTTGAGAGATCAATGATTGAAATCGAACCTTCGGGATCAATCGCATAATCATGAGATGGCTCTCCTTCATTCGCCACCAATAAGGTTTTACCATCTGTACTAAAGGTCAGCATATCGGGTAGAGAACCCACTGGAACTTGGGCAATAAAGCTCGAATCATTGGCATTAAAAAGTGCCACGATTCCTGGATCTGTTTTATCTTTGGCTTGTACAGCCAAGGCAACAATTCCATTTTTTACAGCAACACTATTTACTTCTGAGTCTGTTAAATAAGATTTAGCATCTAAAGAGCCAATCCATTTAGGTTGCTGAGGTTGGCGATAATCAAAAATATCAACCACGCCTTCTTTTGCGTTTACAACAAACAATCTTTGGCTTTGTGCATCATAGGCAGGTATCTCTGCTGCGCTGACCGCAAAACCACGACTTTCTGTACGACTGAGATAGTTGAGTTCAATCGATTCAGGCGTAATATTTGGTACTGATGTGATATTGTTAGTGTCATCATTACATGCCCCTAGCCCCAATGCACACATTGCGATCACAAGTGCGTTAGACTTTAGCTTCATTTTTTTAATCTTCTTATGATGTTGTTGGCAACAACTCTATGACCATGCGATGACAATGCTGTGACCATTAGATTGCAATTTTGTTGCAAATCCTTCGTAAATAAACCACAAGTGATACTGAGAAACTGTTTTAAAATATTAACTTACTAATATGATCCTACAAGATGAGCAGCACAGCACACCAACCCTTACAGCCTGAGTTTAGATTATTGGTGTTTTTGGTTTCGATCGGCTTTTTTATGCAAGGTCTAGACACAACTATCATCAATACTGCGATTCCTGCAATCGCTCATCACCTCAATGAAGATCCTCTACACATGCATAGTGTCGTGGTGGCTTATGTATTGTCAGTCGCAGCCTGTATTCCACTCAGTGGTTGGCTGGCTGACCGATTTGGTGTCCGAAATGTTTATTTTTCTGCAATTATCATTTTCACTTTGGCATCGCTCGGATGTGCATTTTCTTCTAATTTAAATGAGCTTTTATTTTTCCGAGTGATTCAAGGGATTGGAGGTGCTTTACTGCTGCCAGTTGGGCGTCTTGCAATGTTGAAAATCATTCCTAGAACCCAATTCCTTGCAGCCATGTCTCTGATGAGTCTTGCAGGTCTGATTGGCCCCTTAATCGGTCCTACTCTTGGCGGATGGCTAGTGGAGTACGTGACTTGGGAGTGGATTTTCTTAATTAATATTCCTATTGGACTCATTGGAGTTTTTCTCACATTTAAAGCCATGCCAAATGTGACCGAGACCCATGTTGCTAAATTTGATTTTTTTGGCTTCTTGTTATTAGTCATCGCGATGGTTGGCTTAAGTTTAGGGATTGAAAATTTTGCTAGCCCCTATCTTCCACTATGGTGGAGTATTGTTCTTATTGTGTTTGGTTTATCTGCAAGTGCTTGGTACATGGTGCATGCCCATACCCACCAAAATGCTCTATTTCGTGGGAAACTATTCAAAAATCAAATTTTCGCGATTGGTATTGTAGGCAACTTTTTTGCCCGCTTAGGCGGCAATGCGATGCCTTTTCTTATCCCCTTAATGCTACAAGTTGCTTTTGGTTTTGAACCATTTATTACCGGTTTACTTATGATTCCAACGGTATTGGGTTCACTGGCATCAAAACCGATCATTCGCCAAATTATTCAACGATTTGGGTATCGTCGGGTGTTATTAGTCAATACCTGCCTTATTGGCTTATGTATTGCAAGTTTTGCCCTCACCTCAGCCGAAACACCTTTATGGCTAAGAACATTACATTTCTTCATTTTTGGTATGTTGAACTCACTGCAATTTGTTTCTATGAATACGCTAACCTTAAAGGATTTGCCTCAACAAGATGCTAGTAGTGGTAACAGTTTTCTCTCGATGATTATGATGGTATCTATGAGTATTGGTGTAGCGCTTGCAGGTACACTGGTCAATGTATTCACCGCTTATCTTGGTACTGCACAAATGCAACAGGCCTTCCAATGGACCTTAATTTTAATGGGCTCAATTAACATTATTACCATGTTGATTTTTTGGAAAATTCCGAAAGAAATGGATGATGACTAATAGATATGGATTCTAGATACTGTCACTACCATTTACGTTTATTCGCGTTATGATATTAATTATATTTTGCACCAAACTTTAAGTGCTCATGAATTCAAAAAATAAGCAGCATATCTATTCGCAGAAGATTATCTTGTGGACCTCCCTTTTAGGTGCAGCCCTGATCGCACTCATGGTCGGATTATTGAGCTTTTTCTTTTTGCCGTTTCAACCAGCAACAGCTCAAGAGTATCCAATCAAAGGATTTGATGTCTCACATCATCAAAAAGAGATTCGCTGGTCGCAAATTCCAAAAAAGGAATATCAATTTGTCTACCTCAAAGCAACAGAAGGTGGCGACTTTAAAGATCGAAAATTTCAGGATCATTGGCTTAAAGCACGCGAGCATGGTTTTAAAGTCGGAGCGTATCATTTCTATCGACTTTGCCGTGATGGGAAAGTTCAGGCATTAAATTTCATTGATTCTGTACCACGTAAAGAAGATGCCCTTCCCCCAGTCATTGATTTGGAATACGACAGCAATTGCATCAATACCTATAGCAAAGAACAACTGTTATATGAAATCGATGTTATGCACGATTTGCTGCATCAACATTATGGCAAACAACCTATCTTTTATGTTTCTAAAGCCTTCTATAACATCGTACTTGCGGGTGCTTTTACGAATACCCCACTCTGGGTACGTGAATACACCGCTCAACCTGAATTAAAAGACAATCCAGATTGGATCTTTTGGCAATACACCAATAAAGGTAAAATTAAGGGTATTTCTACACCAGTGGATTTGAATGTATTTAATGGCGATCAAAACGACTGGATAAAATTTCTAAAATTAAATCAAATTGAGCCATAAATCTTAAGGAGTCAGTACGTTACAACTAAAGAGATCTAACAAAAAAATAGAGTGCAACTGGGCTCAAGCAAGCGAGTTACGCTTTATAAGGATGACATGATGTCGCTTAAAAAAGGGATTTTAACGGTGATTGGTCTTTTGGCTGTCACGCTCATGGCTGCGTTTTTTTATTTATGGCAACCATCAGGAAAGCTCTCCGAATTTAATCAATGGAAGGCTAAAATAGACCAACCCGTCAGTGAACAAAAATTAAATGTTCGCTTTTTTGGCGTTTCCACATTGCTATTTGATGATGGTAATTCACAAATTCTAATTGATGGTTTTTTTAGTCGACCATCTCTCATGAACATTGCTTTACAACGCCTCTCCAGTGATCAAGCACTGCTTCACAATATGATTCAGGACCATGAGCTTAAACGCCTCAAAGCCATATTGGTGACCCACAGTCACTATGATCATGCTTTGGATATTTCAGTGCTCGGAAGTTCACTCCCAAAAACTCACATCATTGGTTCGTTGAGTACACTAAATATAGCACGAGGCGGCAAAGTGCCTGAGCATCAATTGAAACTGGCTGTGCCTTTTCAAGCACTACAATTGGGTGCATTTCGTATTACGCCTATTCCCTCACAACATACGCCACCTACAGCAGTGAACAATGATTTAGGTGAAGAGATTCTGCATCCACTGCCTCAGCCAGCACGTTTTTATGAGTTTAAAGAAGGCGGTAGCTTTGACTACTTGATTGAGCACAATAATCACAAAATTTTAGTTAAAGCCAGCACAGGTGCGCTTCCTAATCAATTTCAAAAGTTAAATGTAGATGTCTTGTTTTTAGGAATTGCTCAGCTTTCAAAACAATCACCCGAGTTTCAACAACAGTATCTCGCTGAAACCATTGATCAGTTACAACCGAAAGAAGTCATTCCAATTCATTGGGACAATTTCTTTAAACCACTTTCACAGCCTTTAGAGTTTCTACCACGAATAGCAGATCATTCTCCGAAAAGCCTACAACTCGTGATTGATCATGCACAGCATCAAGGTCGAAAGGTGACTTTACTGACGGAGCCTTACGCATACCCAATAATCAGCTCAACGATGCCTTAATTATGGGTTAAAATTAAGGCATCTCATGATTGATTGAACATTTTGCGAAAGATAATTCATATCGATATGGATGCTTTTTACGCTTCTGTGGAGCTTAGAGAGCGTCCAGAATTACAACACTTACCTGTGGTCATTGCATCTCATCACCCACGAGCCGTCGTTGCAGCAGCATCATACCCAGCTCGTGAGTATGGCTTACGTTCGGCCATGTCGATGACACAAGCCAAAAAACTTTGCCCACAAGTGATCGTAATTGAGCCAAATTTTTCTAAATACCAACATGTGTCAGCCCAAATTCATGAGATATTTCAAAAACATACCAGCATCATCGAACCCTTATCGCTGGATGAAGCATATCTAGATGTCACTGAAAATTTACAGCAGATCCCAAGCGCTACTGAAGTTGCGATGCATATTCGTGATGAAATATTTCAGCTTACTGGATTGACCGCCTCAGCAGGCGTTGCACCAAATAAGTTTTTAGCCAAAATTGCATCTGATTGGAATAAACCGAATGGCATTTGTGTGATCAAACCCAATCAGGTGCAACAGTTCATCTATGATCTTCCACTCAAAAAAATCCCCGGTGTAGGTAAGGTCACACAGGAAAAATTAAAAGCTTTGCAACTCGAAACACTTGGGGATTTACAGCAGGTCGAAGAAAACTTTCTCACTCATCATTTCGGAAAATATGGCAAACAATTATTTCTCTATGCTCAAGGGATCGATGAGCGACCTGTTCAAAGCGAACGCCAAAGACAGCAAATTTCTAAAGAAACCACGTTTGATGAAGATCTTTTTTTAAACCAATGTGATCAATTTTGGACTTCACTGCTTTCTCGTGTTTGGCAAAATCTTCAAAACAAGGAAATGATCGCTAGAGGTATCAGCGTCAAACTCAAACTTAAAAATTTTCAAGTTTTACAACACTCTAAAAGCTTTAAACAACCTTTCAATCACATAGAGGATTTGCAACTTGCACTCAAATTATTGTTAATGGAAATGAATATTCCTGATGAATATCAGTTTAGACTCATTGGTGTTGGGGTGTATCAACTTTCAGAAAAACAACAAGACACGCAACTCAATTTATTCGGATTGTAAATTTCGTCTAGTTTTCATGCAAAAGAATAAAATTAAGTCAATTTTTTTCGCCTTTTTTTCCTTTTTAGAGTAATCTAATCGCGCAATACATTTACCCATGTGTCTGCTGAGATGTTGTTAGAAGACCTATATCTAACACATTTGTCCTGTGATTGGCGTGACAATCCATCCGAATATTACAGGGCACTCTAATCTGAATGGGTACAATGTCTTTTTCCTCCAAATATTTCTGATCTCCTCCCATAAAAATAAACTTTCAGAGATACAGCAATTAAACCGAATTCATAGTTCCACTTACCCTATACTTTCTAAATCCTATACGGCATTTCATAATCTATATTTATATCTATAAGGGATGAGCTTTATGTCTGTTCAACGTTTACACGTTCAAAAACGTTTTTCTGAGGTTGCTATTTTTGGTCACTTCGTTCATCTGGCAGGTCAGTTAGCAGAAGATACGTCTCTCGACATTCGTGGACAGTCACAACAAACCTTTGACATTATTGACAGTTTATTGGCTGAAGCAGGTACAGATAAAAGCCATATCATGTCTGTGACAATTTATCTAAAAGATATTGAAAAAGATTATGCAGCATTCAATGAAGTTTGGGATGCATGGGTTTCTGATATTCAAGCTCTACCGCGTACATGCGTAGAGGCTAAACTGTATCATCCCGATGTTCTTGTTGAGCTAACGGTAATTGCCGCGAAACCTTGATAAAAAAAAGCATGCCTGAGCATGCTTTTTTATTTCAAAGATGATTAGCTAAATGCGCGAATATCTGCCAATCGCCCAGCACTATACTTTTCTAATTTATGCTCAATCACGGATTCATCTCCCCATTCAATTGGCATATCCTCAGTGTATTCATCCAAAAAATCACGTCTTAACTGCACATATTCTGGGACAGCATGGTAAGAGATCACTTTGTATCCCGCGGTTTCAAGTAATGCATTTTGAAACTGTAAAGTATGTCCACGTTTGAATGAAAATTTATCTTCTAAACTGACAATGGCAAGAACTTTACAATCCTTATTCATCACCACAAAATCAGCAAACATTGACTCATATTTACGGCGTGTACGCGGTAACTTTGTGGTCAGTAAGGCGTCAAAAGAGACATGTGCCAAAATATGCGCATTTGGCATGATTTCTTTAAGACGATTGAAAGTTACTTGCTGATAGGGGCTAAACACTGCTCTTTGACGGAGCATGCTATCAGAGGGTTGTTGATGCTTTAATCCTTTATAAGCAATGAACAACACCACAGCGAGTATGATCACACTCGCGATGATCATGATATCCATGACTAGTATCCTTATTTGAATTCTTATCGTTAATTTCTTTTTTAAACTACTTCAAAAAACACAACTTTTATTATTGTTTCATTATGCTGATGTTATACATCGCATAGTCCAAGTGAAAAGCGCTTCAGACCAAGCTTATATTAAACATGTTCTGCACTTATTGGCTATAGTTTAAAACATGAACCACATCACACTATTACATAATTGTTGGACAATGATGAAAATTTCATTTGAAGATAATACAATATCACCTGAAATGAAAAACTCAAAACCTCACTAAACTACTAATTTAAATGATTATTTTAAAATAAAAAAGAGACTTACCCAAATCAAGCCCAATATTCCGATAAAATGAGCATCATCGAAAATATTGTATAGAAAATGTTCAAAAAAGGACGCCGCAGCGTCCTTTTGAAAGAAATTATCATTTATGCACGAGACTTGGGTTTGGATTTACCCTTAGGTTTCCCCTCGCCAAAAGGTTTTTTGCGATCTCCAGTCTCACGTGGTGGCAAACCAGTGTGCTGTGTCAAGATTTGACCTTTCTTCGGACGATTATTTTGTCCTTGTGATTGACCACGATTAGCGGTTTGACCCGTACGTTTTTGTGAATCACCAGCGACAGTTGAATTTTTCTTACGTGCAGATTGATATTGACCATCCGTGCCCTGAGGCTGATACGTCGGAATCAAATGTTGCTTAGAATTACCAATTAAGTCCTGACGACCCATTTCTTTCAAAGCTTCACGCAGTAAAGGCCAGTTATTTGGATCATGGTAACGTAAGAAAGCTTTATGTAAACGGCGGCGTTTTTCACCTTTTACAATGTCGACATCTTCAGTATAACGTGCCACTTTCGCAAGCGGATTTTTACCGGTGTAGTACATGGTGGTCGCAGTTGCCATTGGTGATGGATAGAAGGTTTGTACTTGGTCAGCACGGAAACCATTCTTTTTCAACCAAATTGCAAGGTTCATCATGTCGTAATCGGTTGTACCCGGATGCGCCGCAATAAAGTAAGGAATAAGATATTGTTCCTTACCTGCTTCTTTACTAAAACGATCAAACATTTGCTTAAAGCGGTCATACGTCCCAATACCCGGCTTCATCATTTTATTGAGAGGGCCTTTTTCGGTATGTTCAGGTGCAATCTTTAAGTAGCCACCGACATGATGCGTGACTAATTCTTTGACATATTCAGGGTTCAATACTGCAAGGTCATAACGTAGACCCGAACCGATCAAAATCTTTTTAATACCTGGTAAAGCACGAGCTTTACGATATAACTGCGTAAGAGGTGCGTGATCAGTATGCAAGTTTTGACAAACACCTGGGAACACGCACGATGGCTTACGACAGTTCTTTTCAATTTCTGGATCTTTACATGCCAAACGATACATATTGGCTGTCGGACCACCTAAGTCCGAAATAATACCTGTAAAGCCTGGCGCCGTATCACGAATCTTTTCAACTTCACGTAAGATCGATTCTTCAGAACGGTTTTGAATAATTCGACCTTCATGCTCCGTAATCGAACAGAAGGTACAACCACCAAAACAACCACGCATGATGTTCACGGAGAATTTGATCATGTCAAACGCTGGGAAACGCGCATCTCCATAAGATGGATGTGGTAGACGTGCATAAGGCAAGTCGAACACATAATCCATTTCTTCTGTGGTTAGTGGGATTGGCGGTGGATTAATCCAGACATCACGCTCACCATGCTTCTGCACGAGTGCGCGCGCATTCCCTGGATTGGTTTCTAGATGCAAAATACGGTTTGCATGGGCATAAAGCACTGGATCATTGGCAACTTCTTCAAAAGAAGGTAGACGAATCACAGCCAATTCACGTGGTGGCAACTTATGCTTAATCGCCTTAGATGATGGCTGTAACTGCACGATTTGCGTATCTGCATCCAAATTGTCGCCTTCACGAACAATCGGATTGCTGACCACTTCTTTTTGGAAATTCTGATACTGCGTTAAGCTGTTGCCTTTGTCTTTCTCAATTTCACAGCCATCAATATCTTCGGTCATCACATATGGATTGATGATTGGATCAACACGGCCTATGGTATCGACATCATTTGATGCGATCTCAACAAACTTGGCTTTTGCTGCACGGTTATGCTTATTAATAATAAATGCAGTACCACGAACATCAGTAATGTCTGTAATTTTTTCGCCTTTGGCTAGACGGTGCATCACTTCAATGATTGAGCGTTCACCATTACCATACATCAATAGATCTGCTTTTGAATCCATTAAAATAGAACGACGAACTTTGTCAGACCAATAGTCATAATGCGCAATACGACGTAATGAGCCTTCGATACCGCCTAGCAGAACAGGAACATCAGGGAACGCTTCACGACAACGTTGACAATAGACTGTTGCTGCACGGTCAGGACGTTTATTCGGTTGGTTATCTGGAGAATAAGCATCATCTGAACGGATCTTACGGTCAGCCGTATAACGGT
Source organism: Acinetobacter sp. ANC_7504 (assembly GCF_056779995.1). Classification (NCBI taxonomy): domain Bacteria; kingdom Pseudomonadati; phylum Pseudomonadota; class Gammaproteobacteria; order Moraxellales; family Moraxellaceae; genus Acinetobacter; species Acinetobacter sp. ANC_7504. The sequence continues at coordinate 7,047 of NZ_JBWYIZ010000005.1, read as the reverse complement.
TGATCATAGAGTCCATGTTACCTGCCGATACGCCCCAAGCAATATTTGGTTTACCAAGTACACGGAATGCTTCAACATTCGTCCAGTCTGGTTGGGCAATAATACCAACACGGAAACCTTGCGCTTCAAGCACACGGCCAATGATACCGGTTACAAATGATGGATGATCGATATAAGCATCACCACAAACAAAAATAAAGTCACAACTATCCCAACCGAGTTGGTCCATTTCCTCGCGTGACATCGGCAAAAAAGGCGCGGGTTCAAAACAAGACGCCCAATATTTGTCGTAATCAAACAACGCTTTTGGCGCAGTCTGAGCGGTATAAGCAGTAGACATGGCTAGCAATTCTCGGCTGGCAGATGGAAGATCAAAAATTAGATCAAAGATGAAAGCCGATCATTTTACCATGAATTCAACTCAACTTGCTTGATTAAAAAACAATCAAATACAACTGCTTAAATTTTCTATTCATCACTGATGACCTAAGACCTAGTTGTGTACACTTAACATACAACCAAATCTAAACAAAAAATAATATGCATTTAATTTCAGTAACTTGAGCTTAGCAATTGACTCGATTCCTTTACGACTGATGATTTGGGTAATAAACAAAGTTGCTTTTCATTTTTATAGTGTTTGAAAAAAACGAAAGGCGTTTAATCGTGCTCAAAATAATACTCACAACCGTTGCCACCATGATGGCTTTATTAATTTCCAATTTGGCTTGGACTCAAACTAAAATTCCACAGTCTTACCAGCAACAAGCAGCTTGGCAACAATTACAACAAAGACTCCCTTCGAAGTTTCGTATCAATGACCAAAACAAACCACATGAGTACTACTGGAGTTGGAATGATTACCGTGTACATGTCGATGCTTATCCCAATACTAAAGCGCCAGCCAAAGTCATTTTATTACATGGCGTAGGTACAAATGGTCGTCAGATGAGTTTAATTCTTGGGCGTCCACTTGCCCAAAAAGGGTATGAAACCTTCGCATTGGATTTACCCGGTTATGGTCTGACACAATATCCTTCAAAAAAAGAAATTCGTTATGATCATTGGGTGAAATTGGTCAATGATTTTGTGAACGAACAAGCGCAAAAAGATGATCGTCCTATTTTCCTTTATGGACTCTCAGCAGGTGGAATGCTCACGCTACATGTGGCCATACAGAATCAACATGTCGATGGCATCATCGGAATGACGTTTCTCGATCAAGAATTTAAAGACGTTCAAAAAGGAACTATGCGTTTTAGTTCTCTAAGCCCTATTCTTTTGCCAAGTATGAAAGCAGTAGCGCATACCCCTTTGAAGCAAATCACCTTACCTATGTCCTTGGTTTCAAAGATGTCAAAACTCACCAATGACCCTGAAGCCTTACGCATCATGTTGGCAGACAAAACATCTGCAGGTAATAGCATGAGCGTGGAATTTTTAAACAGCTATATGCATTACCAAAAACCATATCCTTTGACTCAGTTTAATCAAGCACCTGTGTTACTGACTCAACCTGAACAGGATCAATGGACTCCTTTAAAATTGAGCCAACCTGTTTTGAAACAGTTGAAAGTACCTTATCGTGTGATGAGTTTACAAAATGGCGGGCACTACCCTGTTGAGCAACCTGCATTAGATCAGCTGGTAAAATACAGTGATCAATTCATTCGTGAAAATTTACAACGCTAAATTGATCTATTGAACGATAAATGAATCACTTAGATTGTTTTGTAAGCATTATCCTACAATCATCTCTTCCATTGTCGGCTATGCATATCAACGACACTGCACTATTCTTAAACCATCAGGAAACAGGAAGTTTCCCAAACAAAAAACAACAATAATAAGTTTGAGCATCAGGACGTGAGGTACGACAGGAGTTATACCTAAAAGCAGCCGATACGAAGAAAAGCCCATCAGGAAGATGGGCTTTTCTTTTTCTTAGACGTAGAATTTTTTAAGCACACTACACGTTGTCACGCTTGTAAAACAATTATTCATCATGCTTTTTCGCTTTCACAACACTTTCATGCATTCCATTTGTTAGTTTTAAAGTGTGTCACGCAACAACTCTGACTGTAATTTCCAAAGTGCAAGCAACTTATGCTGTTCCTACAATACGGAATAGCCTAGTGCAAACGGCTTGCATACAAAATTTTAAAGATTGAGGATGTGAACATGGCAAAAGCTTTATTTATTACTGCAAATTTTGGTGTTGAAAAAGATGAATTAATCAAACCCTTAGCATTTTTAAAATCAAAAGGGATTGAAACCTATCATGCTGCTGAAGAAAAGAAATCTGTTCAGACTGTGGTTGGGGATCAAGAGCCTTCTGATCAAGTTCAACCTGATTTAAGCTTCGATGAAGTCATCGCAAATGACTATGACATCCTGATTATTCCTGGGGGAACGGTGAATGCGGATAACTTGCGAATTCATCCACAGGTTCAAAAATTGATTCAAATTTTTGCTGACCATCAAAAACCAATCGCAGCTATTTGTCATGCGCCTTGGACATTAATTGATGCGCAACGTATCAAAGATAAAAATCTGACGTCTTATAAGTCAGTAAAAATTGATTTAGAAAATGCAGGCGGTAAATGGGTCGATGAAGAGGTGCATCGTTGTAATACTGGCGGTTGGCCGCTCATTACTTCACGTTGTCCTGATGATATTCCTGCATTTAATGAAGCCATTTATAAAGAATTGACGCAGTCTTAAAAGATTAAAACCCCTTTTTAGGGGTTTTATTTTGTATGTTTTACAGACTTTTTAAGTAATCTACGATTTCTTGCTCGCCTGCCATTTCAGCGAGTTCTAATGCAGTAAATTGACCTTTGTAAGCAACATTTGCACCTTTTGCGACTAGCAGTTGTACTACATCTAAGTACCCATTCTCTGCGGCTGCTTGAAGTGCGCTATAACCTTCATCATCAATTTGGTTTACATCAGCTCCGTTGTTTAAAGCTGTTTCAACTTCTGTGATTTCGCCTAATGAAGCCCAATAGATGAGTTCAGGAAGATGAAGTTCGCTATCATCGTCAGGGATTGGGGAGAATGAGTTAAGTTTCATGTCTTGTTCCATAATGAAAAATTCGTTTTTTCATTTAGTTTGAGTAGATAAATATAAGTCTTTCATTTCTGCTGAATCAGACATAAACCATTCTATCATTTCCCAATTATCTAATTCAGTCGAAGCATTACCCATGCTTTTTCTAATTGCCAATAACATTTCAGATAACAAAGAAATCCAGACTGATGTTTGAACTAACACATGCTCAGGGGAATTATCTTTCATCTTGTTATAAGAATAAGCATGCTGCATCAAGGCATTGTAAGCACGAATTACCGAATCATCAGCAACTAATGAAAGCTTAAAAGCAATTTTACGATAGTCTACACTCAGCATTCTTCCGATACTTAATTGATCCTTAGTCTTTCCCTTATATTTTGGATCTGAATTAAAGATAGCATCACTTGTGAACATAATGATGAACGGCTCTAATAATAAATTATATGTTTCAATTCTATCTACATGTAATTTATCTTCTAACTCTTTAATGCGTACTAAATTTTTTAATTCTAAATCTGTATTTTTTTCGACATTATTTTTTATATGCCATCCAACGCCAGTTAATGCTAAAACTAGCAAAGGTGTTAATGTATTACTTAAAGCCACAACATAATCTATCCAATCTTTTTCCATATCAATGATAATAATTTTAAATATTATCATTATATTAGCTCCTGCTACTTTAATAAAAAAGCCCCCTTACGGAGGCTTTTAAATCATTCAATTATTTAAGCTTTGGCAATACTTGGCTGACTTGAACCAATCTTTTCAGATTCACTTTCATTCATAATCAGAGCCACTGCAATTGCGGTAATCAACACAGGTAAACCTACTGCCATAAAGTTAAAATGCGCTGGTAAGTTCATCCCTAATAAGCCACCAATCAAGATTGGACCAACAATTGCTCCCATACGACCAATCGCAGATGACCAGCCAATCCCTGTTGAACGAACTGCCAATGGATAGTACTGAGCTACGTAGCTGTATAACAACATCTGTGAACCAATCGATGCAGCACCTGCCAAGAACACCAAGATGTAAAGTAACAGCATATTCGACTGGAAGCCCATTAAGCTCATCACAATCGCACCCATTAAACCCAAGAACATCAATACAGGTTTTAAATGGTAACGGTCTGCCAAGATACCACCGCCAACGATCCCCACTACCGCACCAACATTCATGACCATCATGAACATTAAGCTATTATCCATTGAGTAGCCCGCAGCCATCATCAATTTCGGTAACCAGCTGCTGAGAGCGTACATGGTTAATAAGCATGTAAAGAATGCAACCCAGAACAACAATGTATTTACAGCGCGACCACGACGGAACAAGCTCACAACAGTTGCCGATTCAGGCTCATCTACTTGATCAAGCTCGAAAGTTGTATCTTTCTCAACTTTTATTTTAGGTTCAATCTTCGCCACAATTTGACGAGCTTCTTCCTGACGATTTTCTTTTACGATGAAAGTTAAAGACTCAGGTAAGAATTTCCAAATAATTGGAAGTAAAAGTAATGGAATACCTGCGATAAAGAACATGATTTCCCAACCAAAACTTGGTGTAAACCATGAACCTAACAATGCAGCCATCACACCACCTACCGCATAACCACTAAACATAGTGGTTACCAAGGTGCTACGCATTTTTTGAGGTGCATATTCTGAGGTCAAAGCCACAAGGTTTGGCATAACACCACCAATCCCTAAACCTGCCAAGAAACGCAAAATACCGAACTCAGTTGGATTGGATGCAAAACCACCCGCAAAGGTTAATCCACTGAATAAAATAATACAGATCATAATGACTTTTTTACGGCCAATCTTATCTGCTAAAGAACCAAAAATCATTGCGCCAAACATCATCCCTGCAAGTGCAGTACTTGCGAGCATGCCTGCTTGAACAGCACTTAAACCCCATTCATCCATCAATAATGGTAAAACTACGCCATTAATTGCTAAGTCATAACCATCAAACAGGATAATGAGTAAACACCAAGCGACAACATTGAAGTGAAATGGTGTGAATTTAGCATGGTCAATAATTTTATTGACGTTCATTGCTTGCTGTGACATTCCTCACCTCCTGTGAGAGATCGTATTTCAATAATCTTTAAGCACGATCCAACCAACTTTGAATTTAATTGTTGTGAGCGACGCATCAAAATCGTGTGCTTAAAGTCTGTGAGGTAAATTTCACATAATTCTGTGTTAATAAAAATTGAACGTTAGTCTAAAATCCAATCAAAATTAGGCTTTTTATCTAAATATCGCATTAGACCAAAGTTAGTTTGACTTATGAAAATCAGTGTTTCCATCATTTTATTGGTGAGTAATGATGATATCTCGCTCAAATACGAATTTATTAAAGTACTTATTTCATTATGATATTTTTCACTTATTTTAATAAAAAACCTCATAGATCAAAATCCATGAGGTCTCGAACAATTAATATAACTTTTTGTCTAATTTAATCTGAATAATTTCATTATCATCTGCAAGTTTTGCATTACGTCCACTTGAACCTGGAAAATTATTGTCATTCAACACTGTGATTAAATCAGGTCCTTCAATCACAATATCTTCAATGGTAAAGAATGGAAAACCGAAACGCTCACCCGTCATAATATCGCCCTCACGTGGCGTACCATATAATAAATTTGGATTCGCAATATCCATTAAATTGACCAAGTCCATCTTATTAACCAACTGCTTCGGTTCATTCAGTTGTATTCGAACTAATTTCTTAAAACCACCAATATTATTTTCAGTATCATCACGCTCAATTACAATACCTTCATTTTGAGTAAATAACTGGAAATCACCAATTGCTGTTGCTTTAGGGTCGAGCTCAAAATAGTAATGGTCATTTGTATATGCTTTTTTAGCAATATCAAATTTTGAAATTAATAAATGTCTTTGCGCATTCTTGCTTAATGGTTTTTCCAGCATTGGATATAAATATTGACCATCTGGAGAAATAGCCATGCCTTCAAATCCACCACTTCTTTGCACGAGCGCATTTTCTATTTCAGCCGCACTTTGATGAAGTTGATTTTGTGGAGATCGAAGCTCCTCTCCTTCTTTTTCAGGATGAGGCAATGCAATCGGAGCACTCTTTAAGACACCATCAGCACTAAAATGCAGTAAAAATGGACCGAATTCATCTCCGATCCAAATATCACCATTTTTATCACGCTGTATAGATTCCGGATCAAAATCAGCACCTGTTAAAAGGCGTTCTGGCGTACTCTCATTGACAATTTTGAACGGTACTAACTTATTCGGATCACGAAGCTGTATATGAGACAGTACTTTAACGTTATTTGAGTTGGTCTTAGCAGTTCTAAAATCTACTGAAATATTATAAAGACGTAATAGGTAGTCTGCTGAGTTATCTTGTGCCCCAAATCCATTATCAGACATTACAAGATACGTTCCATCAGCATTTTTTAATGCCCCAGAAAATCCTTGAACTGGCTGACCTTTAAATGGTGGATAAATACCATTTGCACCTTTAACATAAAGTCCCGAATCTGGTCCATCGGCATAGGTAGCTACATCAAGCTTTGCAAATGAAACAAGTGTAGGTTCCTTTATCTGATTTTGTTGATCTGAGGTAATCTTATCATCAGAATCATTACAACCGCTAAGGGCTAAAAATGACAATACCACTGTGCTTAAAAGTGTCTTGTTCATAAATCCATATGTATCACTTAATTAAGGACTCATGATTAAACGGCATGATGGTGTCATTCCTCTGACAGATCAATGAAGATTTGATGAAGGCTTTTATTATTAGTTTCTCACTATATAAAAATCTTTATCAGTGAGTTCTAAGATACATTTCCCTTTATATTTAATTCTTTATTTCAATTTTTTGATATAAAAAAACACCCCCTTCTATTGAAGGAGGTGTTTAGAATAATGAGCTGGCGATGACTTACTCTCACATGGGTAACCCCACAC